>JAEWQC010000141.1 GCA_023399355.1 Bacillota bacterium | reverse complement strand
GGTGTCAAAAACCATGCAATAACCTCACATATCTATGTACATTCAGAGTTTTACTCTTTGCAGGAGATTCCCATATCATATTATAGCACACCCGGTTCCTTAGAAAAATGGAATTATTCGTGCAGGGCGAAATAAAAAACGATCCACATAAATACAGTTGATTTTAATGCCGGAATGTATTATCATATATATGCACTATAGAAACGGTTGGATTTTGGCCGTTCAGGTGCGACAATATGCGCCCATAGCTCAATTGGATAGGGCGTCTGGCTACGGACCAGAAGGTTGTGGATTCGATCTCTGCTGGGCGCGCCAAGGGTTTCAAGGTTTCTTGAAGCCCTTTTTTCATACCTTTTGCACCTGTAATTGTACTTATTGATCTTTTTGAATGACGGTCTTTAATAGTTTATTCCGTTTTTGAAGCAGCCCATCATATTTCCGCATTTTTTCCTCAATCACATTGCGGGTTCACAACAGGCATCCTTCCAAGGGAATATATGTAAATGCCCCAGCAATAAACCGGGGCTTTCTGGTTCATCCTGTATTTGTTCAATCATCCCTGAAAAATCGGTAAAATAGCTGCGAACCGGATTCATTAAGGGTCGCAGCAGCAGAGCAATAGTATAATGACAATAATAATGACAATAATCCAGATCCAGCTAAAGCCACAACCAAAACCCCATCGATCTTTTTCCGCCTCTGCCACAGAAATCACCTGCCTAATAAAATGAACTTTGTATTATAATATGTTGTTATAGATATTCGGGTTACATAATATAGCAAAACCTGTCAGACATTCAAAGCAAGAACCGTCAGACAGTCTGCCGTCCCCTTTTTCCGTCCGCTTTTTAAATCGGGTGGTAATTGACTTCCTTTCATGGATTGAGTAGAATTATGGCGAGGAGAGAAGCAATTCCTCATGGTTCAAGGATTTGAAGGATGACGGAGGAGTCCTCTTCACAACATGCCTTTGGAAGAATTATTAAAAGGAGGAAAATAACCTTGCCGGATATGCTGGTTAAATTATATGAGTTGCCTGATATTACTGAAACGGATAATAAAATGAGGGAGCGCGGTATTGAGGTCAGAAGAGCGATTGCTCCTGAAAAACATTTAATTGTCGAATGGATTTGTTCGAACTTCAACCCCGGATGGGCGAGTGAGTGTGAAGTTGCTTTCACAAACCATCCCGTCAGTTGCTATATTGCTGTTGAAAACGGCAGAATAACCGGCTTTGCCTGCTATGATGCCACATGCAGGAATTTTTTCGGGCCGACGGGAGTTGGTATTGATGATAGAGGAAAAGGAATCGGAGCGGCACTTCTGTTTAAATGTCTCCATGCCATGGAAGCGGAAGGTTACGGATATGCAATCATTGGGGGCGCTGGGCCTGTAGAGTTTTATTCCAGAACCGCAGGTGCCGTAGTCATAGAGAGATCCGTGCCCGGAATTTATCGGAATTTGTTGACCTGAGCCGGATGCCGTATCAACCTCCGGGTGGGATTTAACAGATTCGAGGATGTTAAATGAAAGTTATTTTGGATATTTCAAGGAACAGAGGATTATATTTGTAAATAGTTATCAGGAATTGCATGGTTGTGATGTCAAAAAACTGACATTATTCGGGGTAAAAACTTGAAATAATTCATTAAAATATAAATGGATTCAATGTATTATAAATACAGTAGTGCCTTTTATATTATCGGAAGAATGGTGTGTGTGAGGAATGAACCATGGCAGCATGCTGAATGTGATAATTGTGGAAGATTCCATTTTCTTCGCTGATATAATTACCAGAATTCTGAAAAGGAACGGACTTTATGTAAACTGTCAGGTGGCGGCGACCAGTGCGACGCTTCGTTCTAATTTAAACGGGCGGAATTGGGATATCATTCTAAGCGACAATGTTATGCAAGGCTTCAATGCATTAGGGGCACTGAAAGTACGAAATGACAGTTGTAAAAAAACGCCTTTTATCATAGTTTCCGAGGATGTCAGTGAAAAGGAATTGAAGGAAGCTTTTGCTAATGGCTGTAATGCATATCTGCCCAAGGATAAGATCGAGGAATTGCCGGATCTGATCAAACAGATATTGAAATTGACAGTAATTTAAATCCGATAATGTGCGGTTTCAAGTTTCTGAACTTTAGGAAGGGGGTGATTGAATGAAATCTACAGGTATCGTTAGAAAAGTAGATGAACTGGGAAGAGTTGTATTACCTATCGAACTGAGACGCACTCTTGATATTGCGGAGAGAGACGCACTTGAGATTTTTACCGAAGGTGCCAGTATAATTCTCAAGAAATATGAGCCTGCATGTCTTTTCTGCGGAGATGCAAAGGATGTCATAAACTACAAGAGTAAAAATATTTGCGTCAACTGCATGAAAGAATTAAAAGTCTGATTAACTTTTTTCTATAAAAGCCGAAATAGAAGTTAGTGACTTAAGGCAATCTGCAATCGCCTATGTGGTTGCAGATTGTTTCTGTTTTTTTGTATTGTGCGGATCATTCTATTTATCAATAAGGGGTGGTTTTGCTGAAGATTCACAAACCTCAGAAAGTCAGTTCTATAATGAAATATACCGTTCAAACTGCGGCTTATGCATTGGTCATAGGTCTCATCATGTATTATGCAGTCTCAAAAATTCTCATATTCGGTGTTGAGGAATCTCTGGTGCGATTTGCCGAACAGGGGGCAAAAACCATAGATGTTTTTTTGGACGGGCGATTATCGGAACTCAAGTCTATCTCTGCAAACAGTATTATTAGAAATACTGACTTGCCTGTTGCCGAACGCCTGGACGAATTGAAGAAGCAGCTGAAGCTGGAAAGTTATAAAAGGCTCAGCATTGCGGATACGCTTGGAAATGCTGTCTCTACAGACGGTGTGAAATTGGATATTGGTGATAGGGAATATTTTAAAAAAGCAGTCAATGGAGTGCCGAACATATCCAACCCTCTGATAAGCCGTGCAGATGGTTCTCTGGTCATTGTATTTGCGATTCCTATTATTGACGATGGCAAAATTGCAGGCGTTTTATATGCGACATACAATGCAGACGTTCTTAGTCAGATGACGGATAAAATCAAGCTGAACAGGAAGGGAAACTCATTTATCCTTGACAGGAAGGGCAATACAATTGCGCATGAAGACAGAAGTCTTGTATATAGTGAGGATAATAATTTTAAAAACGATCAGACGAACCATAAATTGGACAAGCTTGTTGAGCTCGAGAGAAAAATGGTTTTGGGGCAAAAAGGTTCCGGCGACTATGAATATAATGGGATTGCAAAATATATGGGATTCTGCCCGATTGGCGATACAGGATGGTCCATAGCAGTTACATCACCTAAAAGTGAAATCCTGGGATCATTGAATATTGTGTTTTTAATATTGATCATATCGGTACTGTGTGTAACACTTATTTTATCTTTGTTGTTTTCCAGATCGAGAAGTTTAAAAATTGATTTGTCAAGACAACAGGTAAACTCGACCAGGGCTACTGATGTTACCAATCTTATTGTCTTCACGATCGATCTGGATGGCACAATTATAACAAAGAACAAGTATGCTGAAAGGTTTTTCGACTATTTCGATCAAATTGAAAATGATAAGATACAAAATATTTATGAGCTTCTTTCATCAGAGGAGTGTGAGAAGTTCAGGGACATCACAATCAGTTCACATCTGCAGAACAGCAATGCCAGCTTTGAGCTGACGCTGAAGCGGGCAGGCAGTGCCACTTTCTACTTATATTGCAGTATGAAGGGGGATAAGGAAACTAAAAACACTTTGGAGATTATGGGGCTTGATATCACTGACAGAGTCGAAAGTCAAAACAGGCTTCAGGACAGCTTTGATGAGCTTACTGCAGTTTATGACGAATTAGCGGATAAGGAGGAAGGCCTCAGGAATAATTATGATGAACTAAACTCTGTACAGAACAAGCTAAAGATGAGTGAAAACAGGTATCATCTGGTGATTGAAGGATCAAATGATGCCATCTGGGATTGGGACGCTGAAAATGATAAATTGTTCTGCTCCGAAAAATTCTACGAAATGACGGGATACCATATTTTCGAGTTGGGTTCGGGATGGAATGAGATGAATCAAATCATTCATCCGGAAGATCTATTATCGTTAGAGAATGAAACAAAAGCATATTTTGCAGGTCTAAAACCGACCTTGTGGTGTGAAATAAGATTGAAGCACAAAAATGGAGAATACCAATGGTTTATCATTAAGGGCAAGGCGGTTTTGAACAATACCGGAAAAGTCATTCGAGCAGCCGGTTCCTTAACGGATATCAATGAACGCAAAAAACATGAGCATACAATACAGAAATTGGCGTATACGGATTCACTCACGGGTCTGCCGAACCGGATAGCATTCTATAATGAGATTGGGAAGGCGTTTTCCGGAGTTGATAAGATGAACAAATGCGCACTAATCTATATGGATCTGGATAATTTCAAGTATGTGAACGACTCTTTCAGCCACTATATGGGAGACCAGCTGCTTGTTGAAATAGGAAAGAGATTGAGGGCAAGCATGACAGATAATGAATATATCGCTAGACTTGAAGGAGACGAATTTGTTATATTCATAAGACAGTTCGGGACTTTTGAGGAGCTTTATGAAAAGATTCAATCTGCGATGAGTTCCTTCGATGCGCCATACAATGTATCCGGGAACAACTTCCATATAACAGCAAGCTGTGGAATCAGTATCTTCCCCGAGCATGCTGCAAACATCGACGATTTGCTGAAAAACTCCGATATGGCAATGTATCAGGCTAAGAAGGATGGTAAACACAAGCATATCATATTCGAAAAATCCATGAATGATGAATTCCTGCAGCGTGTCAATATGGAAAACGGTTTGCGCAATGCTATCCAAAACAATGAATTCATCTTGCATTATCAACCGCAGTACGACCTGAATACCAGCAGGATAACCGGCTTTGAGGCCTTGATCAGATGGATGAGCCCGCAGCATGGGCTGGTTGCTCCGCTAAAATTTATCAGCGTGGCGGAAGATACGGGTCTGATTATTCCGATTGGCCGTTGGGTCATGCTCACGGCCTGCGGGTTCATTAAGAAGCTGAACGATGCTGTCCGGGGTAATCTGGCAATTGCCGTAAATGTCTCTGTTACCCAATTGCTTCAGGCGGACTTTGTCCAGATGGTCCGGGATGTGTTGACGGAAACGGGGCTTGATCCTTCACTCATGGAACTTGAACTTACTGAATCCAGGCTGATGGAAGCAGTGGAGCTCAATTTGCAGAAGCTCACTGAACTGAGAGAGCTGGGAATCCGGATATCCATTGACGATTTTGGCAGGGGTTTCTCTTCTCTGAGTTATCTGAAGCAATTGCCGATAAATTCGCTGAAAATAGACAAAAGCTTTGTGGATGATATTCAAAACGAAGATACCGGCATGATAGAAACCATCATTCAAATAGGACATCAAAGAGGGCTTACCGTAATTGCGGAGGGCGTTGAGAAAAAAGAACAGATGGAATATCTTGCAACCTGTAATTGTGACAAGGTACAGGGATTCTATTATTCAAAGCCCATCCCGGGGGATGATGTCGGCAAGCTGCTGAAATAAGCTGAAACTATTTCTATTTATTAAAGGAGGCAGAATTATGCTAAACCGCAAGAAGGATCGAAAGATCGGCTTAACGGCGCAACTCATTTTAGTAATAGGTGTTTTATCCCTGATTATTTGTGCAGGAATCGGAATTATGGCAGATCTGAATGCCACACGGATCTTGCACAATAGTATTGACAATTCTCTGAAACTTCTTTCCGTACAGGGCGGTATCACTGTAGGAAAGGAACTGGACAAGCTTAAGGCGGTAGTTGATACGGTTGCCGGCATGGATGAACTGACAGGGGATAATACTGCAGAAACCAGAATGCAAATATTAAAGGAGGAGAGGGAAAGGAACGGATTCATAAGGATGACGTTTGTGGGCATGGACGGCAAGGGCCTGACAACAGATGGGAAGACCCCGGATCTGAGTGCAAGAGAATATTTTAAACTTGCTGCGGGCGGTAAAACAAACGTATCAGACCCAGTTGTCAGTGTGAATGACAATTCTGTTGTAGTCGTTGTGGCTGCTCCCATAAAAAGCGGGGAAGAAATTAAAGGGGTCCTGACGGCTACCGTGGAAGGTAAAACACTCAGTAACATTACAAACAGTATTGTATTTGCCAAAGATGGGTATTCGTTCATGTTGAGTAAGAGTGGTACAAAGATTGCCCATGAAAATTATGACCTGGTTGTTAAAATGGATAATGATTTCGATAATGTTAAGAAAGCCCCTTCCCTCCAAGCTCTTGTTAATCTGGAGAAGAAGATGGTTTCGGGGGAGACGGGAACCGGAGAATATACATATAAGGGTATTAAAAAATTTATGGGATATGCACCCGTGCCCGGTACCGACTGGTCCATCGGTACGACTGCACCGGAGGTTTCGGTTTTTTCTGATTTAAATAAATTAAGGACTGCTATGTTGGTTATAGGAATCATATTTTTCATCATAAGCATGATGATTGCCTACTTAATTTCATTCTGGATCGGACGTCCAATTGTGGCAATGACAGAGCTGGTCGGCAATATGGCAGCATTCGATCTGACCGCCGTAGAATCTGAAAGAATTAAGAAGACTTCCGGACAATCGAATGAAATCGGGATGATAGCAAGATCCGTCCTGAATCTTAAAAAGGAATTCCATGGCGTGATAAAAGGCGTCCGTATGGAAGCGCAGGAGGTAACAGATACTGTAGATGTCGCCTTAAATGACATAGAGGCTCTGAATGCTGGCATCCAGGATGTTTCAGCTACTACGGAGCAATTGTCGGCAGGTATGGAAGAGACGGCTGCCGCTACTCAGGAAATGAATGCTACATCAGCTGAGATTGAATCGGCTGTAGAATCAATTGCTGCAAGGTCTCAGGAGGGGGCGTTTATAGCCTCGGAAATAGGCAAAAGAGCAGGTGAGCTCAGTAGCAGCTTTGGCGAATCACAGAAGAATGCCAGAGCAATTCTTGACAAAACCAGTGAAAAGCTTCATCAAGCGATTCAAGAGTCCAAGTCGGTCGAGGATATTAATACTCTTTCCGATACAATCATGCAAATTACAGCGCAGACGAACCTTCTCGCTTTGAATGCCGCCATAGAAGCAGCCAGGGCAGGTGAATCCGGAAAAGGTTTTGCAGTAGTCGCCGAAGAAATACGGAAACTCGCAGAAGATTCAAGAACGGCGGTCACTCAGATCCAGCAGGTCATTAAGACGGTAGTCTCTTCGGTAGAAAACCTGGCATTCAACTCAAACGAACTTCTGGGTTTTGTCTCGAAGGATGTGGAAAAAGATTATGAACTGATGCTTCGTGCAACGGAACAATATAATGAGGATGCGACGTCAGTTAATAATATGACAATGGACTTCAGTGCAACCTCCGAGGAGTTGCTGGCTTCGATTCAGAACATGCTCAAAGCGATTGCCGAGGTGTCATCAGCTGCAAATGAAGGTGCAGAGGGTACGTCAAATATTGCGGAAAGGTCATCAAATATAGTCAATAAGTCTTCCGAGGTGGTCTCTCAGGTGGTCAAGTCGAAGAAAAGTGCGGATAAGCTTATAAATCTGGTATCAAAGTTCCGGGTGTAGTGCAGGTTTTATTATGAAATACATAAAGAACAGGAGTAAATCGGCGGTATTATTACTAATCGCGAAATAAAGCTTTTAAACAATAAAATGTTTGCATAAAACAGTTGCAAATGGACAAAATCAGGAGTAATATGAGTATATAATTTTAAACTTATGTTAGGTGAGGCTCCTATACAGATAAACGCTACTGCCCGGAAATGTCGAAAGACGCCAATGGGTCAACAGGTACTACCGAATTAAGGTTTTACTTAATGTAGCTTTGTGGAAAGAACACTCGACGCTGTATAGTGCCAAAGCTCAACGAAGGTAAGTGCTGATGTATTTATGGAGCATGTCATTCGTTGACGGCTCCTTTTGTTTGTGCAGCCATTTGTTCACAAAGCTGGGCAAACAAGCGAATTCGTAAGCGGATAGCGCCCGGAAAAGGGCTTGATGCCCTCCGGGATTTTCTTGGGAGGTGATATTGTGAGTACTGTATCAACATTTTACCTCAGCCGTGTACTGGGGAGCAGGGTTATCTGCGCAGGACAGGGCAATATAGGCAGGATCAGGGATTTCATTGTTGATATGAACAGCGTGCGGCCAAGAGTTGCAGCAGCGATAGTAAAGAACAGCCAGGGAACAAGGACATTCGATTTTTCCAAACTGCAGATTGAAAAGGCAGAAAGCCAGTATGTGGTTACTTGCAGTGAGTTGATTGAATTTGATGGACTTTCCGATAATATGCAGCAACTGGCTAAAAATGTTCTGGATAAACAGCTGGTCGACATAGATGGCAGAAAAGTGGTCCGGGTAAATGATATCAGGCTTGCAGTTCTTTCTACCGGGGTATATGTAGTGGCAGTTGATGTGGGCACGGAAGGTTTTCTGAGGAGATTAGGCGTGGCAAAGCCTTTAAAGAGTCTGCTAAAGCCATTCGGCTGGAGTATACCCGGCAATCTTATCTTATGGGATGAGGTAGCTGCAGTAGAATTTTCTCATACAGGCATCAAACTTGCAAAAGAACATTCAAAACTGCTCACGATGCATCCATCCGATCTTGCCGATATCATAGAAGACCTTGATCACAATGCCCAGCTTGCGATATTCTCCTCCCTTAACGAGGAGCAGGCGGCGGATGTGCTTGAGGAACTGGAGACAGATGCCCAAATCAGTATCATTGAGAGCATCTCGACCGAGAGAGCGGCGAATGTGCTGGAATTAATGCCTGCTGACGAGGCGGCGGACCTCCTGGATGAGATGCAGGAGGATAAGGCGGAAGAACTGCTCAATGAGATGGAAAGCGTCACCTCGGATGAAATCAGGGAACTGATGGAATATCCGGACAACGAGGTGGGCAGCATCATGACAACAGAATTCATTTCCTTTAATGAAAACCTGACGGTTGGGCAGACGCTTGAGGAGTTGCGCACAATAAAGCCGGAATCTGAAACCATCTATTATCTATATGTTCTTGATGATGAGGAAAAGCTTGTTGCGACGGTATCTCTCAGGGATATTGTTATTTCTGAGCCGTCAGTCATGCTGAAGGAAATTATGAATGCTAAAGTCATATTTGCCTACGATCATGATAAAATCAACACCCTGGCGGAAATAATCACAAAATATAGTCTTCTTGCCATCCCGGTGGTAGATGAACATTCAGTTATGCAAGGTATGGTAATTATCGACGATGTAGTAGATACACTATTGAAGTCAAGGAGAAGAAGGCTTTAAAGGCGGTGACAGCATGATGGCAAAATTTAAAAAAAACGGACTTTGGACAAAAATACTGATATTCATGGCGATTGTCGGCCCTGGCATTATAACCGGCAGTGTGGATAATGATGCAGGCGGTATAACAACCTATTCGGTGGCAGGTGCGACCTTTGGATATAATCTGATCTGGACTTTGATACCCGCTTTCCTGGTCTTGTTTATCGTACAGGAAATGAATGCCCGTATGGGCATTGTGACCGGCAAGGGACTTGCCGATCTGATCAGGGAAAACGCTGGAGTTAAAACGACCTTCTTCATTTTCATAGGGATGCTGATTACTGACATCGGGAATACCACAACCGAATTTGCGGGAGTTGCAGGCAGCATGCAGATATTCGGCGTGAGCAAGTATATCTCCGTACCGCTGGTGGCATTTGCCGTATGGATCCTTGTAGTCAAGGGAACCTATAAATTTGCCGAAAGGATTTTCCTGGTATTCAGTGTTGCACTTCTTTCCTACATCATTTCAGCTGTAATGGGGCATCCTGACTGGGGACAAATCGGCACATCCATACTGCGTCCCGATATAAAATTTGATTTTTCGACCATTTCTATGATTGTCGGATTGGTTGGCACGACTATTGCACCATGGATGCTTTTTTACATGCAATCGGCAGTAATAGAAAAAAAGCTCAGGCCGGAGGACTACAAATATACGGTCATTGACGTCCTGGTAGGTTGTATTGCGACAGTCGTTGTTGCATTTTTTATTATAGTATCGTGCGCATCGACACTGCACAGGAACGGTCAAATTACTGAAATTACGGACGCAAGTGTCGCTGCGCAGGCATTAATGCCTTTTGCAGGGGCACTGGCATCTCAGGTGTTCGCATTCGGACTCTTTGTGGCGTCCATATTTTCTGCGACCATATTGCCAGTCGCGGCAGCGTTTTATGTTTGTGAAGCCTTTGGCTTTGAAGCAGGCATCGACAGGACATGGGAAGAGGCTCCGCAGTTTTACTGGTTGTATACGATCATCATCCTGATCGGTGCGGGCATTATCCTGCTGCCGGGAACACCGCTCATACAGATATCCCTGTGGTCGCAGCGCCTGAATGGAATCATGCTGCCGGTGGTACTGGTTTGTATGATGTTGATTGTCAATGACAAGAAGATTATGGGTGAACATACCAACAAAAAAGCGATGAATGTGGTTGGTTGGCTGACAATAGCGATTTTGGTCGGCTTGTCGATGACCATGGTCATTACTTCGCTGTTTTAAATAAATACAAGCTTGTCAATGCAGTAAATTGAGTCCACAGGCAACTGGCCCTGAATACAGGTTATGCACAGAGTTATCAACATTATCCACAGGGGCATATCCACAAAACGGACGTTCTGAGGAAAAACCCACCAAAAAAAACAGAGGCAGGTTTGCTGCCTTTGTGTATTATCAACAAAAAATGGATGAGTCAGCGGAGGAAGGAATATAAGTAATCCACAAGTTCCCTTCAGATGAGGATGCTCCAAAAAATATTTCAGACATATGTTTCATCACGGAGTATTATCTGTTGTAGAACAAAACATTTCTGGAGGTGTATCAATGAAAAGAAATAATTCAGCACTGGGTGGAATTCTGATAATAATAGGTGCATTGCTGCTAGTGGTGAAATACATGTTCAACGGCTCATTCCTTCATCTCGGCCCGAATGATTTCTGGCCCATGATAGTGCTTATGATCGGTGTAGGCTTTGAACTTGCTTACTATATTCCACTAAGAGCCCCCGGGCTTCTTGTGCCTGGCGGCATACTGACGACCTGCGGTCTCCTGTTCTTTTTTGAAACAATGACCAACTGGCATTTTGCAGCATATACCTGGCCGGTATACATATTGAGCGTAGCCATTGGACTTTTTCAGCTGTATCTCCATAGCGGAAAGCCCAGAGGCCTTCTTATCGCCATAGGCATCCTGGGCGGAACTGCAGCAGCTTCGCTATTGATCATCCTGTTCAGGATTTTCCTCGGAGTTGTGGACATCACGCTTGTTATACCTGCAATATTGGTTTTAGGCGGTCTCTTCCTTTTATTTGGCAGAAGTGCTCCAAAAACCGGAAACTGGTAAAAGTACAGTGAAATTTCGATCCCTTCGGAGACGTCTATTAACACAGATGTCTCCTTTTTTTTACGATCTATGTTTAAAAAATTTTTGTACAAGGAAAATAAAAACTGAAAAAGGGCAAAAAAGGTGGTTAGTCTTGCGACTAACCATGTAAAGGGGGTCAAAATGTATTTTGTGAGGTCACAATTATTATTGACCCCTTTTCATACCTTTTATTCATAAAGTTAAAAATTTATTTTTTATTTCCTCAACAATTGTTTCAATATGTTTTTTGGAACAGTCGATTTCTATATCCAGGTACTTTCTGTACAGCGGTAATCTTTCATTGTAAAGTGTTGAAAGCGTCTGCCCGTTTTTCATTGCAATTCCACGTGTATGGGCATTTTTAAGCCTGCGTTCCAGTTGGTACATTTTTGTATTAAGGAAGATAAGAACACCGGAAGCCTTTAGGTGCTTTATCGCGGAATCACTGTATATAACGCTTCCACCGGTGGCTATGATGTGATTCTCCACATCCAGGCTCAATACCACGCCTTCCTCTATTTTCATAAATTCATCCAACCCGCGGGTATCTATAAGTTCCTGCAGATAGCAGTTCTCCTTCTGTTGAATGAGTAAATCCGTATCAATGAAGGGCATTTTCAGAGCTTTTGCAAGCAGTACACCTACAGTGCTTTTGCCAGCTCCGGGCATTCCTATCAGTACGACGTTTTTTTGAAGTTTGTCTTCTTCTAAACCACCTGATGTCATCGTCTCTCCGCCTGATCAGAAAAATTATCTACTAAACAATATATCACATGTAATACGGGTCGTATAGGAATATCACAAATTTATAACTAGCACATGAGCGTTTATTAAGGGAGGTAAAAGATGTCCTGAACTTCATGGCTCTTTTGCATTCGCAAAAAGCCTGGGTGGCGGCTACCGATTTGGTTTTCCGGTGGTGAGCATTTCTCCTGCCCCGGATGCGGATGCATAGTCGAGAGGCAGGCTTTTTTGGGGATTAGCCTCGTTGAAACACAGCAATAGTATAAAATGTTTCCATAACCAGGACATCTTCTTTGAACCGATGCGCTATAAAAAAGCCAATCGGACCGGAGCGTCAGGAATAGTTCCTGTAACATACACAGGCAACTTCGAATTCAGATAAATAATATTCTTTATCAAGACCATACTATATAACGAAAAAAGAATTCAATAAGGTAAGCTTTTTTTCACTTATTTAACTTTAATTCTGCAGAAATACTGATGCCTTTCGCATCGAATCATTTCTGCAACGTAGATGTCTGTATGGAGAGTGAAATGGATAATACATTTGACGGAAACTATCACAACGAAGCTAAAACGGTCAATGCGGAAAGCCTGAACATTGATACCACATTAAGCGAGATATCCTGTGAATTGAAGCCAGGCGAGACACTTGTACTTGATATCGGCAACAATTATTTTCATCAGGCGGATGAGATCTATGATACGCTGATTATGCGCGGGTATGAAGTCAGAAAATCCTTCAGGAACGGGAGAAATCAAATCATTGTCAATAAAAAAGCGTGAGGACGGATTGAATAATGCATCCGGCTGTAATTGCAAGGGAAAAATGAAACTTGGCCCCATCGCTCTTATCGTTGAAATCGGTATAGGGGCTTAACTTTCCTGTGAAAAAACTTGTTTTTAAATATATTGAGATATGCCGGAACCTCTGCTTTATGTTACCCCGGACAAGCATGATGAAAAGAGCTGCCACGCCGCCTGAAAGAAAAGAAAAAGCCATAGCGGGGAGAATGAATGTCACACCCATCATTGAACCTGCAGCGCAGAACAGCTTGATATCCCCCGCCCCAAGCATACGCAGCGCGAATAATGCGATAAGCAGGATTGCAGGGAGGATTGCTGCAAATATCGAAGATGCAAGGCCGCTCAGACCCCCGGAAACAAGGCTCAGAACAAGTCCGGCTATCATACCGGCTGCCACGGTCACATTATTTATCCTATAGTTCCGGATATCCCCGGTTGCCGCTGTGAGGAGCAGTAAACCCAGAAGCACATATCTCAAAAGCATGACACTACTCATTTCTTTCTAAAACTCCTGTAACACGAATTTAATTCTATTATGAAGGTCTAGCTATTAATTTACAATAATGTTTTGCCGATGAGTATTTTGGAGAGTACTCTCTGCTTGGCCACGACCAGCCGTGAAAAACAAAATTTATCGGGCATAATTGGAGGACGGAAGATGAAACGGATCAGAAGAGCGATTGCTGCGGTTCTAGTAGCGGTTTTGACATATAGTATCCTGGGGAGTTCATTATATGGGGTTTTTGCGGTAGAGACGCCGGTCACCATAACAGTCGATAAATTCGAAAACGGCAAGCTGGACTTTAAGTGGAACCAATTACCGGGAGCAGCTGCTGCAGTGGTTTCGTACCATATGCCGGATACGGATTCGACGACGGATGGGGCAATACTTATGGTATCCACTCCTGTTGTGACCGGTAGTTCGTTAAGTATAAGCGGAATGGAAGCAGATTATATATATGATATCAGTGTTGTTATATACGGCGCTGTCGACGGCAGCGGCAATCCGACCGGAAGCCCGATCGGGAGAGGTCTCCTGTTCTACCTTCCCTCCATCAGTTTTACCTCCGGCGCTATCAATCAGACTTATGACACCATCTCAGGCGGAGGGCGTGAAATAGGTGCGAAGCCAAAGATGAGACTCAGCTGGAAGATCCCTAAAGCGTACTATTCAGGAGCAGGTCCGGATAACGGTAAATTCATCAATGCAAACAGGGCGGATGAGTTGCAATATATGCAGGATCGGTTGACTGCCGTATATAACGACGGCAGGGAATTGAAAACACTGAACTTCAGACTGAACATATCAACGCAGCTGAATTTGCTCAATTCCGGCTCTGCACAGGCAGCACTGATTGTGGATCAACAAGCTGGAGGCGTGTATCAGGCATCCGTTTCAGGCAGCTCCGCTGCACCGGCGACGGTTACTACTGCCAGTGCGCTTGGTTTTGTGGGCTTCGACCTGTGGGGGCGGGCGGATGTGACCTCTACGGTTCCGACGCCTTCAGGGATTAATGTTCTTGCGGATAACGACATATACCCCGGAACAGTCTACTATATGAATATAAAACCTATATTCAAGGATACAGACAAAGCAAATGTTAATGCCATAACGGTCGGCAATCCTTCCGACCAGAACGGCAGTCTGCTTTCAGGGGACGTATCCTATGCCAGCACGCCGATACGGTTCCAACTTACGAAGGACAGTGCAAACAACATTTACGTCAAAATTTACAAAATCAATCAGGGAAGTCTGGATTTGCCAAGACTCTTTTATGAAGTCCAGGCAACGGATGATCCTGCCATACAAGGAGACTGGGCCATCAAAAAAACCATGGACGATTCCTATTTCAGCGGTTCTGCTGCAGTTACTGTCATTACCGGTGTTAACCCGAATAATGAGGTTTTTTACAAAATTGTAGTAAAATCGGATAGTGCCGCTGACAGGCTCGTATCTTTACCAATGCCGTACATACTTACCGTGGATACCAGTCGACCTCCGCTTCCGATGGGAATTGCGCTGCAGGACAGGTCGCTGGATATCGGCCAGGTAACTCCCACGACCGGTACGGCAATCAAGGTTAAATCCACGGACGTGACCATCTCATGGGACAAGCCGCTTAATTGGGATACCATCAAAAACAATCTGTACTATCATTTCCTTCTGAGTACGAATCAGGCGGAAATCTCTTCAGATGTACCGCTCTATGCCGATGATACCTTTCTGGGCAATTATCCGGTAAAATACAGGCATGTAAAATATGTGAGCGCTGCGTCCTCACAGATCATTGAGGCTGGGAACCGGCTTTCCTATACGATAAAAGCCTTTGACCTCTTCAAAGGGGACACCGGAAGCGGTACTGAAGACATTCCGAATACCGAGGGATACCCCTCCTTCCTGCTGCCCAATACTGCATACTATGCGCAGATGTATACGACAATAGCAGCCGACAGGGCTACAAGCGACAAGTCCAAGATGTCGGACAGATCAATAGTTTTCAGCTTTACCACACTTAATGGCGTGGAGCGGGATGTTCCACTCCCCAAGAGCTTTGCGCTGGATGGAAACGGTAAGACGGCCGCACCCGTGTTGAACTATATTGACTTGAAATTCGACAAAGTCACGAATCTTGACTGGAAAAACTATGTGGATCATTATGATGAGACCCTATATTCCTATAAGACGTATTATGATATCTACATGAATACCAGAACGGATACACCCTTTACGATGGTGGGCACTACGGAGAACCTGAATGCGGATATTGGCTTTACCGGCGCGGATGATCCGCAGAGCACCTCAATTAAAGCGCGTATATCCGAATTCACCACTACCAGTGCAATAAATCTGTTCGGGCACAATTTGCTTCCGAATACAACCTACTATTTTAAAGCCAGAACAAGGCTTGTTGTCAGGAGTACAACGAACTCGGCCATTGTAACTACGAAGGGATCCATTGATACGGCAATACTTCCGGTCACGACAGTCGTCCTCGTAGTCACACCCCCGGACGACAGCCAAAGAAAGCCGTTGGCGCCGACGGATTTTGACATTGCATTGGACGCAAGCCAGTCGCCTGTTCTGACCGGCAATAGTGTTACATTTTCCTGGGAGAGAAAGGAGAATGATGTCGTATACCAGCTCATCAGGACAACACAGAAGGTAAGCCCGACAGACTCTGTCTCCAGCTATGGGAATGACCCGGAGTATGTGAGCTTTCTGGCCAACTATGGTAACGTTACGGATAGCAGCGGTATTAAGAAGTTTTATCTTGATCCGGCATTGCCTTTAAGCACCTACTCCGGAAAGTTTGCTTATAACGCTGCAACAAAGATCTGTACTTATACTGTTGACAAAAGGATGTTCCCCAACAAACTGTACTATTTCAGTTTGAAGGCAGTAAGGGTGAATTCACAAAGAGCTCCGCTGTCTACGCCTTCCGAAAGTGTATGGGTGTCCGTCCCTGTAACTACCTCGTTGATTGATGCGCCGGCTTCACTCGAAGTGGTGGTTGCTTCGGAACTGGGATTCTTCTGGAAGGATTCGACTGCAGGCCTTACCGCTGAGGACTATAAAATATATGCAAAGATATCTTCGGAAGCAGAGTATAAACTCATGAACAAATCCCAGGCAACCATTGTCAGGGATAAAGATGGAGAGACATACTACGGAAGAATTACCGGTCTGAAACTAAATACCTATTATGATATCAAGGTCACAAAAGGTGTGAATACACCGGTTTATGAAAAAAGCGGCTTCAAGACAAGAGATGGGTACCATGAACTGGAGGTCAAGTGGAAAGGAAAATCTTTAGATGATTTTTCACGGTATGATATTGCCCTGATGGAGGAGGGCGGTAAGGAATATACCATACTTGCGGCCTCTGACCTGGAGCAGTATGAAGACAAGAAAGGGACAGTACTTCCGTATTATACCGAGGAAACGGCATTGACTGTGGGGTCGGACGATGAGCTTTATTACCACGCCAGGATCAAGAGCGCTGAAACGGAGTTGGCAGGCGGAATCGTAACGCATCAGCCGCTTCGCTCAAATGTAAAATATTTTATCAAAGTAAGGTCGGTTAGGATAGACCCGACGGAAACAGATTTCATTGCCTATTCGAAATACATAGGGCCGGTTAGTACCAGAACTGAATTCAATCAGGGCGATTATGACAATACAGATAGGGAAGAGACACAAAAAGCGGTATTTCTCGACAGAATGGAAAGCCTGGAAAAAGGCTACTACTGGAGGCTGTCCATCAGCGATGGCAGTGCAAGCACTATATTGCTCAAGGGTGACAGGGTGGCGGATGCTTTGAAGAATTCCAGCGGGGATTCATTTACCGTAGATATGTCCAAAATATCCGTGAATATCAATAAAGATGAAATCTATGTCCCTGTCAGTGTGATTAAGCTGATGAATTCCCTCAACAAAAACCTTGTGATAAGAACGACCAATGCAGAGCTGCTTTTGAGGCCCTCTACGCTGGATGCCTCCGCGAATGACCAGATGAAAGAGATCCTCGGCAGGCAGGATGTGAAGGATCTCTATGTAAAAGTAATCATAGCACGTTCGGCGACAAGTTCAATAGCGCTTCCTTCAGCGCTGAAGCGTGTATCGGATATCAATGAACTTGACGTACAGGCATGGGGACTGGCTTCGACAGACAGTGACCTGAAGCAGATGTTTCATGACAAACTGTACGATAAAGATAACGGGCTGGTGACTGAGAAACTGAATATGCTGCAAAATACCTATGTCGGGGACGGGACGGGATCCTCCGCACTGATTGATCAGTATACGCAAAGCCTTGTAGAACTGATTGAAAAGGAAATGTCCACTTATATAGACACTACACTCGAATCGGTAAAACTCAGTAATGCGGTCAGGGACATAACCACCTTTGGCGCGCCCGCCACAGCCAATCTTTCTACAAGCGGCGGCAAGGGAGTGAAGCTGCCGTATGTATTGTATGATGACTCGGCCACCTGGCAGAAGATCTCGTCAAGCGCCGGTCAGTCCGGGTCCGGTGTAAAATTGAACCTTATCAAAACAGGCAAATATGTTATTCTGACAGCGCAGGCTGATATCGGCGATGTAGCGGCAGGATACTGGGCTGAAAGTTCTATCACCACGCTGACCTCAAGATATGATCTCAGTGATGTTTTCACAGGCATCGACAATGGTTTCATGCCGGAGAATAAAGCCACCTGTTCTGAAGTGATCCTGCTTTATGAAAAAGTAACCGGCAAGACCTCGGAAGATGCAGGCCTGGATATAAGGCAAAAGACCGCGAAGCTGGGTCTGGACGGTATCATTGGTTCAAATTCCCTTGCCAGAAATGTCAGGAGGCAGGAAACCGCGGCTGTGCTGTTGAAGCTGTTCGCAGTGAAAAAGGGCGTCAGTACGGGCAGCCTGAAACCTGGCGGCAACATTGACATCGCTGATGAAAAAAGCATTGATGATAATTATTATAGTCAGGTAGTTATGATAGTGGATATGAAAGTAATGAGTCTGGATGGCAGCGGAAAGTTCAATCCGGTTAATCAGATGACACGCGCTGAATTGGTAACGGCCTTTGTACGGTTGCTTGAATTGGCCGGGGAGTGAGGGATGCATGATGAAAATTACTAAAAGAACAACCTGCCTGGTGTTAACAGCACTCCTGCTATTGCAATGCGGCTTGCTTTTACCGGCCTCGGCAGCGGTAAATCCGCCGCAGGCGGCTCCAACAAAACTCCGGGTGGAGGCTATTAACAATACGGCACCTGTCGAACCTGCCATAGGCTACAATGAATTTGATAAGTATTATGCAGATCTTAAAGGAGATCAACTGACGGTGCCAACAGGACTCCCTGCGTCGCCGAATCTATTTCTGAATTATTACCTCCAGGAAGTGAATAAGGTTTACAAGCCGGTTAAGCCGGTTACATTAAAAGAAGGGGCAGTTCCCTCAAATGCCGGAACCAATTCAATGCGGCTCAAGAACCTCTCTTCAGGTACGGTTTATTATGCCTATACAAAAGCCTATTACTCCTATACATCAGAGGGTGTCACCTATACCAGCGCGGATTCTTCCCCCTCCAATACGGTGAAATTCATGACGGACATCGCCATAAATGCGTATTCCTACGGACCGAACCAGATTAAAATTGAATGGGATGATGTATGGAATTCCGGTAAAAGAATGGATTATAAGCTGTATGTTTCCGAGAATAAGACATTTACCAATACCCAGCCGATGTATATCGGACAGGAACAGATAAGCCAGAATGGCCCTGTTACGGTGAATGAAGCTACAGGCAAGCTGGAATATATCCATACCGTAAGGGACCCGGGCAGGGTGTACTATATCAAAATAGTCCCTGATACTACGGAGACAGAGCTGAAAAAATCCGCAGAGAGTCCGACAGTCGTAGTCAGCAGCTTTATACTGGCAAAGACGACCAAGATGTCGGTCACGGAGGATGGCACCATATGGAAGATGGAATGGAGCCCGGTGGTAACAGGTATAGCTGACAGCAGTATCAAGGTAAACTACCAGATATACAGGGGGACCGGCACCGCAGGCGGCATAGAACAGTATATGGCCTCGGTGGATGACACGAATTTTTTCCTGACGCTGAAGACTGGTGAAGAGAGCAACTATTACATCATCAAAGCGATTGTTACACGCAATGGACAGGATTTATATCCGGGAATCAAAATACAATCCCAAAAGATCTATGTCAAGGAATCTGAGGTGCCGTCAACCCCTTCGGTACCCGAGCTGACCGATAATTTTAAAAATGCAGGAACCACCATCATATCATATAGCGGAGAGCTTTCCGCAACAAGTGCGACTGTACTTTGGAAAGCGCCGCATAAAGGCAACGGAGATGTTGATGACGAGGTGAAGTATGACATTTGGCTGATCAGTGATCCGAATCTTTTGGATGAACCTCCGACCAATACACTAATAGCATCTTCTCTTAAAATGAATGATGCGAATTTCGTCATGAGCGGTACGAAGCTTCTTGGTTATAAATTCAAGATCAATGATCTGGTGCCGAATTCCACCTACTATTTTAAAATTGTTGCCAAGAAAGATTTTGTGGACTTTGTGGATAACGAACTGGCGGATATTACACTGCGGTCAGACCCTGCGCTGAAAGTAATCATCACACCGACACTCGGGTCCATAGAACAGCCGGTTGTACCCGGGAGGCCTCCGCTTGAACTGAAAAGAGACAGCAATGACAAGGATGAGGTCACAACTTCGTCAGCAGTTATCGCACTAAAGAACAAGTGGTATGAACAATACACAATACTTCCTGGAGGCAGATCCGCATGGGTTTACCAGACACCCGGCCAGCTTGAAACGACAAGCCCCGGAGCGGTTAAGGCCATAGAAGACAGTACGGCGGATCCTCTTAAATACCGCAAGGTCGTTTATGATGAGGGTGTGACAATTGATGTCGGTTGTGTGCCCTACACTCCGGACATGAATTATGACAATCTGGAAAAGCTTTCTACCAATAAGATCACAGGCTTTCCGGTAACACCGAACGATCCTTCCGAGGATATCAATGCAGTTGGTGCTATACCTGACAAAATGAAGCACAATGTTGATATAACCATAAACGACCTGGATCCAAATACTACCTATGTTGTATGGGTAAGGGCGGCGAGGCGCAGTGTAAACCTGATCTCAGGGCCTTCTGACCCCATTATCATAACGACGATCCCGGATTTGCCGACAACTATCGAGAAACCGACAGTACCTGTGTTCAATTATAATCATGCGGCAGACACCTATATTGATCTGGGTTGGAATTTCAATCCGGCCTATACGTATTATCTTGAATATGGCACATCGGACAACCGCAGCAGTGCATCCGGCAAAGTCACAATCACACCCGAAGAACTGAAGTATTCTTCCTATTACAGAGTGAAGGATCTTGATCCCGACACGCTGTACTATTTCTGGATTCAAGCCGAAGCTTCAAATACTGCAGGTGACAAAAAGCGTTCCGATTTCAGTGACTCCTATCTGGTGAAGACGGAGAAGGACATCCCTCCTGAAACGCCCAGGGGTTTTGGCGTAAAAGGGACCACCGGCTCTGTAACAAAGGATGCCATTACCTATGAATGGATCCTGGAAGATGGAATGGAGTACACACTGGAATATGCCAGCGATATTAATTATAAGGATGGAAAGAAAATCAAACTGGGAAGCGTATCGGAATATAAGCTGGAGGGCCTTAGATCCAACTTCCGGTATTATGCCAGATTGTATGCGGTTGACCCCAAAAAGAAACTGACTTCCGAGCCTACCCAGAGCGTTATTGTCAGGACGCTTCGCAGCAGTGACGATTATGATTCAAGTGAAGATGTCGAGAATGTGATCAGCGGAGATTTTATCAAAAAAGATACGGTTGCTGTAAATGGGGAATGGACTGTAAGTATCATCGGCGTAAATGCGGATCGGTTTGTACAGCATGTTCAGACAGACAGCAAGCTGGATTATATTATTGATTTGAAGATCATGCCCTCCGGAACGAAAAAAATCACCGTACTTATATCCCAAAAGGTATTCAAGGCACTTGGAATGCTGGGGGAAAACCTTGACATCAAAACTGTCAGGAACATGCTGATCATCAGGCCCGGGGTGCTCGCGGACAGCAATGGCATTTATGGCTCCGCCTCGGGAGGGGTTAATTTTGAAATCGGAATTACACTCGACATAACGGCAGCGGAGGGGGACACAAGCAACCTGACCTTCAAGTCCCCTGTATCTGAAATTGAAATCGGCATTTCCGACGGGTTCGTCACACCGATGGAAAACCTGGAGAAGCCGTTGAAAGTGGAATATGAATATACTACCGCAGACTGGTACAAAAAAGGGGTGACCGCAGGGTACGTTCTTCCTGCAGAGACTTCCGCATGGCAGGAGTGCAGCAGTGCCGGCACTTTTGATGCGGATACGGGTATCGGGAAACTTATCTTTGAAACCAATAAGCCTGGGTTTGTGGCTATCGGTGAAAAGGGTAAGAACTATTTTAGTGATATTTCAAACAGTTATGCCAGAAAATCGATTGAAAACGTAGCATCGGTGCATCGGTTGAAATCTGTTTCAGGGAAAAAGTTCGAGCCTGACAAGAATCTGATCATGGGCGATGCGGCAAAATTCATGCTGGATATGCTGGATGTTGACTATGGCAGCAATTACATGACGCTGGCGACAAAAGCCGGAATCCTGCAAAGCGAGGACAGCGGAAACGCATCGGCCGTCTGCACGAGAGAAAAGCTGATTGCCATGACGGTAAGGCTCTGTGAGCTGAAGACATCGACAAAGGCAAAAGCTACGGTGGATAACACCGTTGTCTATAAGGACATCGGGCAGGTCAGTGCCTCATTGCTCCCAAAAATTAAATTTGCACAGGAAAATGGTGTCATAACAAGCAGATTTTTAGATACACTTGGACCAAAAGATCCCATAACCCGTGCTGAAGCAATGGTTCTTATCGAAAAAATGCTCAGATATTCAGGTGAACTTTAACCGAACATTAGAACTTACACATAACGGAAGTTCTATAATTGCATAAAAAATGCTTGTTAACCAGTAAAGAAGCGGGATATAGAAATATTTCATGTATATGCCCCCTGTCATGCGGCAATAATTCTATTAGGATTGATTATCGTTACGACATGATGTAAACAAAAAGGGGGCATGTGCATGAAAAGATTTACATTTATAGCTACTGTTTTTATTTTAGTAGTCTCCATTTTTTTTATTTTAATACAGACGCATCAAATAAAACATTCAACTGCAAATATTATTCAGACAGCTTTTTATACAACCGGTGCAAAAGTAGTCACATCAGAAATATATTTACGAGGCAGGTTGAGGGTGGAAGTCTGTGATAACGTACAGAAACGTCGGAGCCTGTTGACCGGAATCATCCAAAATGCAGGAGGAAATGTGGATGCAGTCAAGCCTGTCTTTTCGGAAACCGATACGGATAGCGGTATTGGAACTCAAATAGATTACATAATAAATGATGACATCAGCATACACACCTCCGTCTTTCTCGAAAAAACAGGGTCTTCCTCAAAGGATGGATGGATGACAGTCAGTCTTGTCAATACCTCGCAAAGGCAGAAGCTGGAGGAAGCCGCGGCCAAACTGGAAACTGAGGTGAAAAAGTACTGTAAAAGTACTTCGGTAAATATTTGCGTTACCGGCAGTATGGAGGGCACTCTGGATGGCAGAGAAGTCGATTCGATATGCGGCAGGATCCTGGAAAGTGCCGGTGCAAGTAAAGTCGAAGGACTGAAGGATGAGGGACTGGTAAGTATCTCGGCATTTTCGCCTTCGATCGGCAGCAACGTGAAAGTGGATGGAAAGCGTATCAACCTCAATGTAGCCGTGAGGTATAACTCATACGAAGGAAAGACTTACATATGGCTGGCATCTCCGGTTATTACAACTGAGTACTAATTCAGTCATATGTATTTTAAGTGTACCAGGGAGGTTCGCTGTAGAATGGAAAATCAACAGCAGCCTTAATTGACAGGATAAAGGGGAGAGTATAGGTGTCCAGACTTATCATAACGGAATGCGGTCCACTAAAAGGCAGAGTGCGGGTGAGCGGTGCCAAGAATTCAGTACTCCCGATCATTGCCGCGTCTTTACTTGCCGACGGCAGAAGTGTCATTGATGAAATACCTTATTTGAATGATGTAAGAATCATGTGCGATCTGGTTAAATCATTGGGTGCCACGGTCGATATCTCTGATAATCAGACAAAGCTGCAGATTAGCTGCGGGCCTTTATCAAACAATACCGCTCCTTATGAACTTGTCAACAAAATGCGTGCTTCCTTTCTTGTGGCAGGCCCACTGCTTGCGAGAACCGGCTCTGCCTGCATCTCGCTGCCCGGGGGCTGTGCAATCGGGACGAGACCGGTTGACCTCCATCTGAAAGGCTTTACTGCGATGGGCGCGACAATTACCCAGGGGCATGGCTATATTGAAGCCAAAAAGAGCGGAAGGCTCAAAGGCGGTAAAGTATATCTGGATTTTCCAAGTGTCGGTGCGACGGAAAACATCATGATGGCAGCGGTTCTGGCAGATGGGTCGACTACCGTTGAAAATGCGGCGATAGAACCCGAAATTGTCGATCTGGCAACTTATCTAACAGCAATGGGGGCGGATATCAAAGGTGCCGGTACCGATACCATAAAAATCTCAGGAGTCAGGGAACTGAAGGCGGCCAATCATGCAATAATTCCGGACCGGATAGAAGCCGGTACGTATATGGTGGCGGCCGCAATCACAGGCGGTGACGTCATTATCGAAAATGTTGTCACAGACCATTTGAAACCGGTGACTGCCAAGTTGAGAGAGGCCGGCATCGAAGTATCGGAAGAACTCACCTCCATAAGAGTCCGGGGAGGGGATCTGAAGGCTGTTGACATCAAAACGCACCCATATCCAGGGTTTCCAACGGATATGCAGTCTCAGATGACCTCACTCATGAGCATGGCCTGTGGTACGAGTATGGTGGTCGAAACGATTTTTGAGAACCGTTTCATGCATGTATGTGAACTTAAAAGGATGGGAGCCAATATTAAAATTGAAGGCAGAAGCGCTATCGTTGAAGGCTGCGGAAAGCTTACCGGAGCACAGGTCAAGGCAACCGATCTGAGAGCCGGCGCCGCATTGATTCTAGCCGGCCTTGCAGCGGAAGGAACAACTGAAATTACGGATATTGACCATATTGACAGGGGGTATATCAAGGTCGATGAAAAATTGAGAGGGCTGGGAGCCAATATTCAAAGGGTTGAATAGCAGGGAACCTGCCAGTAAATCAAAAGGGACATTCTTTGGCGTATTGATACGCAGGAATGTCTTTTTTTATTCTTTTGGAACAATTTGTCCAATACTTGATTTGGCTTCGTCATACTTTCTAAAAGTGCGAATAAAATGTACGAGGACATACCTGGAAAGACTACTTTGTCCGGGAAAGTTTTGGGGTCGGGATGAAAAAACTTGTGTACTATACAGGGATAATGATTGTGATAATTATCATACTGCCGATGCTTATTGTAAAAGGCTGCGGGCATCCGACAGAAAAAAGACCGCCTGAACAGACCACGATCCCAGGTGAATTGAAAATAAGTGTGTATGATGCAATCACAAAAAAATCAGTAGAGATGAATCTGGAGGATTATATCAAAGGCGTCGTAGCGGCGGAAATGCCGGCTGACTTTGATATAGAGGCGTTAAAGGCACAAGCGGTTGCTGCCAGGACATTTGCGTATGGAAGAATTTCTGGAGTATATAAATCAACAGCCGGTGTGCACGATGGAAATGATATCTGTACGGATTCGACACATTGTCAGGCATGGACTAGTAAAGAAAGCGCCCTGAAAAAATGGAGCATCTTCTTTGCGGCAAGAAACTGGGGAAAGATTGAGAAAGCGGTTAATGCGACAAAGGGGATGATCGTTGTATATAAGGGAAGTATTGCCAATACTCTTTTTCATGCAAGCAGTGCAGGAAGAACGGAGAATTCGGAGGATGTATGGTCAGGTGTCGCAGTACCTTACTTAAGGAGTGTTGAAAGCAGTGACGAGGACTCCAGGGGGTATGTGACGTCCATTTCAATAGACGATGCTGAATTTCTGGAAAAACTGAAAGAAACATACCCTGATAATAAATTTAACAAGGATATTTTCAAAAGCATCCACATCGTGGACCATACGGAGGGCGGCAGGGTTAAGACGCTGAAAATAGGAGATACTACGCTCAAGGGAACGGAATTCCGGAAACTGTTCAAATTGCGATCCAGTGCATTTAAAATCATGAAGAATAAAGACGGCAGCCTCAAAATAACTACAACAGGTTATGGACACGGTGTCGGAATGAGCCAGTGGGGCGCGGACTCGCTGGCCAAAAAGGGCGGGACCTATATGGAAATCCTGAAGCATTACTATACCGGGGTGGATATTATCCCCATAAAAGAGTACCAAGCTCTGAGAGGATCAAAGTAATTCCAGGGAGTGCATGCTGACTGAATTAAATATTTTTCGCATTCTCCACAGCCATATGTATATTGTTGCCATATGCGGAAACAATATTATATGGAGGTGGAAATTGTGAACATGAAAAAACTGTTTCCAGATGAGAAAGGAACAAAAAAAGGAGTCAGGGAGTTTCTGGACAAGAAAGGTTTCTATATTGTCCTGTTATTGTGCATAGCTGTTGTGGCCGGTACTGCTGTATTTGTAACTACACGCAATGCTACTTCCGGTAAGCCTGACTATGAAGCCAGGAATCTTCCGTCGGAGGAAGATGGAAATGCGGCTGCAAATGCAGCAACCCAATTGAATGCGCAGCAGTCTGAAGGCACACAGGCATCGGCAGCTGCCCACAAACAAACCGATATTGGCAATCCTGCTGCTGTAACCGGTGCGGGCAATAACACCGCAGTACAGCCAAAGGATAACGAAACCAAGACGTCTACGCCCAATGAGAGTACCATCCCTGCAAAGAAGACCGAACCCAAGACTACAACACCAAAGAAATCAGCTTCCGTGAAGCAGCAGGCTTTTGAGATGCCGGTCATAGGGGAGATATCGGTTGGGTTTGCCAAGGACAAACTGGTATATTCCAAGACTTTGGAAACATGGCAGGCGCACACCGGAGTGGATATTACGTCTGATAGAGGTACGCCTGTAAAAGCAGTAGCGGATGGCGTTGTCAGTGATGTGAGAAGTGACCAGTATCTTGGAATCACAGTAGTAATTGATCACAGTAACGGACTGCAGACTTTATACAGAAATCTGGCTACAGAAGAAACAGTATCCGTAAATCAGAAAATCAAGCAGGGCGAAGTAATCGGAAGCATAGGAAATACGGCTGCTGATGAATCATCGGAGCAGGCTCACCTGCACTTCGAAGTGTTGAAAAACAATGTAAGCGTGGATCCGATGACATACCTGCCCAAAAGCCCAGCGAATGCAGACTAGGCAATAAAGAAAATACATGTAGTGCAATAGATGGCTCAATGACATAAAGAAGGCACAAAAACAGGAACGGAAACGGTCTCTCAGATTTCGGCCAACTGATAGACCCCCGTTCCTGTTTTTGCGTTATAATGCAATCGTTCAAGGATAATGTTTCAATTGTAAAAACTTCTCTTACCAGGGTGCGAAATTTCAACGGGGCTGGTTGCAAGTTGAGCTTGCGCTAGTATGCATCCGTGCCTGGGGACATTTTCAGCCTCGCTATTTTGTGAATGGAATGCTATGATTTAACTCCAAACAGGTTTTTTAAAAAGTCACCTATTTTTTCGAAGAGATTTTTGTTCTCTTCGGAAGCTTTGGTATTCCCGGCAGTATCCACTGCCGCGGCAACTGTTGTAATCGGCGCTTTAATGCTGTCGGTCTGCAGCAGGAACTCAACCTTGCTGTTATTGGCTTTCTCACCGGTAAACCCGGCGTAATCCGACACATTTTGCTTTACAGCATCTTCCTCGGACAGACCCTTCCGGACTTCATTGATCTGATCGGCCACACCTTCCTCGAGTTTCACGATTCCCAATGTTCTGAAATCCTTCAGTCCGCTTTGGAGGGCTTGAAGTCCGCTATCCAGATTTTCCGTTCCCGCACTCATAACAGGCAGGGCATTATCCAGCTTCTCCAGTCCTGCAGCCAGTGCGGTCACACCGGCTGCAGACTGTTCCGTACCGGCAGCACAATTGTCGATGCCGCTTTTCAACTGAGCAAGCCCGTTCTGTGTAGTCTTTAGTCCAGGAAAATCCTTGCCGTCAGGCAGCTTTCCGCCATCTTTCAGGAGTCCGATCAAAACCTGCTGCTTTTGAAGTCCTGCTGTCAGCTGCGCAGCGGTCTTTTCCATTCCGGGTATCTTTTGAAGCTGGGAGATGGACTTCTGAAGTTCAGTATTTGCCAAGCCGATATTATCAACCATTTGGACCTGTGCATCCCCTGCAAGTCTGAGCTGTCCTGCTGCGCCGGAGGCCTGTTTCAGACCGGCTGACAAAACCGGTAAACCTTTGGATATTTTTTTGCTTCCATCTGTTGCAGTGCCAAAAGCGGAAGAAAACTGTCCAATTCCTGCCTTCAGGCTGCTGCTCCCGGCATGCGCCTTCTCAATACCGTCTGTCAGAAGCTTCAGCTTATCATCCATTGTGGTGATTCCATCGTACAGATCCTTCAGGCTCTGCTCAAGTTCAATACTTGATACGGGTGGCATTTGAGGCATCAGTGTAATAGAAACAGGGTCCAGTTCAAAGCAGTCGGTTTTCATCTTGACAGACATGTCTGCCTCCGGATAGGGGAACTTCAGCCAGACCAGCTTCATGGTCTTCCCAAGCACAACAGTGGCGGAATCCGGCGCATCAATATCCGTAAAAGTATCCAGTGGAAGGTCTATTTCAACCTGTGCCATGAAGGGCGTATATTCCTTTTTTGAGAAGCTGTCCTGGCGGGCGGATTTGAAATTGTTAAATCCTATGGTCTGATCCTTACCCGTCTTATTTATCAAATGAACCTTTATCTCAATAGTACCCTTTGCACCGGCGAGCTTGGCGCTGTCCACCTCTTCACCGTTGAGGAAGTAGCGGATATCCACCTGTACCGGCAATTCCTTTGCAGTCGTCCCGCTGTAGAAGACGTTAGGACTTTCATTCCCGTTCAGATCCAGCTTCAGGATATTGCCGTCCATCACCTGCTTGAGTGTGTCGGGAAGTACTTTGATGTTTTCAAGCGAGGTGATATCTTTTATTTCAGTCTTGCCACGAGCGCTCAGCCAGTTAACAACGTCACAGCTCAATGGTTTGCCGTCCGGGCTCATTTTTACATATACGGTTTCGTTTTTATCGGCTGCCGCTGCAAGCGCCGATCCCGCATTAAGCATTAAAACCAGCACAATAAGTACAATAGATATTATGAATTTCATGGAATGTTTCATATGGATTCCTCTCCTTTAACCTGATAATTTGATTTATTTCTCAGTTTTATCCAGCCCAGCGTCGTATACTGGATAACTTTGTCCGATATCAGCAGTACTGCCGGAAGGATGAATAGAACCATTACAAAACTGATTAGTGTACCTCTTCCGATCATCGTGGAAAATTGCCCGATCATTTTAATCTTTGAGACCAATCCTACACCGATGGTAGTAATGGCTAGCGTTAATGCGCTCGTAATGATGGATGGCCCGGTACCGACAATAGCATTTTTGATGGCCTGTACTTTACCGTATATCTGAAGTTCTTCCTTATAACGCGTGACCATCAGGATTGAATAGTTGATGGAAGAACCCAGCTGGATAGCACCAATCGTCATGGAGGCGATGAAGGGGACTTGTGTGCCGGTATAGTACGGGATACCGAGATTGAAGAAGATGGCCAGCTCAATAACTGCCACCAGGATTACCGGCAGTGACAGGGACTGCATTGCCAGCATCAGGATGATGAAGACCGCTGCAATGGATATGACATCGACTGTCTTGATGTCCCTGTCTGTAAGGCTGATTAAATCCTTGGTCAGGACGGCTTCACCACTGAGATAATAATTCTTGCCATAACATTTAACCGCTCTGGACTGTATCAGGTCAATGGTTTTATTCGTTGAATCCTCTGCCGCCTTGGTCGTCAGATTAATCATCATATATCTGTAATTGCCTTTCTGAAACTGATCCTTCAACTTGTCAGGCAGGAAGCTGTCCGGAATTTTGGAATCCGCCAGTGATTCAATGCACTGGGTGCTTTTTATATTCGGAATTGTTTTCAAAGCTGTCTGAAAATCTTCCTCCTTGCTCCTTGGCTCCTCTTTATCCGTAATCAGATAGATAACCTCGCTGATTCCAAAGTTGTCCTTAATGGCATTTGTGCTTTTCATGGACTGCATATCCGAGGGCAGCGCATCCATGATGTTGTAGAAGATCTTCGCATGAGTCTTGCCGTAATAGGCGGGAACAAAGACAATCAGGAAGATGAGGAACAAAAGGATATAATGCTTTGTTACAAAATTCGAGGTTCTTTTAAAAGAGGGCAATACCGGTTTATGCCTTGTCTTCTGGATGAAATCATCAAAAAGCAGCAGCATGGCCGGCAATACTGTCAGTGCCGTGATGACGCCAAGAATAACGCCCTTCGCGAGGACGATACCGATATCTTCACCGATTTTAATTTTCATCGGAATCAATGCCAGGAAGCCGGAGGCTGTGGCAAGTGAACTTGCGATGATTGCCACCGATGTGGACGACATGGCTTTGGCCATAGCTCCGAATTTATCATTGACCAGCTTTCTTTCCTGTTCATAGCGATGGTACAGGAAAATGGAGAAGTCCATGGTGACGCCCATCTGCAATACAGCTGCAATTGCGCTGGTTATGTAGGAAATGTCCCCCCGGAGGAAGTTGGTCCCCATATTATAGGAAATCGCTACGCCGATGGATGCCAGGAAAAGGATCGAAATGGCGAAGGAATCAAGTGCGATGGAGAGCAATACTAAAATGAGGCCGACTGCCAGCAGAATATAAATAATTTTTTCATGATCCACCAGCTTCCTCAAGTCATTTAGCAATGCACCCATACCGCCAAGTTCGGATTTCTTATCCATCAACTTCCGGATGTTATCGACTGCGGCAAAAGTGCTTTCGGAACTTGCTGGTTTTTCAAACTGGATCTGGAGCATTGTGGTATTTCCTTTAATAAACTGCTCCTTCACCTTATCGGACAGGTAATTCAGCGGAATCTGCGTATCAGTAATGCTATCGATCCATAGGACATCTTTCACACCACTGATGCCTTTAATTTCATTCTTGAGCTTCTGTACACTCTGCATGTCAGTGATGTCGACCATCATCAGTGCACTGCCCGCTGTGTGGAAATCCTTGTCCAGTATGGTTTCTCCCTTTACTGAAGAAAGATCTCCGGGCAGGTAGCTGAGGATATCGTAATTGATTTTTGTCAGTGAAATTCCGTACAGTGATAGTACGAGCGCTACAGCTCCCGCAATTAATACCCCGATGTAATGTTTTGTAATGAACCTGCTAAAATGCTTCAAAAAATTCACCCCTTTGATATTACTATTATTGTAACTTATGAAATTTTGAAATTCAAAGTATTAGTGCATAATTAACCTATGCTCCTCATCTGACAATTATGTGTTAAATAATACCAATTACCGGGCGCTGATGGAAACAATCAGATCATCAAAGTTGTTGTTCAGCTTGGAAAGTATCTCAACAAGACTGCTGCGTTCTTCACGCGTCAGGATGCCGAATATCTTCTCTGTTAACTTGCTTTTCAACTCCAGGATCGACTCGTATATTTTTTCACCGGTATCGGATAACTTAATGAAAACCTGTCGCCGGTCTTCTTCATCGCGTATCCTTGTTACAAACCCTTTTTCAATCAGCCTGTCAATTGTCACTGTTGGTGTACCATAGGTTACGCCCAATTCCTTCGCTATTACGGACATGCTCTTCATTTCTTCACAGCCGACTACAAGGATCGTGTTGATTTCGATAACGGTAAGTTCTTTGATATCCTTGTAAAGGTGCTTTTTGCTTTCAACTCTGTTTAGCTTGTCAAATAACTCATGGAATAGTTCTCCAACAATAAAAACTTCTTTTGCTGTTTGCCCGTCTATGTTGACTCACCTCCTTACTTTGAACTTCAAAATATTCTATATTTAAAATAATATATCCGGAATGAATAAAAGTAAACACTGTATTCTACTCGACAAGTACACTGTTAATGTAATATTGCCGATTGAGAGGAAATACTTCATAAATGCTTTAAAAATCTACATATTACTGCAAATTCCACAATGAAAAGAAATGAATTCTTTTTTACCATCCCACATATTTAAATCATATCAATTCCCCGCAAGGCATATATATACTGTAGTGATACAAGATGCAAGCCTGAACGGCTCATTTGGAACGAGGAAATTCGGAACGGAATAAACAAGAGTAGCAGAACTGCCTCTGCCTGCAAAGGTTTGTACTGCTGGAAAGATATATAACGAAGCGAAAGATATCCCCACCTCTACAGTTGGTGGGTACCTTGCCGTCTTTCAGGCGGCAAGCATATCTCCCGCCTCGTTGAAATGCAGCTGGTTGCAGAATTTCCCAAAGGAAATTTTGCAACCGGGTAAGAAAATTTTTTCTACAACCGAAAAATTTTCTTTGACCTGACGCATTATAACCCGGGATGAGGTTTGAAGACACCAAGGCTCATGACATTTCTCCATAGTATGACTTGAAGAGGGGGGTACGTAGTTGAAGGGATATATTGAAGAGAGAGCGGTGGAATTGGCCAATTATATCATTGACAAAAAAACAACCGTAAGAGCGGCCGCGAAAAAATTTGGAATCAGCAAAAGTACGGTACACAAAGATGTTACGGAGCGGCTCAACAGGGTGAAACCTGAGCTTGCAGATCATGTGAGGGTTGTGCTGGAGGAGAACAAGGCAGAAAGACACATAAGAGGCGGCGAGGCTACCAGGGCGAAATACCAGGGTGGAAATGCAAAAGCAGGCTAATACGTTCTAATTGGATTTTACAGGTACCGCAAAAGGCTGAAGCAAATGTTGTTTTGTTTCAGCCTTTTTAGTGTTGCCATGGCGCTTAGTGAAGCTGCCCCACCTTGCTGGAATAGGTTGCGGACCTTACTATTGACATGATCGAGGTGAAATTGTGGCAAGATGGCGTCGAATTGTTTTTGTTCACAAATTGTTCATAAAAAGGTCATCGACACGTTATAAGCTAACATTAAAATATTGATTTATACAAAAAGCGGAGGTACTTATGAAACAAAACCTTAAAAAAACTGCACTTATAATTTCTGTCGTATTCGCATTATCCGGCTGCGGAACTGCGAATACACCGGCAAACGAGACATCCTTACAGAATCAGGTCCATCAGCCGGCCCAGGACGACCCAAATGCACAGACGCCTCCTGATGGGCAGGGTGGCCGGAATAGTCAGGGAATGAAATTTGTTGCTGCTGATCTGATAGGGGAGGTATCTTCCATATCGGGAAGTGAAATTACAGTCAAAGTAATCAATTTCCAGGGAATGGGCCAGGGGCGAAGGGATGGATTCGGTGCAAATTCAGACGGCCAAACAACCCCGGGTGCATTCGGCCGGAGGCAGAAGCCGGCCGCTGGTGATGGCCGGACACCCGCCAGCGATCCAGGGCAGAGCCGGACACCCGCCAACGATCAGGGACAGAGCCAGACACCCGCCAACGATCGGGGACAAAATCAGACGGAAGGCAGTAATCAGTCGGGAAGCCGGCATCAGAGCGGTATCCAGTATACAGGAGAGACAAAAGTGCTTAAAATAACAGACAGTGTAGAAATTTCAAAAATGGTCAGGGGAGATAGCGGCATTACATCTCAAGCCATCCAGATCAGTGAGATCAAGGTGGGTGATACGCTGCAGGTATTTTATTCCGACAAATCGAAAGAAACCCTGTCAAAAATAACAATAGGTACCGGAATGGGAATCGGAGGGGGCGGATTTCAGAGGCAGAAGCCCGACAGCAGCACAAAGTCCTGAACCCCTGACAAGGTAAAAGACCTCCATTTTAACAGGCTATACATAAGTAGTCGAAAAATCAGTTATTGCATAATTAGTATAATGTGATAAGATTATTTTATTATAGCTTTAATTGGAATTTTTTTGCCTGAACGGCCAAGTGATTATAAAGGGGTGTGTTTTTATTGGGCTTGGGACAGGATATCGGAATCGACCTGGGTACGGCATCCGTACTGGTTTACATCAAGGGAAAAGGAATCGTGCTGCGGGAACCTTCCGTAGTTGCAATTGACAAGAATACGAACAGGCTTCTGGCGGTTGGAGAAGAAGCGCGGCGCATGCTGGGCAGGACACCGGGCAACATTGTAGCAATCAGACCTCTTCGTGAAGGTGTCATTTCCGATTATGACATTACCGAAAGAATGTTGAAATATTTTATAAATAAAATCTGTGGGAACAAGGTTTTCAGGCTTTTCAAGCCGAGGATCATGGTTTGTGTCCCCAGCGGTGTGACTGAGGTTGAGCGGCGTGCGGTAATTGATGCGGCAATGCAGGCCGGTGCCAGAAAGACTTATTTGATTGAGGAGCCTATTGCTGCCGCTATCGGTGCCGGCATCGACATTTCCAAAGCCTGTGGCAGTATGGTGGTCGACATCGGCGGCGGTACAACGGACATAGCAGTCATATCACTTGGAGGAACAGTTGTCTCTTCCTCCATCAAGGTCGCAGGAGACAAGTTCGATGAAGCCATTGTCAGATATATGCGCAAAAAGCACAATATCATGATAGGGGAACGCACGTCCGAAGAACTCAAAATCAATATAGGCACGGTTTATCCAAGGGTTCAGGAGGTAGCGATGGATGTAAGGGGCAGAAATCTGATTTCTGGACTGCCCAAGACGATATCCGTCACCTCGGCAGAGATGATGGAAGCCCTTGAGGAACCGATTTCCAGCATCGTCGAAGCAGTGCATGCCGTACTTGAAAGAACGCCTCCTGAGCTTGCTGCCGATATCAGTGACAGGGGAATTGTACTGACAGGCGGCGGAAGCCTCGTATATGGACTGGATAAGCTGTTGCAGGAAAAGACCGGCATCAATGTGATTATTGCAGACGACGCGATATCCTGTGTAGCATTGGGCACAGGAGAAGCACTGAACAACATTGAAGCCATCGAGCAAAGTGCAATAGCTGAAAACAAGAACAGACGCTGAACCATATGAAAAAGTTCAATGAAAAAGAAAGCAGGACCGGGAGCAAAATACCCGGTCTTTTTTTGCGGCTTTTTGCGGCAAAGAGTCATTAAGCAATAATCAAACGTTAAGAACCGTTTGTTTTTTTCCGATAATATTCATAACGAATGATTTTCAAAGGTATATTCAGCAATTCATGCAGGGGAGCCGCTTTCAAACAAGGCGCTTCCGCAAGGAGAACATATGATACGTGGCTTGTACACTTCGGGCTGGAGTATGCTGGCACTTCAGAAAAAAATGGATGTCGTTACAAACAATATGGCCAATGTCAGTACCAGTGGTTATAAAAAGGATACACTCGTTCTTGAAAGTTTTCCATCCTTATTGACGAAAATTGTAAAGGATTACGGCGGGACGCCCGGTAATTCACGCGATATAGGTACAATGTCCCTTGGAGATGATGTCGGCGAGGTGTTTACAAATTATACACAGGGACAGATTACAAAAACGGGGAATAATCTTGATATGGCAATCAGTGAAAGTAATAACGCGTTCTTCAGTGTTTCAATGACGGATGCCAACGGCAATGAAAATGAATATTATACACGTGACGGTTCCTTCACCAAGGGCAGCGACGGCAGCCTGCTGACAAGTGACGGATACTCCGTGCTGGGCAAAAATGGGCCGATAAAACTGGGCAGCGGTGATTTCATCGTAGGCTCGGATGGTACGATTCAGCAAAATGGAGTAACGGTTGACCAGCTTAAAATAACGGAATTTGCAGATACGACACAGCTTAAAAAGTACGGCAACAATCTGGTTACATCCGATGCAGATGCTTCGACGAAGCAATTTTCGGGTATCGTTGAGCAGGGTTTTACGGAACTTTCCAATGTGAATATCGTAAAAGAAATGGTTGACATGATTACAGTAACGCGTGCCTACGAGGCGAATCAAAAGGTGCTGCAGGCACAGGACGGGACACTGGAAAAGGCAGTAAATGAAGTAGGCAGAGTTGGATAAATGAAGCTTCTTTAAACAGTCGGGAGAAATGAAAGGAAGACGATAATTATGATGAGTGCATTATGGACAGCTGCGTCTGGTATGATCGCCCAACAGACAAATGTTGATGTAATTTCGAATAATCTTGCCAATGTCAATACAACTGCTTTTAAAAAGGAACGTGCCGAATTCAAGGATCTGCTTTACGATACCATGGATAGAGCGCGTGTGATGCCTACAGGGAGCAAGCCGGTCAATATGCAGGTCGGTCTTGGAACTACTGCTGTGGCAACAGTAAAGGATTTTGAGACGGGCAGTCCTGAGGAAACGGGGAACGTTCTTGATTTCTTTATAGATGGAGATGGATTTTTCGCGGTGACAGGGCCTGCAGGTGAAACCAACTATACCAGGGATGGAAGCTTTAAGGTCAGCATTTCTGAAGATGGGACGAAGACACTGACGACGTCGGAAGGATATCCCGTACTGGATGACACAGGCGCTCCGGTCACGATAGATGTCGATCTTTCGAAACTGATGGTTTCACAAAAAGGTGAATTGAGTTATACGGATGAAAATGGTCTTTTGGTTCCGACAGGGCAAACCATAGGATTAACCTATTTTGAAAACCGAAACGGACTCGAGTCCATCGGCGGGAATCTTTACAAAGCGACACAGGCGGCAGGAACACCTGTAGCGGCTGCAGATTCCACACAGGTAAGCCTGATCAACCAGAATTTTTTGGAAGCCTCAAATGTCAAGACTGTGGAAGAAATGGTCAAGCTGATTGTCGCACAAAGAGCGTATGAATTGAATTCCAAGGCGATCCAATCCTCTGATGAGATGCTTGGTATTGCAAATAACCTTAGAAGATAATAAAATGAATGTAGTGAAAAAAGATTTTTTGCAGTACATTTAGCGAGGCATACTATGGATATAGGTAAAATCAGCGGCAGCACGGCAGGCAATCTTACGAATGAAGCTACACAATCGGCGGCTCAGGCATCCGATGACAGCTTTGCAAAGAAGCTTGAAGCTGCGGTAAACGGCAATGACGATAAGGAATTGAAGAAGGCCTGCCAGGATTTTGAGAGCATCATGCTGAGTATGATGTACAAGTCCATGAAAGCAACCATCACCAAATCCGATCTTGTTGAGGAGGATGCAGGTACTGAAATCTTTGAGTCCATGCAGGATGACAACCTCATGGAGCAAGCCTCAAAGACCGGGAGCCTGGGCTTGGCAGAATCACTTTACAAACAGTTGTCCAAAAATCCCGGTACGGGTGTGAATAATGTCAATAAAGAAGCTGTACAGCAAAGTGGACCAGTTACTGAAAAAAGCGGAAAATAAGAAATTGCGGTATGTGATTTTAATATCGTTAGTACTTGTACTGTCCTTCATTTCATTATGTGTGGGGCATTTTTTATTTTCTCCGGCAGGCGATCCGTTGAAGGACGATCAAACCGGTCTGCTCTCGGAGACACATGTCGGCGGCACGACACCGCAAACTACTGCAAGGATCGAGGCCGACGCTGTCCGATACATACACAGAACAGAGGAGATCAACGGACTGAAGCAGGTAATTAATATTCTTGAGATAGATCCCGGTGTACCTGGAATACAGATACAACCCGTACTTTCACATGATCTTATCTATGGTTTTGAGATGCTCTCTGAAATGGCAGGCCGCAAGAAGGCATACGCTGCAGTGACTGGCGGATTCTTCAGCAGGTATGGGCTTCCGTCAGGAATGGTCGTCATCAATGGGGAACTGGTTTCTGCCTCGACCGGCCGGTATCCTGTTTTTCTTGAAGTGAACGGAAAGGCAGAATTAAGGGAGCTAAAGGGCACAATTACTGTGGAATACAGGCAGAAAGGTTTTGACAACAGTACTTCAACGGATAGTCATACCAATCATTCCACAGCGAACAGTTCTAAAGCAGCAAGCAATACAGGGGGTTCCTCCGGCAGCATCACAGCTGACGGTTTCAATTCTGTGGCAGGCCCGAAATCCATTGCTGTCTACACCCCGTTTTACGGGCAGACCAACCGTGCAGAGACACCCAATGTCACAGCTACTATTGAGGGCGGGATCGTCACAAAGATTGCATTTTACGAGGAGGAAGCTGAAATACCTCAAAATGGTTTTCTGATTTCATTTTTCGATACCAGACAAATTTCTGTTGAAACCGTGCCTCTTCATGTTGGAAATTCAATAAAAATATTGCACAAGCCTGAACTTGAACCGGGGACGGATGCCTATGAATGCGGCACCTGGCTGGTCCGGGGCGGAGAAGCAGTAGTGCCGCTGAAGGATGCCTGGATAGGTGTATTGACCAACAGGGATCCAAGAACGGCAATCGGCATCAAGCAAAACGGTACAGTGGTACTTTTAACGGTTGATGGAAGGCAACCTGGCTACAGTGCGGGTTTTACAGGTCAGGAACTGGCGGATTATCTCATCGGCTGCGGTGTCAAAGATGCTGCCATGCTTGACGGAGGTGCCTCAACGGAAATGCTTGTAGCGGGAAAGCTTGTCAGCAGTCCTTCCTACAAAGGGGAGGAGAGGACGCTAGGCGGCGGAATATTGGTACTTGCAGAGGGAAAGGGAAAGTAGGATGTAAAAAATCCCATGCTGGTTCAGATATTTTATTCAGCACTAATCAGTAAACATCAGTAACCTCAGGTATAAATGAAAACATCAGTAACCTCAGGTATAAATGAAAACATCAATAAGATCAATAAGATCAGTAAGATCAATAAGATCAATAAGATCAATAACATTAGTAAAATCAATTAGATCAGTAACCTCGGTAAAATCGGTAACACATCAGTAGAAGCAGTAATCTTAGCCAATACCACGACACCTCATTAAAAATAGAAAAACATTTGCGCCAATGCATTTTCAAGGTTGAAATCGAAGTCCGCCAGAAGGAGGTTCTCATAAGAGTCCGCTTTCAAAAAGGGATTGTGGGAAATGTCGCTCTCATTGATCCATCCCAGCATGTAATAAGCATGCCAGGTGCCCTGGCGTATAATCATCTCCTGGAGATAGGATAGCTTCTCCCCCATATTGCACAAATAGAGTCCGCAGCTGTAGGGACGGATCTGGTATCTGGAGCACAGGCCATCCTGCAGGAAGCAGCATTCACCGCTGTTTTGTCTGGAAAGGATGATGGGCTCGGCATTATTATACTCATACATCAGTGTGGCTTCCAACAAAGTAATGGAAGCCGAAGCCGATATTTCTTTTATGGACTTGTGCCGTATAGGGATATCCGGTTTTTCTGGCAAGGAAAGAATACTTCCTGCAGCTTGCTCGAAGTTGATTTCCAGCCCTTTCTGCAGCACCTGAAGGTCAAGCCCGAGTACGGGAATACTATCGCTGCAGCATTCTCCGCACCCCTTGCATCCGAAGGTCTTCAGGCGGCAGGTCAGCCTGTATGCCTCCAATTCCTGGGACAATACTTTTAAGGTAGTTCCGGGGTCATAGTTTTTCAATTCTATTTTTTCATTCTCTGTAATAAATTCAACCATTTTTTAGCACTTTCCTATGCACTTATGATATGTAAAATACTATAAAAAATTGATTTGGGATCTTTTTTGCGAAATATTTTTCACATATATAATATTAGCCGTTAAAAATATAATTGTCCATGCTATTATCGGGAACCTAAAGACAAATGATGAGTCTATATGAATGTGCTGCCAAAGAAGGCAAAACGAAATTTTAACCAGGGGTGATATATTTGAAAAGAAAGATCGCACTAATTTTATCATTTGTTTTTATTTTAACACTTGCCATACCGGCAGGAGGCTTTGCTGCAAATATGGATAAGGCGCTTGAAAATGCGATAAAAATCGCAAAGACGAAATTCACGATTCCGAAAGACTACAAATTTAGTTCAAGTATCAATACCGAGAATAAAAAGAACATTTTCAATCTTCACTGGGTAAGTGCGGATACGCTGGCATCGGGCAGCATCAATGTAGGGATTGATGAAAACGGTATGATTATCGGCTACAATAAGTATTCTCAATCCGACTACATACAGACTAAGAAGCTGCCGAAGTTCAGCAGGCAGGAAGCCAGGACCAAAGCGGATGCATATATCAAGGAAATCGATCCGACACTGCCCGGCAAGATAAGATATGAAGAGAATGCCCAGAGCAGTGTAATGGATACCAACTACTACCTGTCGTATTACAGGGTGGTTAACGGGATTCCGTTCTACAATGACAGGGTTACAGTCAATATAAACCGTGAAACGGGCGCATTACAGGATTTTTCCCGCCAATGGACGGATAACCTGACATTCCCGGCAGCCGCCGGTACCTTGTCCTTGAAAAAAGCCCAGGAAGCTTACGGTAAAAACCTCGGACTCAAACTGATATACAAATTCTCCAATACGGATGACGTGCTGAAGACATTTGCCGTCTATACACCGGTCTACGATAACGGAATCTATGGCGTAAATGCTTTGACAGGTGAACTGCAGAGGACTTCCAACAATTATTACTATGCTTATGATGAAGGTGCTATGCTGACATCTGCCAGCAAAAATGCAAGGGCTGCATCGGCGGAAGTGCAGCTAAGTCCGGATGAACTGAAAGCGGTTCAAAACGCTTCAAAACTTATGTCTCAGGATGAAGCCGAGAAAATCGCAAGAAGTTCAAAGTTCCTCAGCCTCACGGCGGAGAGCAAGCTGCAAGGCTACTACCTGAATACCAACTGGCCGTCCAAGGAAGACTATGTCTGGTCGCTGCAGTTCAATAAACCGGCCGGAGACAAGAATAAGTACGATGAATATACGAGTGTTGCAATCAATGCCAAATCAGGTGAGATTACCAGCTTTAGCAGAGGTGTGAATACAGCAGACAGCACAACGAAGACCAAGGGTGACATCACAGCTGCAAAAGCTGCAGTAAATGCATTCCTGCAGGAGAACTATCCTCAATATTTCAGACAGGTGCAGTATGACAAATTGGCAAGTGAGAGCAATTTAGGCGACAATTCCGATAGTGTATTTAATTTTATCTACAGCAGGATTGTAAATGGAATAGCCTTTCCTGATAACGGTTTAAATGTAACTTATGACAATATCAGCGGAACGATTACCAACTTTAGCCTCAACTGGTTCAACATCGCTTTCCCTTCGGCAGACAAGGCGATTGGAACAGCAACAGCGCTAGAGAAGCTGTTTGGCAGTGTAAGTCTGGATTTGAACTACAAAACGGAATATAGCAATAATCCCGCGGTAATAAAGATAGGTTCTACTGCAGCGGATCCAAAGGTTGTTTTGGTTTACACCTTAAGCCCGAACAAGCCGTTGCTGCTGGATGCAAATACGGGCAACCTGCTGAATACAGATGGAAGCGGGTACAAAGAGGCTGCCGGGGTCAACTACACGGATATCAAAGGTAACGCAGCAGAAAAACAGATCATGGTGCTTGCGGATAACGGTGTCTTTCTGGAAGGTACGAAGTTTAGCCCCAATGCTGCAATAACTCAAAAGGATTTCCTGACGCTGCTTTCCAAAACCCTGAACTACTATGGACCGGTTATAAAGGCCACAAGCCCTGTAAAAGACATCGATGAACTGTATGCATTCCTGCAAAGGGAAGGCATTGTAAAGGCTGGCGAGAAATTGCCGGACAGCGCCGTAACAAGGGAGGATGGAGTGAAATTCCTCATAAGGGCGTTAAAGTATGACAAGGTCGCAGACATCAAGGGTATTTTCAATGTCGGCTTCAAGGATAAGGCGAGCATTAGTCCCAATCTCGCAGGATATGTCGCAATCGCGGCAGGCCTTGGAATAGTGGATACAAAGAGCGCTTACCTTAAGCCGAAGACAAAGTTGACCAGGGGAGACAGTGCAATCCTGATTTATAATTATTTGCAGTCATAATTACCGGGTTTAAATGCCCCAAAGCGGTGAAAATCCGCTGCTCGGGCAATGCGGGGCCTGACAGTACACTGTGAAAAAGAATTGAATACGCCTGAATAATGAGATCACGCTGAGGAATTACCTTACGTGATCTCTTTTTTGGGAGAGCAATTACAGATGATTTTAGCAGCATAAAAGTGAAGGAGTTAAGCCATTCCGTTTATAACGAGGCAAAGATGTTCCCCGCCTCCAGGGCTCTTTTGCTCGCGCAAAAAGCCTGGTTGGCGGTTATCTATTTGGTTTTCAGGCGGTGAACATATCTCCAGCCCGGAATACATAGGTGAGTAGTAAGCTCTGCTTGCGGAAAGCCTCGATATGATGGTTTTCAAGCACAGATCAGCGGGTCTTGGGGAGCGAGTGTAACGGGTTTTGTGAGGTAGCCTGCAGCTGCTCCTGGATCCAGGTGCCGGAGCGTTCGAAATGTTCGGCGGTTTTCCGGGCGGCTTTGACGGTGGACCCGGGGTAACCCATGATTTCAAGTAGCTTTATGGCGTTGCGTGTTTTGGATTTTCCGGGGTAGAGCTTGTAGTCAAAGATGATATTGTTTTCCTGGAAGCTTTCCTGGAAGTGATAATTGTCGTAGAGACCCTCCAATATGGAGACCAGTTCGATATCATGGGTGGCAGTCATGCAGATGCAGTTTTTACCCGCCAGATACCGCATGACCTCTGAGGATGCCGCGATTCTTTCAATCGTATTTGTTCCTCTGAGAACCTCGTCAATTACACAAAACAGCGGTACCTGGTCATTAAGGCTGTCCAGTATCCTTTTGAGGGATTTGATTTCTGCGATGTAATAGCTTTCGTTGCTTTGAAGGTCATCCCTCAGAGCCATTGAGGTAAAAATCCTGAATATGCTTGATTTATATTCTTTTGCTAAACAGGTGCATATGGTTTGTGCAAACACTGCATTAATAGCTACTGTCTTCAGGAAAGTCGATTTCCCGGAAGCATTGGAGCCGGTGACCAAAACAGGTCTTTCTATTTCAGCAGAGTTCGTAATTGGATCATCAATCAGTGGGTGGAATATTTCTGTAAATGAAATGCCAGGCTTTTCCTGTGAGCCTGCCTGATACAAATCCGGCACGGAATAGAAAGGAATGCTCTCCCTGAGCGAGGCAATGGAGATCAGGCTGTCAATCAGTCCGACAGTCTCAAAAAGAGCTCGCAGTTCACTCCGGTGTTTGGTAATTTTTTTATTAATACTTTCGAATGAAATCAATTCAACAAGAAAAAGTATTTTTATATATTCGGTAAAAGGATCCTGAGTACTATAAAAAATCTGATAAAAGGATTTAATGCTTGCACCTTTCATCTTTGAAGCGGTTTTTTTAAGATTTTCCGTATAATCCTTGATTTCAGCGATATTGCAGTTAGCGATTTTGTTTGAGTAGGAGATGAGGTTTACCATGTAGCTCATGCTGTCAAGGTAACCTGACAATTCGTTTTTAGTTTTGTAATAGGTGGTCATATTGTAGAAAAAACTGGCGATAAGGATCATAACCCCTAATGGCGGGTTAAACAGGATAATGAATGGAGAAAGCAGCAGGATAGCCAGCTGCAGCAGGTACTTATTACGCCTGAATGGTTTGTATTCTGCAGTGCTGAAGAAATAGTTCGATACGCCGGCATATCTTTTTTTGCCCAAACCTGCCAATATGGACTGCAAATGAATCCGTTGTTCGGGATGATGCTGAAAGAATTCTACAAGCCTGTCCCGTTCATTCAATTCATCCGGATCTGTAATGGGTTCTCTGAGGAGAGAATACAGAACCTCTTCACCGACAGTAGATTGTGTACTATTCACTCGCTTGAAAATATTGTCCATGTCAAGGTCGTTCCAGGTGATATCATCCAGAAATGTTTTTTCCGGCTCAGCTTCCTTGAGATTGTCAAAATAGCCTTTCAAGGCTTCCAGGTCTCCTTCACCGTATTTTTCTGCCGGCTTTCGGCCCCAGCGTTCTTTTATGCTCTGGAGAAGCTTTCTGGCGGAACTGCGTTTTTTTAGGATAAAATATGTAACAATCGCTGCAATTGCAAGGATCGCCAACATTATATAATCATATATTCCCATTGAAATGTTCCTCGTTCTTTCAGGGTAAAATTTACTTTAGAAATAATTATAGCATATAACGAGGCTAAAATGTCCCCCACCTCTATAGCTGGCTGGTGTCGATTTGGTTTTTCAAACGGTGAGCATATCTCCCGACTTGTTGAAACGCAGCAGCGGTAAGAAAATGTTTCTACAATCGAAAAATTTTCCCTAAACCGATGCGTTATAAGTACACGGAAAAAATCCGGAATTGCCAGTTTTATCACACCTATTTATTTGGTACAATTCATTGCCGTACAACAGGTCAATGAAGATAATAAGTTGAGCAAATCATTCTATTCATAATATCTATATAGGGAGAAATGAGGCAAATTTCTTCAAAGGTGCCTATGTCCAAAAGGATATTTCATTTTATAGAATCCTGACGGTGCCGGTATAGATAATTTTTTGGGGCAGCAATGTGGACCTGCTATCCCGAAAACAACCCAAACCTATTATAATAACAGGATATAGCCGGTTTAAATGGAGTTCTCTTGCTATTTTCTCAGCATCAAATGTTTTAAGAACAAAATAATCGATACAATAATATTTTGCAGCATAGCCAATGGAAAGTGACAGCAACTCAAGCTGATGGGTGCCGGATTTACCCAAACCCTCACAGACGCTTATATTCTCATGGATTTGTCCTTGTTCGCAAATAATCAAGGATATTGCACATTCGAGCATCCTGCGGTCATTTGCTGCATTATACAGCTTCTGCTGCATCACAGGAGACTTAACTGCAGTAATATTCCAGCATTTACTGCAGTAGGGAGCCAAACTTGCATATGCGAGATTCACTATTTTTTCAAGGAGACCATCTTCAAAACCTTTCCCATATAAAGTCATGGAATCATGCACCTCATACTTCTGTCGCATTTCCTGCTTTAAGCTTATCATAGCGATCCCTCCAACAAGGAACATATATTTCTGTTTATTTTTCCCGCAATTAACTCCTATACGCATGAAATTTTTGGAGATATGAGGTGCGGAAATCTACGGTTCACTTTGTATGGAACGATTTCTGTAACTTATATAGCAGGATTTTTTTAATAAACGGCGAATATTATTATGTGAGGTGGGAAAAATGCTGATAGATACTAGTGTCACCATCGCTTACAAATGTACTTCATGCGGGAGTTTTGAATTCTTTAACATCTCGCTGTTTACTTTATTATATAAAAAGGATTACAGCTTGTCATGCCGCTGCAAAAAGTCATGCATAAATATTAAACAGGAGAGTGAAGGCAGTTTCTTAATAAGTATTCCATGCATAGGCTGTGGAAATGACCATACTTATCTTCTTTCCAAGAAGAGTATTCTGGGCTGGTCGCTGACTTCGTCAACTGCACGCCCATGTGTCCGGACCGGTGAACCGACCATATTCAACTGTCCCGAGACCGGCATGCAGATATTCTTTATCGGCAGGGATGAAGCAGTTCGCAGGAAAGTGGACCGGCTCGAAGAAGAATTTGATGAAATGATTGATATGTATGGTTATGAAAGCTATTTTAACAATACGCAGGTTATGTTTGATACATTAAACAGGATACATGATATTGCCCTCAAGGGAAACCTCATTTGCGAATGCGGAAGTACCGATATAGAACTGGTACTCCTTTCCGGCTGCGTATTGCTAAGATGCGGTAAATGTGCAAGCAGTAAAAGAATACCAGCATCAAAAAATAAGGATTTGAAGGACTTATTAATAAAGAGCCAGATTACGATCACGGAAGAGCTTTCTGATGATGACCAAAAAAATGGCAAGGATTTGTTGCCAAGGAAATTAAGCGATAAATTCGGGAAATAGGCAGTATGTTGGATGCATGGGGCGAGCAGTCGACCACTGTCGGCGACCAGCACCGGAATCACTTCAAATTAAAGTGTCAGTAAAGCGCAAGCGTTATACGGGAGATTGACAATCACTGCTTTGGATGCTATAATGTTATCGGTAGTATTCGAGAATCATTCTATTTGTTTTAATTTCCTAATTAGAGAGAGTTTCATACGTTTAATGTAGTGACAGGTCTGAATTCTGTTGTGCAGCCGACACGTTCCTGCAAATAAAATCTTGAAGCTTTGTAATGCGTAGATGTCCAATTGAATTTCTGCTTAGTATTCAAGTATATATATTTTACAAGGTGGTGGATTATGGAAGAAATAAATCTATCTGTCAAATCAATTGAGGATTTACAGTACATAGCTAAAATGATGGGAATTAAGGGAGTTGTCAAAAGCAGTAAGGAAGAATTAATTGAGAAAATTCACAAAGCGGGGCGAAAAAGCGAGGATAATGCTGTTCGTGGAGAGGATAAGGGAATGTCCGAAGGTAAATTGGAAGAAACTTCTGAAAAGATAAAAAGAGGTAGAAAACCTCAGAAAATAGAGGAAAAATCACAGGCGTTCATTGAACCGACACCGATACAGAATGCCGGTGAAACAAAAAAAAGAGGGAAAAAAGCTCAAGTCATACAGGAAATTAAGTCTGAAGGGACAGAGCCGGTCCATGCAGATGGAAACGAAACGGAGTCGCCTGCTGCCATAGCAGCAAAGGACCCCTCGGCAGTTTCTCAGACAATGGAAGCCCCTCAGGAAGAAACATTGAAATTAAGAAAATCAAAAAGAGGCAGACCTAGCAAGGCTGCGAAGGAAACAGAGCCGGAAAGTGAAAAAGCAGCAGGTGTTAAACAGCCTGTAAAGCCGCATCATATAGTTGATGAGGAACAAAAGCCAACCATCCAGTCCACCATTCAACCCACCAATCAAGGGGATTCATTTGAAAAAAACACCGTCACTGAAGGACTGCCTGAAAAGACACCAGATTCAGAAGGAATAGTAAATGCTGCCGTCGGGATTAAGCCGGAAGAAAAGTCAGAACCTGAGCAGGAAGCCAGGACTCCTGCTCCTGAAAAAGCAAATGTTCAAGCTGTACAGGAAGCTGGTCCGCAATATCACAAGAGGCATATTTCCATTGCCGAAAAGGGACAGAACACATACAAGCCAAGGTACAGCAGACCTTTTGAACCCAGGCAGAACGGAGACCGTCAGAATAATGCGGCTGTTGATTCAAGGCAGCAGGAGGACAGATACCGTCCTTCAGAACCTCAGGGACAAAACCAGAACAGACTTGAATCGGAGGATGCTGCAAAAAGTGAAAATGCAAGAGTTGACGCGATAAGGCCTGATGAGTCCCGGCCTGATGAGAAGCCTGCCTATAAGCCGTATGACCAGCAAAAAAAGGAGAATTGGACTTCCCAGCAGCAGGAAGGCCGCCCGCAATACCAACAAAACGGGGGAGAAAAAATTGAGAGTGATGACCCGGTTGAGGGTGTTCTGGAAGTTCTGCCCGATGGTTACGGATTTCTTAGGAGTGACAATTTCCTGTCCGGTACGAAGGACGTCTATGTATCGCCATCACAGATCAGACGATTTAGCTTGAAAACCGGTGACAAGGTCAAGGGAAAAGGCAGGATCCCAAAGGAAGGCGAAAAGTTCCAGGCTCTGCTTTATGTTCAAACGGTTAATGGAGATACACCTGATGTAGCTTCGAAAAGGATCGCTTTTGAAAATCTCGTTCCGATATTCCCTGAACAACGCATTACATTGGAGACAACGCCAAGAGAGGTTGCCACAAGGCTGATAGACCTCATAGCTCCGGTCGGGAGAGGGCAGAGAGGTATGATCGTTTCACCGCCCAAAGCCGGTAAGACCATTCTCTTGAAGAAAATAGCCAATGCCATTACGAGTAATTTCCCTGATATTCACCTTATTGTCCTGCTAATAGATGAGCGTCCCGAAGAAGTCACCGACATGCAGCGTTCCATTAAGGGGGATATTATTTATTCTACCTTTGACAAAGTGCCGGAACACCACATCAAAGTGGCTGAGATGGTGCTTGAAAGAGCCCAGAGGCTGGTTGAACATAAAAAGGATGTGGTAATACTGCTCGACAGCATTACCAGACTTGCCAGGGCATACAATCTTACGATTCCCCCGACAGGAAGAACCTTGTCAGGTGGTCTTGACCCGGGTGCATTGCACGCTCCAAAGAGGTTCTTCGGATCAGCTCGTAATATTGAATTCGGCGGCAGCCTCACCATCATTGCGACAGCGCTGATTGAAACAGGCAGCCGTATGGACGATGTCATTTTCGAAGAATTCAAGGGAACCGGCAACATGGAAATTCATCTTGACAGGAAGATGTCGGAGAAGCGTGTATTCCCAGCCATCGACATCAACAAGTCAGGTACCAGAAGAGAGGATCTTCTGCTCAACCAGAAGGAGATGGAGAGCATATATGCGATCAGAAAGGCTATGAGCAATCTTGGCACCTCCGATGTTACCGAAATGATTCTGAGTAAGCTGACGCAGACTAAGACCAACGAAGACTTTGTAAACAGCATCAACAAAGCATTTATTGATAAATAAGATCAATCGCTAAAATGGATTTTATCGGAATGACGTCACTTTTCCACAGGCAGATGGGAATAATGACGTCATTCTTTATTAGAAATTTTCCAGCTAACGATGTAGACAAGGCTACCGGCTTCAAGGCCCGGATTTTCCGTATGCCAGAAACCTTCCAGCCCAAGTTCCCGGGCGGCAAGCTCAAAATGACACATTGCTATACCCATATCATTATTTTGAATATTTATATTCTTGATGGCATTGTTGTAAGTCTTGTTTTCATCCATATAGAAATGGTAACTGTTTTTGTCATTTTCCCTAAGGACCCTCCAGGGCTGCTTGTTAGAGGCTGAGGGAGCCAGCCTGACCGCCTCAAGGACTTCAGCGTATTTTCCGCAGGCTGTTTTTTCAAGCGGAGTGGAGAAATTTGAATGATAGAAAAGCTGACTGAATTCTTTTCTGTTTTTTCCTCCTGACATAGTACGAATGATTTTATCCATGGCGGATCTTTTATCCGCGGCATATCCCACAGGTGTAATAGCGGGAATCACTTCATCCTGCGAGGTATTCAGCTCCAAAGCAAAGCTGCTGCGATTAAGCATGCCTCCAAGCCAAACTGTTCCCAGTCCCAACGAGGTTGCCAGCAATATGTTTTTCTCCATACAGTAGCCGAAGTCTTCCATGCATTTCTCACCAATTTTGACTGATCCTGCAATAAAGCGTGACGCTCCTTTTATAGTGCCATAGGAGACATACTTTCTAACTTCATTTGCCGCATGCTCGGATACGTCGACGAATTTGAACCTGACATTATTTCCAAAAGGACCCTTTGTATTTCCGGCTAAAAAGTCACGGAGCTCCTTTTGTTTATCGCTTTCCAACTTCTGAAGGCTGTATGTCCTTACTGAATATCTTCTTTTAATTACATCTAAAACCTTATCCATAAAATACTTGGTCTCCTTAACCAGCCTGATTATCAAGCTGGTATCCATCCATCATTCTATACAATTTATTTTACAGCTGCCAAAAAAATTACGATAATTTAACATACTGATATGTAATATACCCAATATGCATAATACTGTATCAGGAATCTGAGATTCACATGTACAATAGGTTTGAATGAGGTAAATAAAATAGGACTTGATAACAGTCTCAGAATATGTTAGAATATTTTTTGCCCTATTGCGTGAGCAAAATGGCACAAACTATTTTGCAAAAAGGCGAAAGAAGGTGAATTACGATGAAGGAAAATATCCATCCCAAATACGAAGAAGCAGTAGTAAAGTGCGCTTGCGGTGAGACCTTCACGACAGGTTCCACGAAAAAGAACCTGCATGTTGAAATATGTTCCAAGTGTCATCCATTCTTTACGGGGAAGCAGAAGCTTGTTGACACCGGAGGACGTGTGGAAAAATTCAAGAAAAAATTCGGCATCGTTGATGACCGCGGTTAAATATTTACAGATAACGAATGTAATTTGAAAAAAGTGTATAAAGATGTTACACTAAAGGCTGAAGATTATTCAGCCTTTATTTTTTACAATAGGGCATGGCGGTAACTTGTTCTAAAATCGAGGGGGGTTCA
>JAEWQC010000343.1 GCA_023399355.1 Bacillota bacterium | reverse complement strand
ATTGTAAACCCGTAAACTGTCAATAACCTGTTTTCTGAATACAACAAATGGCAAAGGCCAATAAAACTGGCATTTGCCATTTGTTTGTTCAAAATGTTTGTTAAACCATCTAAATGTTATGGCTGTTATTGGTACAACGGGTACCTGGCACAGAGCTTAGCAACTCTTTCCCTTATCTTGTCTGCAGAATTTTCGAAATCTGTTATGGTCATCTTGATCAGCTTTGCGATCTCCACCATATCCTCCTCCAGCATACCTCTGCTTGTTACTGCCGGAGTTCCGATTCTGATACCGCTGGTTACAAACGGGCTCTGTTTGTCAAACGGAACCGCATTCTTGTTAACGGTGATAGAGACTTCATCCAGTCGGAGCTGGGCCAGTTTTCCAGTGACATTGAAATTGCTCAGATCCACCAGCATCAAGTGGTTGTCCGTCCCTCCTGAAACCAGGTTAAAGCCCTCACTTAACAATGTGTTTGCAAGGGTCTTTGCATTTTTAAGAATCTGCTGTTGATATTTTTTAAAGTCAGTATCCAATACTTCCTTGAAGCTAACTGCTTTTGCAGCGATAACATGCATGAGCGGGCCGCCCTGGGTCCCTGGAAATATTGCGGAATCAATTGCTTTGGCATGTTCCTCCTTGCACAATATCATACCGCCTCTTGGACCTCTGAGTGTCTTGTGCGTCGTAGTTGTGACAAAATCAGCATATGGCACCGGACTCGGATGCAGTCCGGCAGCAACCAGGCCGGCAATATGAGCCATGTCAACCATCAAAAGTGCACCAACTTCCTTTGCGATCTCGCTGAAAGCTTTGAAGTCAATGATTCTTGAATATGCACTTGCTCCTGCAACGATGATCTTTGGTTTTACTTCCAATGCTTTTTTCAGGAGTGCTTCATAATCGATATAGCCTGTATCTTCTTTGACCCCATAGAATTCTGATTTATAGTATTTCCCTGAAATGTTTTTCTTCATGCCATGACTGAGGTGCCCGCCATGTGCAAGATCCATCCCAAGGATCGTATCTCCCGGATTCAGGACTGCAAAATAGACTGCTGAATTGGCCTGTGCACCGGAATGCGGCTGCACGTTTGCATGATCCGCTCCGAAAATCTCCTTGGCCCTGTCTATTGCAAGCTGTTCAATGACATCAACGTGTTCACAGCCGCCGTAATAGCGTTTTCCGGGATATCCCTCGGCATATTTGTTAGTCAGAGGAGTGCCTAGCGCCTGCATGACTGCTTCACTGACAAAGTTCTCAGAAGCGATCAGTTCCAACTTGTTCCTTTGCCTGCTCACTTCGAGCTCTATTGATTCTGCTACAGCAGGGTCTATCTTTCTTATTTGGTCGATTTGATACATTCTACTACCTCCCATAAGCTTTTTTAAAATAACAAAAGGCCAATCTCTATGGATTTGACCTCTGAAAAGCAATACTGCACCTTATGCAATACCAACCTAGCTCTGTCCTTTTGCCTGAGAGATTATTTCCTTGACGGAAACTTGCCCCTTCGGCGCCTTGACGGTCTCTCCAGAGTTGCGTCCTGTTACAGTCATTTGACCTGAGAGTATAGCTCCTTCGGTGTGACAATTCGGCTGAAATCCTTATATTGTATAGATTCCCATCTTTTTGTCATCTCTCCCGTAACAATCATCCGCCAATATATCATTTTTCGCTAAATAAGTTGTTATTTCAACATTACCTAATAAATGATTATAATAATTTCAAAAAAATCTGTCAAGCCCGTAGATACTACTGCAATAAAATCTACTTCCTTATTACGTGGCAAACAGTTCAACGGAGCCACATGTTTTATTGCAACTGCAATAAAATCTGCTTCCTACACTACCTTGTAAATTTCATCGGATTCCGGTTGCGGTATGGGTACACGTTTTCCATCCACAATCATCATCCTGTCCTTTGAACCGTTTAGTTTTCCAATCACTTCAGCAGACACGCCGACCCCCTGCAAATGCTTTACGAGTCCATCTCCATCTGTTGCGGAAATCAGCATACATCCGCTGGATATTAATTTATATGGACTTATTCCATAATATTCACAAATCCTTCTGGTTGACATAGTAACTGGTATATTATCAATAAGGATCTCTGCTCCATGACCGGATGCTTCACAGATTTCCCAAACCGCTCCCAGTATGCCGCCTTCAGTGACGTCATGCATAGCGTTGACGCCGAAAACAGCGGCTGCCAGTCCTTCCTTTACAACACTCAGATCTTTCATGAATCCTTTTGCGTCATTCACTGTTTTCTCTCCAAGTGCTTCCGTCAGTTCCATCTCTTTTTCATGCGCAATAATGGAAGCTCCCTCAAGTCCTGCATGTTTGCTTAATACCAGACAGTCTCCCGTTTGAGCACCAGCAGTCGTTATCAGTTTCTCTTTAAGGCAACGCCCGACTGCCGTACATGTGATGATAAATCTGGTCACTGCTGAAGTAATTTCGGTATGCCCCCCCAGAATGTCCACATTAATTTCTGCAGCTGTATCCGTCAACTGCCCCATAACCTGCCCGATTTCTGCCTCGGTCGTTCCAGGCGGACATAGCAGTGCAACCAGCAGGCCGATTGGTTCGACACCGCAGGATGCGATATCATTACAGCTTATGTTGACTGCAAGTCTGCCAATTTCCATTGCTGTCCCGGTTATGGGATCACAGGATAGGACACATGCATATTCCCCAAAATCAACAGCAGAACAATCTTCACCAATACCTGGCCTTAGGAGGACATCCTTCCTGCTGTTTTTCAATTTGTTCAGTATCAAACTTTCAAGGATGCTATTTGGCACCTTGCCTATCTCCATCATTTCCTCCTGTGCTAAACTGTGATGTCTCGTGCTCCGTTCAGCTTCCAAGCTTGTCTTTCACCAACTGGAACTGTTCCCTTGCGGTTTCGATCAAAGCAGGATTTCTTCTTGCATCCGGCGAACTGATCAATTTGCTCAGCCATTTTACCGCTTCGTCATTATTTCCCGCTCTTCGGTTCAATTCGCCTATCATGTACATACAGGTGTTCTCATCAAGCTTGTCCACGGGAAACCTTTCTTTTTCATAGGCTTCCATATAGTGCTTCAGCGCGAATTTTATAAATTCATGTTCTCTGGCATCATTTTTCATTCTGTACAACCATGCGAGACGCAAGCAGATCTTTGCCAATTCACTGGTTTTTTGAACTCGCAGATTGTGGCTGATCAGCACCAGTTTAAAGGCTTCAATTGCATTATCAATTGTTCTTTCGCCCTCAAAACTCCGTTTGGTCCATTTTGGAGCCAGCTTTTTCTTCAGAATATCGGCTTCTCTGGCGGGAATATTATCAAATTTATCGGCTTGAGCCGCATATCCACAATTTTCACAAACCCATGCATCATAAAACAAGGGATTGATCGTTACATAATGTACGCAAAAATCCGAATCACGCCGATCTACCTTGCAGGCTTTTATTTTAACTTTGGTTACATTGAACTTTTTTAAACAGACCGGGCATACGATTTCTTTATTATATAAGTTTTCGTTCATTTCGACCTCCACATATATTGGCGGCAGGTATTCAATCCGCTGGGACAACTCCCGATTTTACAGTCATATAAGTTGTAAATAAATCACTGCTGACCCGGATCTTGCCTCTGACAGGTTTATAATAATCTTCCGTCAGTTTTTTCTCAGATGACAGTATCCCATTTTTGAATATCTGCCTGTAAAGTGCTACTCTTATACCTTTTACAGCTTTTTTTTCTATTACTTTTTCACCAAGAGGGAGTGATTCATCCTGAACGATTTCTTCTCTTTCAGGTTCAACCATTTCCAATGTCTGCGTTTTTAACTTAACAACGTTACCATCATCTCTTTTTTTACCTAAAATTCTTATGTCCACCCTGTTTCCGATAACTTCTGCCTGCAGACATACCGGATAGTCCGAGCTATTTATAAACTTTAAATCGATGGTATCCTCATTGATGGTTGCATCTCTTCCAGGACTGATATAGGACAAAATCATGGAGTGGTGTGCCCTTTCTATAACATCAAGTCCTGCAAGCAATACCGTATTATATAGTGTCGAGGATACCTGACAGACCCCTCCGCCGGTTCCTTCAATCAATTCGTTCTTTACGATCACCGGCGCCTCTTTGTAACCATTCTCAATAGTCCTTGGACCCAGTGCCGCATTTGCAGAAAATTCTTCCCCCGGCAGCAATACTTTACCGGTGATCCTGCTGCAGGCCAACCGGATGTTGTCGCTGCGGTTCATATCTGCAGTGTTGAATTTCGTACTGAAATATGAAACTACACTGTTTATTTCCCTGATCCCACTATACAAAATATGAGGGGTTTTTTCGTCAACCTTCAATTCAAGCGGCCCCAAATTTCTCTTCTTTATTTGATTGTCTACCAAATCTATACTTCTGTCAATATTCAGATTCTTTCCAACCGTCTCCTGGTTGAACCCAATATTACCACTTAAATATGTAATTTCTGCATCTTTTTCATTTGTATCAATCTCTTTTTTTATTTGATCCAGTAATTGTCTTAATTTCTGTCTATCATAGCTTGTCTCGACAGTAAGCTGCGGTTTAGTGAACAAAAGCTTCATTGAGTATATAACTTTACTGATCATTGTGCCATTGCGCCCAATTGAAAAAGCTTTTTCAACCGTTTTGTCAATTGAATATCCATACCCGATATCTTTCAGCAGCAAGTCCCATTGCCGGTTACCGTAAACAAGCCTTAACTCTTCATCGTGGAAACTGCTTTCAAGGTTTTTGGCGACTTGATTTTTTGCCTCATTTACAGTCATCCACGAGACATCTGTCTGTTCAATACGGATGCCTTTTCTAATTGTATCTCCTGTAAATATAGTTGCAAGGAAAATAATTACAGCTGTAGATAGCATAACGGCTATAGTCAGGCCATATATCCATTTTTTCCAGACCGCATCCTTAGTTTTCAGCATTGACAACCTCTTATTTTATGGAATACACATTTGCGGGAAAATGTCATTCCTTTTGAAGTATGTATTTCTGATTGCTTGATATTAACATACCTCTTATAATATATTGTTGTCTAAAGCTCTTATATTACATGCATGGAAATTACTCGGTAATGAACATGCTTTCCGTATCCCTGATTGCTTTCTGCATCAGCTCCTCAAGCTGAAGCCCTTCTTCAAGCTTCAGGATTTCATCAAGCTTCGGTTTGGTTTTGGGATGTTTCGCCACAAATACCGTACAACAGTCCTCATAGGGCAGTATGGATGTATCAAAAGTATCAATCTTTCTGGCTATTTCAATAACTTCATTTTTGTCCATTCCTATCAAAGGCCTGAATACCGGCATTTGAACCACAGCATTTGTCACAGCCAAGCCCTGTATCGTCTGACTGGCAACCTGTCCAAGGCTTTCGCCGGTAATTAATGCCTGAGCTCCGTTTTTAACTGCTATTTTTTCTGCGATGACCATCATGGCCCTCCGCATGATAATCGTCAGTTGATCCTCAGGGCATTTTTCATTGATCTCAAGCTGAATTTCAGTAAAAGGAACGATGTGCAGGTTGATGCGGTAGCAATAGCGCGACATGATCCTGGCAAGCGCAATTACCTTGTCCTTTGCACGTTCACTTGTATAGGGATAGCTGTAAAAATGCACAGCCTCTATCTCCATCCCCCTCTTTGCCATCATCCAGCCTGCCACAGGACTGTCTATCCCGCCTGATAGCAACAACATCGCCCTTCCGTTTGTCCCGATGGGGAGTCCGCCATTTGAGGGGATGATCTCACAATACATATAGGTGCTTTCCCTGACTTCCACATAAATCCTGAAATCAGGGTTGTGTACGTCTACTCTTAATGCAGGAATGTTTTCAAGCAGATAACCGCCAAGCTCTGTGCATATTTCCGGAGACTGCATGGGAAAACGCTTCTCTCCGCGTTTTGCCTCCACTTTGAAACTTAGTCCGCCATTTGTGTTTATAGCATCTTCCGGGATATTCCTTGTTAGTAGCTGCTTTTTTGCAAGTTCAAGGGATAACTGTTTCATATCCTCAAATTCTGAAGGTATTTTGAAAACAATGCTGACCGATACAATTCCGAAAACTTTGATCAGTCTTGCAACTGCGCCCTCAAAATCAAAACTTTCTTCAAACGGTTCAATAAAAATTCTTGCCTGCGATCTGATTACGTTTATTTTGCCGAACCCATATAGCGATTTTTTGATGTTTCCCATGAGCTTATCTTCAAATACAGGCCTGTTGAGACCTTTTAGTATAATCTCTCCATACCTGACCAGAATAACCTTTTTCATTGCTGCCTCCTCCTCTTTTGCTTTCTGTTTATTTCAATCATAGGGATGATTTCTTTCAATGCTTCCACTGTGGTTTCAATCTCTTCCTCCGTATTAAAACCTGAAAAACTGAACCTGATCGAACCATCAATCAGCTGCGGCTGTATCCCCATCGCCGAGAGTACATGGCTGCGGATATTCTTATGGGAGGAGCATGCCGAACCGGTTGAGACGTATATACCTTTTTGTTCCAGATGGTGGAGCAAAACTTCCGCTCGAAGATCCTCAAAAGCGATATTTAAAATAAATGGGGATGCGTCTTCCGGTGAATTGATCCTGTACTTCAGGTCCGACTCCAGCAACAAACCAATAAATTGTTTTTTTAAGCCCGCCACCTTGACACAGGAGTCCTCTAGTCTATCATATGTTAATTGGGCAGCCAGTCCGAAACCGGCCAGACCTGGAACGTTTTCCGTTCCGGAACGGAGCATCGATTCCTGCCCGCCTCCGAACAGTATAGGCTTAAGCTTTATTTTTTTTGATGCGTATAAGGCACCTGTTCCTTTGGGTCCGTGTATTTTGTGTGAACTGAGTGATATCATTTCGATTCCTGCACTGAACGGATTCATCCGCATTTTCCCATAGGCCTGAACAGCATCCAGATGCAGGGCTGTCTGCGGATTGGTTCTATCTCTGATCGCGGCGATTTCTTCTGCTTTTTGAATCGTGCCTGTTTCATTATTCACAAGAATGACGCTGATCAATGCAGTATCTTTCCTGATTTTTAACTTTAACTCGTCCAGCAGAATGCAGCCGGAACTGTCCACGCCGATATAATCAACTTCATATCCGCTGCCCTCAAGATGTTTGTATAACTCAAGTACGGATGGATGTTCAATTTTTGTGGTGACAAGATGTTTTCCCTTTCTGAGATTTGCATCAAGGTAGCCTTTGATTGCCAGATTGTTTGATTCTGTCCCCCCCGAGGTGAAAATAATTTCTTTCGGATCAACACTAAAGGAAGCCGCTATTGTTTCACGAGCTGCCATAACAAGTTTCTCAGCTTCAATCCCCTTCTTGTGAAGTGAAGACGGATTTCCATATGTATTCGCCGCAACATCTGCCACAAGAGCCGTTACTCCATCGTACTGCCTCGTTGTTGCACTGTTGTCCAGATAAATTTCCCGTTGCATCAAAAGCCTCATATTCATCAGTTTTATTTGTAATGATCCCTGCATAAGTTAATAAAAGTATGTTTTGGGGATAAACCTTTGCAGGACAATTATATATTATACCACAGTACTCTGATATATTGCAGTGATTCATTCAGATATGGTAAACTGAATAGGATTGCAAATGCTTTTTTATCTTATCTTTTGAAAGGGATGTCAACCACTTGAAAAAATTTTTAAAAGTAATGAGTTTATTTTTGATTTTTACATATATTATTTCTCTGCAAACACAAATATTTGCCGCAAACAATGTTCAGGAAGTCAAATCGTTTTCAGATGTGCCTAAAAACAGCTACGCATACAGTGCCATCAATGAGTTGCGTCAGCTCGGGATAACGGACGGTATTGGCAGCAACCGGTTCGGTTTCGGCAGCCTCATGACCAGGGGCGAATTTGTGACATTCCTTGTCAAGTTGAAGGGCTGGAAGCAGATAACACCGGCAAAAGGCTCCTTTACCGATAACATGGATAAAAAGAAATCCTGGTACAGTCCGGTTGAAACGGCGCTGGCAAATGGGATCATTTCTAAAGACGGAGGTAAATTCCGTCCCGCCGAAAATATCACACGGGAAGAAATGATCGTTATGATTGTAAAAAGCATGGGATATGGTACACTTGCCGAAACACTGTACTATCTGAACAAGCCGTTCACAGATGTAACAAAAAACATAGGATATGTGACGATTGCAAAGGATACAGGCATTGTAAACAACAAGACCACTTTGTTCAATCCCTCGGGGAAAGTCTTAAAAGAACAGGCTGCCATTATGTTAATCAACCTGTACAATAATATTGTCCGACCGCTTAAAGAACTGAATGCTTTCTATGCAATCAATTCCTCCTCCCAACAGGATAAGATCTCCAACCTCTCTTCGGTTTGTTTCGGGTGGAACAAGCTCAGTGTGGATCAATCCACCGGGAGCATCCTCTTGAACACTTCGAGGAAGACCTCCGATTCGGTATATAATGAATATTATCTTCCTTCAGGCTTTACACAAAGACTGTTGTCTGCCAGAGAATCCGGTGCCGCTGCAATGCTTATGGTCCAGGCCACACAGGATACGAAAGTTACCGATCCGGCCACCGGGTTGAAAATCGGAATGTCGGAATATATCCTGACAAAGCCGGAAGTGTACAGAAAACTGATCACCGATATCGTATCTTCCGTAAAATCCTCGACGCTTGGCAGCGAGACCGGCTCGTTCGACGGTGTAGCCATAGATATCGAAGGTTTGAAGGGAACAAAGCTGAAACAGCTCTTCAATAATTTTCTCAAGGAACTGAAAACAGCGCTGGATCAGGAAAACGAGAAACTGTTTGTGGCTGTACAACCCCTCATCCATCCTAAAATGAGTGCCTCCTGCAAGGATGGATATGATTATGCAACAATTGGTTCCATTGCGGACAAAGTCATCCTGATGGCTCATGATTATGCTGCGACAAGCCTTACACAGGCGGATATGGCCAGAGGATTCGACGTTACGCCGCTTACACCTGTTGAAGATGTGTATTATGCACTGGAAGCGATTACTGACCCTAAAAACGGTGTCCAGGACAAGAGTAAAATAATGTTGCAAATATCCTTTGATTGGACTGTATGGCAGGAGAAGAACGGTAAAATCATCAAATCGACCCCTGAAACCTTCAAATATGAAAACTTCATCGCGCTGCTTAATAGCAGTACAAAAATATCCTATCTATATTCACAGAAATATGGCAATCCTTATCTTAAGTATACGGATGCCAAAACCGGAATAGAAAATACCGTCTGGTATGAAAATACCACAAGCGTTATGGATAAAATAAAACTTGCCAGGCTTTTCGGCATCCAGGGCATTTCTCTCTGGAGATTGGGAACGATACCGGATTATCAGCCTGATGACGGCAGGAAGCTTGGCATGGACATCTGGCAAAATATACTATTGGAATTGGAGAATAACTGACTTGAACGGGATAAGACTGATACGCTGGCTGGAGAAGAAATTTCAACATAAAATGATCGCATATGCTGTCATTGCAGCTTTTTCACTGCTTGCTTACTGCAACAGCTTCACTGTTCCCTTTGTACTTGATGATTTCGGATCCATCTCCAACAATTATGCGATACAAAAATTATTTGACTTTGCAGCCTTATGGCAGTTCTACGCCAACCGGATCGTACTTTACTTCACTTTATCCATCAATTACTTTATACATGACAATGGAGTTGAAGGTTATCATATCACCAACCTTCTGCTCCATATATTAAATGGAATCCTGATCTCTATCATTCTGAAGAATCTTTTAAAGCTGCCTTATTTCAGGAATAAGCTCCTTTCAAAATACAGCAGTGCCATTTCAACTATTGCAGCAGTTCTATTTGTTTGCCATCCGATCCAGATCAATGCTGTTACCTATATTATTCAACGTACGGCTTCACTGGCGGCCACGTTTTATTTCCTGGCCATCCTGTTTTTTATCAAATACAGAGTCGGAGACAAGCTGCACTATCTGCTTCTTACATTACTTTGCACAGTACTTGCCATGTTTACAAAGGAAAATACAATTACAATCCCTTTCATGCTGCTGTTTATAGAATTACTGTTTTTTATGAAGGATGGAAAAACTTCATGGTTTAAAAGGATTTTCATTTTCGTTCTTTTGTTCGCAACAGTACCAATCATTCCAGGTACGAATCTTCTATTGAAAGGTCATAGCCAAAGCGATCCAGGTGTAAGTTTCAAAGCCAGTACATCAATGGACCGATATCAGTATTTTTGTACCGAACTGAATGTCATATTGCTTTATCTTAAGCTTATGTTCATCCCCGACAAGCAGAATTTTGATTACAGCAACGATTACCCAATTTCGCCAACCATATGGGATAATTACTCCTATGTTTCCTTCATCATCCTCGCTTTTATAGCCGCTTTCGGCATATATACGATTAAAAGGAACCGGCTTGTCTTCTTCGGCATTTTGTGGTTCTTTACAGGACTAGCCGTTGAATCCAGTTTCATTTCTATAAAGGATGTTTACTTTGAGCACCGCCTTTATTTTCCATGCGCTGGTTTTGTCATGTTTCTGATAGGAATGGCTTTTTACGAGAAAAAGCCCAAACGGTTGCGGAAAGTAAAAGCAGAGATGAATTTGGAACCTGCTGAAAACCTATTAGTAAAACCTAATCAGGAACTATCGGCTGAGCCTTGTCCGAAGCTGTCATCTGAGTCTTGTTCGGAACTTTCTACGGAGTCTTGTTTGGAGTTATCATCTGAGTCTTGTTTGGAGTTATCATCTGA
>JAEWQC010000188.1 GCA_023399355.1 Bacillota bacterium | reverse complement strand
GAGTTTACCCTGTATCAGCGGTACTGACTAGCAAAGATGTAATGGATGTTTTCAAACCCGGTGATCATGGTTCTACTTTCGGCGGCAACCCATTAGCTGCTGCAGTGGCTATAGCATCAATGAATGTTTTGGTTGATGAACAACTGGCGCAGAGATCTATGGAGCTTGGTAATTATTTCTTGAAATGCCTAAAAAATTTGAATTTGGAGTGTGTAAGGGAAATAAGAGGGAAAGGCCTAATGATCGGGGTAGAAATTAAAAAGGAATATGGTACGGCAAGGGTTTATTGTGAAAAACTCATGTGCAAAGGGATATTATGTAAAGAGACGCATGATCAGACAATAAGATTTTCTCCGCCCCTGATAATTAATAAAGATGAGATAGACTGGGCTCTGAAGCAAATTGAAGATGTGCTAAATATAAGTGAGCATATGTGAGAAACGTCCCCGATAACACGATAACAAATTTGAGAAACGTCTGATAACGAATTTGAGAAATGTCCCCTATAACCCGATATCCGATAAATGATACCCGATAAATGATACCCGATAACAATACTTCCGACAAACGGAGCCATATACGCCACAGACAGCGCAAAACAAGTCCTTGACAAAAAAACAGTTGTTTCAGTAATCACTTATGATGGGATATTATCAGTAGTTAAATTACGGAGGTACCAATATGGATAATAAAAGTTTAAAGATATTGTTTGTTTCTGCAGAAGCGTCCCCCTTTGCAAAAACGGGGGGGCTGGCAGATGTGGCTGGATCGCTGCCGAAAGCGCTGATTGAACTGGGGCATGATGTTCGTGTAGTTATGCCGAAATATAAATTAATTAAATCGAACTTTGAATATGTAACCGATTTCCCTGTACAAATGGACAATCTGGTCGAAACATGTGTAATAAGGAAGACAGAGCTGGCTTATAAAATGAATAAAAAACAGAAAAAACAGATATTTTATTTTACGGACAGTTTCAAATATTTCGACAGAGATGGTATTTATGGCCATTTCGACGACGCGGACAGGTTTGTTTTCTTTTGTAAGGCAGTTCTTGAAATGCTGCCGCTGATTAATTTCAGACCTGACATAATCCATTGTAACGATTGGCATACCGGTCCACTATGCCTTCTTTTGAAAGAGCAATATTCTTTTAGTGAATTTTATAGCAGTATTTCTACAATTTACACCATTCACAATCTTGAATACCAGGGGAATTTCTCGAGTAATGTTGTAAATCTTTTAAACCGCGGTTATGAAGTGTTCAATGCGGATAAGGCTGAGTTCTATGGTATGTTCAGTTTTATGAAGACAGGTTTGGTTTATTCAGATATCATCAGTACTGTCAGTGCGGTATATGCCAGAGAAATTCAAACGCCGCAATACGGTGAACGGCTTGAAGGTCTTTTGGCTAAACGATCCGGTGACTTGTACGGTATTTTAAACGGGATTAGTTATGAGGAATTCAACCCGGAAACTGATAAAGCAATCGCCAGGAATTTTGGCATAGAAAACTTTATAGATAAAAAAGAAAATAAACATGTGCTTCAGAAGGAATTAGGCCTGCCGGTGTCGGATGTACCTGTAATCGGCTTGATTTCACGACTTTCGGGACAAAAAGGACTTAACCTGATTATTGAAAAAATCGACGATATGCTAAGGAAAGATCTACAGTTTGTTCTTTTAGGGGCAGGTGATGATTATTATCAGGATCAATTCAGGAGAATTGCTGCCCAATATCCGGGGAAAATAGCTATTTATATCGGTTTTAATGCACATTTGGCTCAACAGATATATGCAGGTTGTGATATGTTCCTTATGCCTTCCCGGTTTGAACCTTGCGGCCTTGGACAAATTATTAGCCTCAGGTATGGCACCATTCCTGTTGTAAGGGCAACTGGAGGCCTTGCAGAGACTATAACCGATTATAATTCAGATAACGAAAAAGGCAATGGCTTCTCATTCAATAATTTTTCTTCCAATGAGATGTTTGATGCCATTGAAAGAGCAATTGAGGTTTACAAGGACAGACCGGATGAATGGAATAAACTAATTGTCAGAGCACTTAAGACTGATTTTTCTTGGAATGTATCAGCAAAAAAATATGAAGAACTCTATTACCATGCTGCCAGGTTGCATGGGCGAGCAGATGACGAAGTCAACGACCAGCCTCAAAAGAGGGCTTCCAAATGACTGCTAAGCAAAGGGTTTTAAAGATTATTGAACAATTTGACAGAATGTACCCTGATGCCGGATGCTCTCTTGAATATCAAGATCCGCTTCAATTGATGATTGCGACCCAGCTTGCGGCACAGTGTACGGATGCGCGTGTAAATATTGTTACAAAAGATCTTTTTCAAAAGTACAAAACCGTTGAGGATTTTGCAAATGCCGATTTGGAAGAACTTGAACAGGATATAAGATCAACAGGTTTCTATCATAACAAGGCACGAAATATCATTGCCGCGTGTCAAATGCTAATTAACGATTTTGAGAGAAGCGTCCCCCAAAAAATGGAGGAATTGCTGAAGCTGCCGGGGGTTGGCAGAAAGACTGCGAACCTTGTACTAAATGATAGTTTCGGGGTGCCGGGAATTGTGGTAGATACACATGCCAAGCGATTATCCAACAGAATTGGCTTGACGGTTAAGCAAGATCCTGAAAAAATCGAATATGATTTAATGAAAGTAATACCGGTGGAAAGTTGGGGACGGTTCTGCCATCAGCTTGTCCTGCATGGAAGAGCAATCTGTAATGCGAGGAAACCTGCCTGTGAAAAATGTGAGATAAATTCTTTCTGTAAATATGGTCAGGAACAGCATATTTAAGAAGGAATTTAATATTTATTGTCGAATTATAATTAATTGGAATAACTGTAGATTTAGGGGAGCTGTGAGGTTATGCACTCTGATAAGGGCAAAGCGCACAGAACGGATGAACACATTAAAACTATGAAAGAATCTGCTGGAAAGAAAACAAACAATGCTGATAAAAAAGGCACGGTCATCAGGCTTTCAAAAAACGAGTCCTCCCCTTCGGATAAACAGGCCGAAGGGAAGCTGGCAGTAGGTATTGCGCCTGAGGATCTTGTGTTTGCACTGGATATAGGTACCCGAACAGTTGTCGGGGTAGTAGGCATTCAGGAAGATCATTGCTTCAGGATCATAGCAACTGAGGTTGTCGAACATAAGAATAGAGCGATGATGGATGGGCAGATTCATGATATTGAGCAAGTGGCGGCTGCAGCGGCGGAAGTTAAGGCTAACCTTGAAGCAAGGATTGGAGTAAGACTTAACAAAGTAGCAATTGCAGCAGCAGGCAGGGTGCTTAAAACTTGTCAGGTCAAAGTGGAAAAGAATCTTGACCAGGGTAGGGAAATCGACCCGGAATTTGTGAGCAGCCTAGAAATAGAAGGTATTCAGCATGCACAAATGATTTTGGACCAGGAAAGTGCTGCTGAAGACAAGACGCAGTTTTACTGTGTCGGTTACAGCGTAATCAACTATTATCTGAACGGATTTGTCATATCCAGGCTTACAGGTCATAAGGGCAAAAATGTCGGAGCTGATGTCCTTGCAACATTCCTGCCGCTTATCGTAGTAGACAGCCTTTACACAGTAATGAGCAAAATTGGGCTTGAAGTGTCAAGCTTGACATTGGAGCCTATTGCAGCCATCAATGTGACCATTCCTGCCGATCTCAGATTGCTCAACCTTGCACTGGTCGATATTGGAGCGGGTACATCGGATATTGCGCTTACAAAAGACGGCAGTGTTATTGCATATGCAATGGTTCCTGTTGCAGGAGACGAAATTACTGAAAAAATATCACAACATTATCTTGTCGACTTTAATACAGGCGAAAAAATAAAAATTGCTCTTTCATCAAAAAAAGATAAAATCACGTTTACGGATATTTTAAAAATAAAGCATTCAGTAAGCCCTGACGATGTTATGAAAGCGATTGAGGGAACACTTCAGCTTCTGGCGACAACAATATCTCAGAAAATAATTGAATATAATCATAAGGCTCCGAATGCTATTTTCCTGGTCGGCGGAGGGTGCCGCGTACCGGGGTTGTCTGAAATGATTGCACACCGGATGGAACTTCCTGCTGACAGGGTCGTAGTAAGGGGAAGGGATGTCATCCGGGACATTAAATTTAGTGACAAAAAGCTATATGGCCCCGAATCCATTACACCCTATGGAATTGCTGTTACCGCACAGATGTATAGTGGCAAGGATTTCCTGACAGTTACGGTAAATGGAAAAAAGGTCAAGCTTTTCAATTCCAAGAAGCTTACAGTTGCTGATGCACTGATCTTGTTTGGCTTTGACGCCAGCCAGCTGATAGGCCGTACCGGAAAAGGAATATCTTATTATCTGAATGGCGAGAAGAGGATGTCAAGAGGTGAATATGGCAAAGCTGCGGAGATTTATGTGAATGGAAAACCTGCCGGCATAGATGCTTCAATAGCTTATGGCGATAATTTGAAAGTGATTCCTGCCCAGGATGGAAAGGATACCGAAGTCAAGGCCTATGAACTGATTCCGTCCGGATACAGTACCGGTACTGTAAAACTAAATGGGAACCCGGTTGACATCAGTACCTTGATTTCAGTAAATGGCAGGCATGTTTCAAAAGACACAAATATTAACGATGGCGATGAAGTACAGGTATCACAAATCATGACGCTTAAGGATCTGCTTGAGGCAGGGGGGATTGATCTTTCAAATTGCAATATTTCTATAAATCAATCAGCCAATGATGACATAAACTATCTTTTAAATAATGGTGATGATATAATATGTGCTGAAAGAATAGAAGATCGACAAACAGTAAAACATGCGATTTCAGGCGGTTGGTCCCGGTTTTCGGAAAAGGGGCAGGAATGGAAGGATATTGATGTTCCGGAGAATACGGAAATATCTACGGATGAGGTGATTCTCAAATCTGAACAGGTACAGATCGTTTCTGATACGCATCAACAAAAAAATGGGATGCAGCTGATTGTCAACGGTAAGAATATTACTTTATCGGATGGCAGATCTCAGTACATTTTTGTCGATATATTCAATTATGTTGACTTTGACCTGACAAAGCCAAAGGGAACGATCGTTCTCAGACTCAATGGCCAACAGGCTGCATTTACGGATATTATCAAATCGGGAGATGTTATAGAAATTTACTGGAAGAGCTAGACTCACGTTTATACGCCGTAAAACTTATGAAGAAGTATTAGTAGAGATTTTTGGGGGCAAAAGATTTGAAAAGTGCCGATAATATGATTTATAGTAAATATAGAAGATACGAGATGTTGTTCATAAAAATAACATGGGCATATCTCATTCTTGCTTCGCTTATTTATTTTATAAAAAATATATTTTATGTCAAACCGTCATTTATAACAGATCCTGCTAAAAACTCTGCTTTATTTCTGAGTATCGGTGCATGTGCTGCCTGTTTTCTAGGGAACTACTTTAAAAAATATCTTTTCGATTCCGGAATTCTTGAAAACAGAATTATTTTTTTCATGGAGAAGCTATGTACTCTTTTTGCAATCTCCTTGATAATTACTTTCACAAATATTGGAATGTGGCTGTTTATTATAGTATTGATGCCTATAATGATCACTTGTCTCATCAGGGGATTGAAACCCGGTCTTTTACTTTTGGCAAGTTCATTCGGCATGCACACATTGCTTTTCCTGCTCAAGAATCTGACTGAACTTGCAAACGGAGTGATACAACCGTCGATAGTATCTGACAGGCTGTTCTCCTACATAATTTATTATGCTGTGTTTTCCCTTTTTGTCATTCTTGTTGGACTAATATACAAGGATAGTATAGAACACGACATTGAAAACAAGAACCTGATGGAACAGTTGGAGGAGAAATATCAGCAGCTTGAGGCTGCACAGGACGAAATTAAAGTGCAGTATGAAGAATTGAAGTCCACAAATACCAAGTTGGAAAAAACAAACAAAAAGCTTTCAGACAGTATCGGCGAGTTCTATACACTTCAACAGATAAGCCAGGCTATTAGCTCTATTTTGGATATTAAGGAACTTCTGAAGCATCTTAATGACATTATAATAGGTGTCATGGGCGTCAGCTATTCCACAATTATCCTCTATGACGAGAAAACAAACCGGTTGAAGGTCCATACGACAAACATAAGCAATCCCAATGATATGGCAACCATGAAAGATAACATCAATAATGGTGTGCTTCTGAATGCACTCAACAATGGTGAAAATATCATGGAGAATTATGTGGATCCTGTCCAGTACATTTTCACATTGGGAAGGGATGTCAATTCATTGATATGCCTTCCTTTGAATACAAAGACAAGAAAATTCGGACTGGTGTTGGTTGAACATACCTACAGCAATGCTTTTGATGAAGACAATCTGAGATTGTTGAACATTATATCAAAACAGGTGGGTATTGTCATGGAAAATGCGGAATTATACAACAAAATGACAGAGCTGGCAAGAAAGGACGGACTTACGGGAATATTCAACCGGCAGTACTTCCAGGAGAGGCTCGAGGTCGAATTTAACAATGCCAAACGGGAGAATTATACGCTTTCTCTTGCGATATTTGATATTGATCACTTTAAGAAGTTCAATGATACATTTGGCCACATGTTTGGCGACAAGGTGCTGATATCCATTGTTGAGACAGTTTCCACTACTCTTCGCAAAAACGATATTATAGCTCGTTTTGGGGGGGAGGAATTTATCATCCTTTTTCCAAGGACCAGCCTGCAGGAAGCGTATGATAAGGTAGAGGCCCTGAGAGAGCTTATATCCCAGCATGTAATAAAGGATAACCTAATTACAGCATCAGTAACTGCAAGCTTTGGAGTATCTTCCTATGATGAATGCACACTTACTGAAAGTGATCTCGTAAAAACTGCCGACGATGCCTTGTATATCGCGAAGGAAGAAGGCAGGAACTGTGTAAGGATGTCAAAGATTTTAGGTGCTTAACAGTACAAATGTCTTTATGGTTTACTTTTGACTAACTCTGTATTTTCAATGATTTAACCATATCCCGGAAAATTTGCGATTGCCTGTCGTTCCATTGATCTTCCGGAACGAAATAGCTTAGCCGGTACATTCGGCCATCCTGCTTTAAGAAAACTTCCGAGCCCTTATAATAACCATTCTCAGTGAGGACAACATAGTCCCAAAAAATTCCTTTCACCCCATTTATCTCAACATCATCCGATTTAAAATATTTAAAAGTCTGTGGGGACGTTTCTTGCGACTGTTCCAGAAACTCTTTCAGATCACCAGGAATGTTCCAGACTTGCACAAAGCCGTGTAAAGAATTGTCTCTGTCATGGAAGTCAATCCTAATTTATATTTATTCAAGAATTAACTCAATAATACTGGTTTTGGTCCATGCACCAATTGGAAAGACCTAAATATAGTGATAATAACAAACCTTTTTTTAGGGGGAGTCCGTTTATGAGAATAATGGTGTTAAAAATGCCGAGGCTCTTTGGCAGCTTAATTAAAAAAGTATTGCGAATGAACTGAAATGTGGTACAAAATCAAAACGACATAAAAAAAGCGTTCCAACGCCTTTTTTATGTCGTCATGATATCAGCTGCGAATGAACCGTAGCTGTATTTTTTCATGCTTAGCATTCACACACATGGTAAATTTATAACATTGCTAAGTAAAAATTGGGGGCATTAAGCCCCTCTCTTGGTGTAATCCCTAGAGTTCAACTATTTGACGGCATAAGTCGTACAAATAGCCATCATTAAATTGCTCTGGTAACCTTATTGGAACGCAGGCACCTGGAACAAACATGAACGGATTTCGGAGTGCCGCCTTCAATTATTCTTACTTTTTTAACATTGGGCTTCCAGAACCTATTGGTCCTTCTGACCGAGTGGCTTACATTATTGCCATACACGGTATCCTTGCTGCAAATATCGCATTTTGCCATCTATATCACACCTCCTTCAAACTGGAGCTATTATCCCACAAAGCATAACTATTTTAACACATAAACTCCAAAATTCGCAAGGATTTTTTAAAATTATGTTTTCCCGCATTAAATGAAAACCAAATTCTACTTTGGGAAGATCAATGCGGAAATTAATTTTTGACAAAATTCTTAAAAATAAAGTTGGCTTCCTGTCTTGCGACAAATATAAACCGACACAAGCCAAAATATTTAACAAATGGTTCAATTCATTTATGAATTCAGATAAATAACCAAAATAAGTATGGTAAAGAAAGGTACATTATATTAAAATTATAACGAGGTTAAGATACCAGCCACCTCTATGGCTCTTTTGCTTCAGCAAAAAGCCTGCGCGGCGGGTACCGATGCGCTATAAGTGATATCAATGAACCGGGGAGAATGGTACCATGAATGAACATCAAACCATATTATTAAATAAACCGCTGCAATTCCTTAAAGGTGTGGGGGAGGCGAAAGCTGCCCTCTTCAAGCGGCTTGACATTTTTACGGTTGGCGATGTGGTTACCCATTACCCGAGAGATTACGAAGACAGAAGCAAACTGAAAAAACTTGCTGAACTCCAGGATGGGGAGCAGTGTTCGTTTGAAGGAATCATTTCATCGAAAGTCATTGAATCCAGACCGAGGAAGGGATTACTGGTAAGCCGGGTTAGCATTAGAGACGGTACAGGCCTGATCAACGCGACTTGGTTTAATCAGCCCTACTTGAAGAACACCATTAAAACAGGTGATAAATTCATATTTTACGGAACCGTAACCCGGAAGAGAACCTTTGAGGTGCTCAATCCGGTTTATGAAAAAGCAAATGAAGAAAAAGATCCTGTAAACACCTGCAGGATCGTACCTGTATACCCGGCCACCGGAAAGCTTACACAAAATGCAATCAGGTCTGTTATTAGAACTGCAATAGAGTATGCTGAAAATGAAATTATAGACATTTTGCCAAACTGGCTTCTTGAAAAATACTCTCTTGTGGGTTTCAAATATTCGATTAACAACATTCATTACCCACAAAGCGATGAAGCATTTGTAAAGGCAAGGGCGAGACTCGTTTTTGAAGAACTGCTTTTACTTCAGCTTGCATTGCTCAGTCAGAAAACGGATGCGAATGCAGCTAATGCCGGTATAACATTTCATGCAAGAGATGAGGTAAAAAAGTTTGTAGCTGATTTGCCTTTTAAACTGACCACTGCTCAAATCAGGGTAATGGCAGAAATAGAAAGCGATATGGAGAACGGCAGGGTCATGAACAGGCTTGTACAGGGAGATGTGGGTTCAGGTAAAACTATCATCGCCGTCCTTGCACTGGTTAAGGCGGTCAAGAGCGGATATCAGGGTGCCTTGATGGTTCCCACTGAAATTCTGGCGGAACAGCATTTTCATTCCATTGTACCGATGCTTGAGACAATAGGTATACGTACTGCGCTCTTGACCGGCAGCACAGGTGCGAAAGCTTCAAAAGAACTGCTGGAGGGCATCAGAGAAGGATGTATCGATATAGTGATAGGTACGCATGCACTTTTGGAGGAGAAAGTTGTTTTCAGACGTCTCGGTTTGGTAGTGACTGACGAGCAGCATAGATTTGGTGTAAGGCAAAGGGCAGTTCTTTCGAAAAAAGGTGAAAACCCCGATATGATCGTAATGACGGCAACGCCGATCCCAAGGACGCTTGCTCTCATTCTGTATGGAGATTTGGACATTTCGATCATTGATGAACTTCCTCCAGGCAGAAAGAAGATTGAAACATATGCTGTTGATGCCGGTATGCGGGAGAGAATCAATAAATTTATCCGGAAACAAGTATCGGAAGGCCGTCAGGTATATATTGTCTGTCCTTTGGTGGATGAGTCCGATGTGATTGAAGCCAAATCGGCGGCAAATCATGCAGATGAACTAGCGAATAAGGAGTTCAGTGATTTAAGAGTCAAGTTGATACACGGCAAAATGAAAGCATCGGAGAAGGATGCTGTAATGGCGGGCTTTGCAGCAGCTGAAACGGACATACTGGTATCGACAACGGTTATCGAGGTGGGTGTAAATGTACCAAATGCAACACTGATGGTTGTCGAAAATGCTGAAAGGTTCGGTTTGGCGCAGCTCCATCAGTTAAGGGGAAGAGTTGGAAGAGGAGAACATCAATCATACTGTGTCCTGTTCAATGAAAGTCAGTCGGAGGTTGCACGTGAGAGGATGAAGGTCATGGAAAAGACATCCAATGGATTTATCATCTCTGAAAAGGATCTGGAATTAAGGGGACCCGGAGATTTTTTCGGTACCAGGCAGCATGGAATTCCCGAACTGAAAATTGCAAATCTTTACAGGGATATGGAAATACTGAAGAAAGCACAGGAAGCTGCATTGCTGATCAAAGAAAAGGACAAGCTTCTTAAAAGCGGAGAGAACAGACTTCTTGGGTTTGCGGTAAAAAAAAGATTTTCCGGGATTGCAAATTCAATCAGTATGAATTGAGTGGATATAAAAAGAAAATCTTTATTATAAAAAGAGTTATTTATTATATGGGAGAAAATAACATGCTGAGAGTTATCGCCGGCTGTGCAAAAGGACATAAACTAAAAACTGTAAAGGGTCTGACAACACGGCCAACATCAGACCGGGTGAAGGAATCGATGTTTAATATCATTGCTGCGCAGCTCGATTCCGCATACGTGCTTGACGTATTTGCGGGGACGGGAAGTCTGGGAATAGAAGCACTTAGCAGAGGTGCCGAACAAGCAATTTTTTTTGATAAGAGTTCGGAATGCTGCGATTTGATAAAAGACAATCTGGTTCATACAAAACTCGCTGAAAAAGCCGAGGTGTATACAACTGATTTTGTTTGCGGGATTGAGAGACTGCATGCCCAGGACCGAAAATTTGATTTGATTTTGCTGGATCCCCCCTATAACAAAAATTTTATTCAAGAAACATTAAAAACATTGATAAATAATGATATAATAAGGGACGATGGCATAGTTGTCGCCGAACATAGTTTATCAGATAATCTGCCGGTTGCTTCCGGAAGACTGGAGGCTATTGATTCCAGGAAGTACGGGGATACGGTTCTCACTATTTATATAGCCCGGAAAAAAGAGTAATTGCCATCATAAAGGGCTAATTGAAACCGTGTATGCAAGAAATATAAGTCAGGTAAGGACGGTAGTGCGAAAAATGACATTTATTTATCCGGGAAGCTTTGATCCCATAACAAACGGTCATCTTGACATCATTTACAGAGCATCGCAGATTTGTGACAAACTGATTGTAGCTGTTGGAAGCAACGAAAGTAAAAGAGCCGCTTTTTCCGTCGAGGAACGGATTGAACTGATAAAATGCTCAATTGATGGCAGGGAAGATATCATTGTTACCAGTTTCGCCGGACTTTTAGCGGATTATGTAAAAACAACAGGAGTAAAAACAGTCATAAAAGGTCTCAGAGCGATGTCTGATTTTGAATATGAATTTCAGATGGCACTTTTGAATAAAAATCTGGAACCAGAGATGGAAACTCTTTTTATGATGACAAATGTGAATTACTCTTATCTGAGTTCGAGTGCTGTAAAGGAAATCGCCAAAAATGGCGGTAAAATAGATGGATTGGTTCCGGAATGCATCAAGGATAGAATCATAAAAAAACTGGCCTTTAAATAGGATTTTTAGGGGGTAATTATGGAAATACTTTCCGTATTGGAGACTTTGGAGGATCTGGTGGAAAAGAGCGTAAGCGTTCCTTTCTCAGGTAAATGCCTCGTTGACAAGGAAGAAATACTGGAGATTATAAAGGAAGTCAGGCTCAAGCTTCCCGATGATATCAAACAAGCGAAATGGGTTAAGGAAGAGAGACAGAGGATTCTTATGGAAGCCCAAAAGGAAGCAGGCAACCTTGTAAAGGACGCTGAAAACAAGATCTCTTCGCTGGTGGATGAACATGAGATTACAAAAAAGGCCTATGAACAAGCCAATGAAATTATCTCAAGCGCTCAGAAAAATGCCCGTGAGATAAGGCTTGGCACAAAAGAGTATGCAGACAGTGTCCTCAACAAAGTAGAGGAAATACTCAGCGATACGATTGAGGTCATAAAGCTGGACAGACAAGAGTTAAAATAGAGCAGCCCGATAGATCATCAAAGATCCCATTACAAACGGGTTCTATTTACAGCCGTGTGACGGCGGGGTTTTGTAAAAAATGCGAAAATACAAAGGGTGACTGACAACATCAAAAAGGAAGCCCCGAAGGTTCTCAGCCAGTTGCCTGGAGTGAGCATACTGCTGCCGAGGACCGGTTCCTTAACAATCATTTCAAAATGAAAACATCTCAAGCAAAGCCAGGTATAAAATGCAGAAATAACACCTTGAAGCATTTTCCCGATCAAATAAGGCCGGATGCTTATATCTGTTTTAGATGCGATACTTAACACTTGA
>JAEWQC010000183.1 GCA_023399355.1 Bacillota bacterium | reverse complement strand
CGGCGGGCCTGCCGTACATGGCTTTTTGGATATCAATGCGAAACAATTTCTCGATAAATTTTTAAAAGCCTGCAAGCAATCTCATCTGCCGGTGGATTTTGTGTCCGCTCATCCATATCCGGCTTATTACTATGACGATAATGGCGTATGGAAAGAAAAGCTATGTGGCTCCGAGCAGACGAAGGAAGATATGCTTTGGATTAAAAATCTTATCAGGAATTCGCCTTTCCCCAAAGCGGAAATCCATTTAGATGAATGGAACAACTCAAGTTTAGACAGGGATCTGTTGCATGATACGACATTTATGGCCGTGTTTATACTTCACAACATTATCAATTGTATCGGATTTACAAATTCGTTGACATACTGGGAACTGACAGATCTCATGGAAGAGAGCAGTGCTACCGGCCACGAATTCCACGGAGGCTTTGGCCTGCTCAATAAGAACGGATTGAAAAAGCCTGCGTATTTCGCGTTTCAATATCTAAGCCGGCTGTCAAACAACATCTTGTCTCGCGGCAAGGATTATATTGTTACTACGAATGGTGAAAAAACCCAAATACTTGCGTGGAATTATTGCCATTATACAGATAAATACGCTGGCGGCGACTTGAGTTCCATTTCGTTTTATAAACGCTACGAAGCATTGAATCCGGGAGATCCAATCCGGTTTAGCTTTTATTTGCCGATAAAAAGCGGCAATTATTGGGTTGAACGGGTTCAGTTCGATCGTGAACATGGAAGCGTCTTTGATCAGTGGCTTAGGAATGGAGCGAAGGAGTATATGACGCCCCATCAGTTGGAATTAATCCGGGAGCAAAGCATACCAATACGAAGGATGAACATTTATGAAGTTGAGGATGGATGCCTCGAATTGTCTGCGACAGTGAACCCGCTTGGATTTGTATTCCTGGAAATATACCCTATACACTTTTAGCAATCCGGATTGTGCCCCTTATCTTTGTGAGAAAAGGTAATAGATAACCGCAAATATTGAGCACTTCAATAGCAAAAAAAGGTTGCATGGACAAATGATTCTAAAAGTGCATTCATAAATGGGCAATATGAAAGCAATGTTGGAGAGAAAATTGTCAACGCGGCTATAGTAAGGAGGCAATGATGATTGTATACTAATAATATTGTTAGGGCTTGCGAAAGGCAGTTGATGATGAGGTTGAATACCACAAAAATGATAAGAAGTAAAAAAGGCTTGAAGTACTTTTTAATCGCAATCCCATTTATCGTTTTCACGTTTATGTTTGCTTATGTCCCTATTTTCGGATGGTTTATCGCTTTCACGGACTACATGATCGGCACGAAGTTGACCGCTTTGCATTGGGCGGGTTTCAGCGCGTTTGTCACCATGTGGAGCATGGGATCCGATGTATTGCGTGTTTTGGTTAACTCGCTGGTCATAAGCGGCGTGGGTTTGATTCTCTCCCCTTTGGCGATGATTTTCGCGATTTTACTCAATGAAATCAGGGGTAGAAAAACAAAGCGATTTATACAGACTACGACGACGTTTCCCAATTTCATTAGCTGGGTCGTGGTGTTTGGCTTTGCTTATTCACTATTTTCCAACAATGGGATGGTTAACACCGTTCTGGGGCAACTGGGGCTGCAGAAGTCCTCTACAGGCATTTTGGGCGATCCCGATCATGTCTGGGCTTTTCAGGTTTGCCTGGGTATATGGAAAACCCTGGGCTGGAATTCGATCATCTATCTCGCCACGATCACGGGGATCGATCAGCAATTATATGAAGCGGCAGAAATCGACGGGGCGAACAAATTCGGCTGTATCCGGTATATTACGCTTCCCGGTCTGTTTCCCACTTTCTTTGTCCTTCTGGTGCTGGCGATCAGTAATATATTGAACAACGGTTTTGACCAGTATTTTGTATTTTATAATCCTTTGGTGGCAAACCGGATTGAGGTCTTTGATTATTATACATATAAACTGGCGTTCTTAATGAATCAAATGCCTGTATCCGTGGCGGTCAGCATGTTGAAGTCCATCGTCAGTATCATTTTGGTATTCGGAGCAAACCGAGCTTCCAAGGCGGTTCGCGGAGAGTCCATTTTCTAAAAATACTTGTGCATATAAAAGAGGGGTGGAATCCATGCATACAAAGAGAATGAATAAAACAATATCCAACTCTGAGAAAGCGTTTTACATAATCAGTATGTTCCTCGTCTGGCTTTTTACCTTTCTATGTCTGTATCCGATCTGGTATGTGCTCGTCGGCTCTTTTTCCAGCGGCGTGTACGCACATTTTGCCTATTTTTGGCCCAAAGGGTTTTCGATAACTACATACAAGCAACTATTTTCCCGCAACGATATATGGCTTGCTTTTCTGGTTTCTATTGGGCGAACCGTAACCGGTACGTTGCTGTGTGTTTTCTTCACCTCTCTGTTGGCTTATCTGGTCACCCAGAAGAGCATGTATTTTCGCAAATTGATTTACCGGTATTTTATCGTCACGATGTATATCAGCGGCGGTATGATCCCATGGTACATCACGATGAAAACCTATGGTTTGGTTAACAACTTTTTTGTTTATATCATCCCGGGAATTATCTCTGTGTTTAATCTGATTCTTACCAAGACTTTTATAGAAAGCCTGCCGGCATCCCTCGAGGAATCTGCGCAGTTGGACGGGGCTGGTTTCTTTACGGTTTTCAACAAAATAATCCTGCCGCTGATCAAGCCGATTCTGGCTACGGTTGCTGTGTTTACCGCCGTGGGCCAATGGAACACGTGGATGGATAACTACATCTTAGTCAATACCAAAAGCCTGAAGACACTTCAATTGATCTTGTACAACTACCTCAACCAGGCCCAACAGTTAGCAAATCAAATGAAAGGCAACGGTGGCGGCGGCGGCGGCGCGACGGTGTACTATTCGGTTTCCGCCGACTCTGTAAGGATGACCATGGTCATTGTTACGGTAATTCCCATCATGCTGGTTTACCCTTTCGTGCAGAAATACTTTACCAAAGGTATTTTGCTCGGTTCGGTCAAGGGTTAACTATATTATAGAGGGAGGAAAAGAAAGTATGAAAAAAAAGGTTCTAAGCGTGTTGGCTATTTTACTGTCAATGGCGTTAGTCGCCGGATGCGGCGCCAGCAGTAGCAATCCAAGCAGTTCCACGCCTACTTCGACAAACACGGTCATGTCATCATCATCCGAAGCGGAGTCATCAAGTACCGCGAGTTCAGAGACGGCAACGGTTGCCGGACAAATTACACCCAAGCCAATTTCTGATACTACGCCCTATACCCTTACAATCGGCGGTATAGAGGACACAACGTCAAACTCTGATTTTGCGAACTCTCCTCAGGGCAAAGAAATTTTGAGAATGACCGGTATTACCGTTAAACTCGAGAAAATTGACGTCACTAAAATGACTGCCCTAGCGGCCACGGGTGACCTGCCCGACATTCTGTACATGAACAACGACGCTACAGGCCAGGTATCAAAAGCACTGATCCAATCCGGTAACCTTCTTCAGCTTGACAAACTGCTCGACTCCAACGGACAGAACATTCTTGCCCGGGCGAAAGAAGGTATTACCCAGTTGGCCAAGCAGACAGATAATAAAATCTATTGCCTACCCTGCGCCGTGTCCGCAAAGGATACGTCCACGCCACAATATAACGGCAGCAACGGGTTTTACTCCCGCTACGATCTGTATCAGGGCATAGGCTCTCCTGCAATCAACGGCGCAGACAGCTATCTTCAAGTGCTCAAGCAGATTCAGAGCAAATATCCGACCGCGCCCGACGGAAACAAGGCGTACGCGATTTCCGCCTGGACGGATTGGGGTACCCTTTGGCCTTACTATTACATTTATCCGTATATGACGAACTACACCGTGCTGGAGGGTCAGGAGTACATCAACCGCTATACAGGCCAGTGGACCAGTTCTTATTTGGATCCCCGGAGTATTTTCTGGCAAAGCGTGTATTTCTACTTCAAGGCTAACCAACTCGGCATTTTCGATCCGGATGGCCTGACGCAAAATTGGACACAGTTCGGTAACAAAATTGCAGCCGGCGAAGTGTACTCCTGTTGCGCGGGCAACTGGAGCGTGCCGGATACGACCGTTTGCGGTGCAAACGCGGGACTTTTCCTGCTCCCCGGTTCTTTCCCATCAGCCGGAGATATGTATTCGCCCGAACAACCCAGAGGCTACGGATTTAACGATTCACGCTGCATTAGCGCGAACTGTAAGAATCCCACTCGCGTAATGGACTTCCTCAATTTCTGCGATTCCGATTACGGCTCTCGTTTGGTAGTCAATGGTGTAAAGGGAACCGACTGGGATTATGACAGCAACGGTAATCCGATGCCAATCAAAGACTATCTGCAGGATCTGCTCGCTGGCAGCACCACCTATACCGCCGGCGCTGGCATGGGCATCATTCAGTTCATGGCCAGTTCAGCCGCATTGAAGACCGCCGATAGTTTCGCAGCAAACATTACCTATACCGCCCCCTGGTATGCCAAAATGGCACAAAATAACACGGCGGCGAAAAACTTTGTAAACGCCAACGCAAACGGTGATGCAAATGTCACTTATCCGGGCGCCGTTTACGCGTCTTGGGAGAAAGCTGGCACGATCAAAACAGACAGCAGCAAATATCCATGGCCCGACTTTGGAACGTACATGTCGGAATCCACAGCGCTGTCGCAAGCTGAAGCCCAGGCGGAACAGTACATAATCGGCAATCTTGGAAAACTCATTCTGGCCAAAGACGTCAACGCTTTTAACGCTGAGCAGACCAAGATCATCAACGCCCTGAAAGCTCAAGGGCTTGAGAAAGCCGAACTGGAAATTCAGACCCAGTGGGCTACAGGCTATAAGGCACTTAAGTCTCAAGTGACCGGCGATACCACGCCTCCGGACAGCGGGCTGGATATCAGTGGGATGAACCCCGCCGCTCCTGCGCCCAGCGCTCAGTAAAAAATTCGGCATTGCCGAATCCCTAAAATATAAGAAACAAGCATTCAACCGGTGTAAAAGCCGGTTGAATGTCTGTTTCAGGGAAAAAATTACAAAGTGTTTACTCTGGATTTTTTTTGACGATTCACTTGTCATCCAACCTCAGTCTGTCGTGTCGATAGCTATCAAGCTGGAAAGTCGAAGTCTGTGAGCCAATTCTATGATGTCATGAAAGAATGCAGGCAGTAGTCCGGTATACATTATTCGTATTAGGTAAAGGGAATATCCACAGAAAAAACCTCTGTGGATATTTTTGTGTTGACATTAACGATATTCGATAATATACTGTAAACATAATTATCGATATTCGATAATTTTTGGAAGGAGCACCTGATATGGCCAGAGAGAAATTCCAAACATTGACAGAACAGATGTATTACATCCTGCTTTGCTTACAATCGGAATGCTATGGAATGGACATTATGGAAAAGGTTCGTGTCATGACCGATAAACGGGTTTCTGTTGGCCCTGGGACTCTCTATAATCTTCTGGAGAGTTTTGTGAAAGCAGGCATGATTTGCGAAACGAAGGTCGAGGGCCGTAGACGCAGCTATCTGATTACAGGTTTAGGCATACAGGTGCTTGAAACGGAATATCGGCGTTTGATGACGTTGGCGGTTGACTATCGCCAATATGTGACAAGTAAAGGAGAAATCCCTGATGAAAGCGACAAAGCATAGATTTGAACAGTTTCTGTTCTATGACCATACAGGCATTGAAAGGCATCTTAAAAGGATGGCTGCAAGGGGTTGGCAACTCCAAAAGATCACCCGGCTTTATTGGGAATATCGCAGAACAGAGCCACAGAAGCTGACCTATACGGTTACTTACTTCTCCGAGGCTTCGGAGTTCAATCCTTATCCTACTGAAAATCAGCAGACCTTCCATGAATACTGTAAGAACTCTGGGTGGGATCTTGCAGCAGAGTGGGCGCAGATGCAGATTTTTTGCACAGAACAGGAAAATCCGGCGCCTATTGAAACAGAGGAATTAGTTAAGCTCAAAGCAATACACAGGGCTATGAAGAAAAACTTCCTGCCCAGCAGTGCGGTAATACTGCTGTTATCCATATTTCAATTGGTTTTCCAGCTTCACACAATTATAACTGACCCTGTCGGCCAGTTGTCAAACGGCGCGGTTCTTTTCATGACTGTGGTTTGGAGTATCCTTGCCATTCAAATGGTGATCCCCTTAATTGGCTATGCAGTCTGGTACCGGAAATCCCAAAAGGCTGTCAGTATGGGAGAAACCTGCTTTGAAAGCAGCAGCGGCTATAAGAACGTATTCTGTTTTATTTGGCTTCTGACAGCAATTGCAATCGTTATAACTGTGTTTTCCTTGTCAGCACGACACTTTGGCTGGGTTGGAATTTTAGGAATTATAAACGTGACAGTTTTAATTGCCGTGGTATTTATTATCAAGAACGCTCTCAAACGTGCAAGGGCTTCCAGAACGGTCAATTTAACTGTCACAATGGTTTCCTGTGTAATTCTGTCCGTTATTCTGACCGGCGTTATGGCTTGGAGCATTATCCGGGGAATAAATGCCGGCTTGCTTGGTAATCATCAACCGGATGAAACCTATACCACCATTCTGCCGAACGGCAGCACCCATACCTGGGAAATTTACCATGACCCGCTGCCTTTGAAAATTGAAGATTTACAGGATGTGGATTATGCCCACTACTCCTGCGAATGGACGGCAAGTGAATCCTTCCTGTTAGCTTGGTTTGTTGCAAGACAGGACTCTTTCCCCGATGGCCGGAATGCTCCCGAATTGAGATATGAGATTGTGAAGGTAAAGCTGCCCGCATTGTTTTATTTCTGCCTGAAGGATTGTTTGGACCGGTATAACTATGATTGGGAGAGACCGGAAGAGGATAGACGATATTTCAAGCAGACGGATGAACCCGCGTGGCAGGCCGATGCAGTTTATCAGCTATTTCGTCAGGAGGAGGCAATGAATGAATACATCCTCTGCTGGGAGAACCGGATTGTTTACATCAATTTTGACAGGATACCCACAACAGAACAGATTGCCGTTGCAGTTGAAAAACTGAGCAAATAAATGTATGGGCAGGAACAAATAGACCGTTGTGGCTGCTTCTACAGAAATGCACCAAATGAGTAGAATGAGAAACGAACAAGTCCAGTTTGCCACGAAGATTCTGAGCATAATGCGAACTGGCAAGCTGAAATAGTTGTCGACAGGAATCTATGTCTTTGATCCCCACCATATTGATTGCTCTTTTTCGGATAGTCTGACC
>JAEWQC010000137.1 GCA_023399355.1 Bacillota bacterium | reverse complement strand
ATATTAAGAATAGAAAATGAGTTTGATATTGAGATTTCCATCAATGATTTTACTTTAATGAAAGAAAATGATGGTTCTTTAGAACAATTTACCAAAATTATTTCTAAATATATAACAAAATTAGCATAATGCCGTTGCTCTTTTGAGTAAAAGGAAAATTTTATGAAAACAAAGGTATGTGTATTATATGCAAGGAAAGACCCTATGACCGGTTGTCAAAAGCCGAAACCAAATCAGTTGTACAAAGAACCTGTTATTGAAATAGAAGAACGGACTCTGGATGATTTAAAGCCGGGTCATGTCCGGGTAAAGATGCTTTCCGCAGGAATATGCGGTATTGATATCCACCTGACTCAAACTTGCCCGGAAAGCGGGTACATGATTAATTCTGCGCCTGCCTATATTCCTGCAGAGGGTCGTATTATCGGGCATGAAGGTGTGGGAAGAGTCCTTGAGATTGGATCCAATGTTGATTTTATAAAAGAAGGAGCCTACTGCTATCTCGTCGGTTGGCTCCCGAGGACACCTTGGAGGCGCATTTGAAAAAATCATCAAGCTGCTACAATCCGGACGGATCAATTTAAGTGAAATTATTACCTCGGATTACCAGGGCTTGGAGTCCATAAAACGTTGTTTTGAAGTAGACAGGGATAAATTATTTACAGAAATTCGTAATGTATGTATTCATTTTTAACTATAGATGATGAATTAAAGATTCATCATCTTACATCTATTCATAATTTGCTCAAAGTACATATTTAATGCCTATTTGCGGCCGGATTCTGAGCCGCAAATATATAAAAACTTTGTGCAACTTATATAGTGAGGAGATAGATGCACTCTATGCTAAAATGCAGGTTCTATACTGGAAACCAGGAGATTTCCATAAATAAAACAGAAGGTGATATTGAACAAATACTCAAACACCTGGATGCACTAAGGGTAAAACCCGGCGATGTCGTGGTATGCAAATCTGCACACCATTATGGCACCCTTTGCAGCCTGGTTGCAAATGAACGCTATGGTTCGGTGCCATTGTTTCTTAAGCAGGATTTATCCATACACAAGGATAGTTGGCTGGATAAGCTTTTGAATGAATTGATAAATATCAAGGCTGTTGTTGAGTCAGATGAAAGGTACGGGTTTGATGTAATTTCCTCTCCCTTTTTTAGAGAAGGCTTCAATAAGTATGAGATCAAACCAGGTTCTATCCTGTTTTTGACTTCGGCAACAACGGGTAATCCTAAGGTTATTATGCGTACGAAAGAGCAGCTGGAAAAAGAAATAACCCGGTATATCCGGCGTGTTGAAGTATCCGATACGGATGTGTTTCTGCCCGGTATTCCCATCGATAATTCCTTTGGCATAGGCAGCGTGCTGTTTCCCGTGATACGGACAGGCGCCGTCCTTGTAGATCCGCTGCATATGCTTCCCCGCATAATCCTGCAATTATCTGCGGAACTCAATGCAACTATTATTTCGGGTGCTCCCTTTATATTTAAGAAAATGATTGAGGTACAATCCAAATATGTTCTGGGAGAAAAAATTCGTTTTTGCATTTCCACTGGCGGACCTATGGAGGCGGAGTTGCAAAAAGCTTTCAAAGAGCGGTTTGGTGCCCCGCTGCTGCAGCAGTATGGTTCAACCGAAACAGGAAGCCTTGCATTCGGTGAAGAAAACGATTCTTACAGTGTCGTTGGAAAACCCCTGGATGGCGTAGGTTTCAATATTGTAAACGACGAGTTGGACAGGCCTATACTATATATAAGTTCTCCCGGGACAATAGGTGCATATATCACTGAAAACGGGATAGAAGAACTTCCAAAGACAAATTACAGGACCGGAGATATGGGCAGGATGACGCAGGATGGAAAGCTTGAGATACTGGGCAGAAGCGACGATGTGATCATTGTTACCGGTGTGAAGGTTTCAAAAAGCTTGTTAAGTTCTATTATTACAAAATTTCCTGGAATAACACATGTAAAAATCGGAGTCCTGGAGAATAGGAATCTTCCCGAAATATACTGCGAGTATGCCGGCAGTACCGATATTGATGCGGGAAAGCTGCTTGAATTTTGCAAGAAGAATATTCCCGGGAATCAGGTACCGAAATTCTTCAGGCATGTACATAAATCCGAACTGGAACCGAGAAGCTCATGGAAAACGGATGGCGGTTCATAGAAGTATTTACAGCGTGCAAATAAATATATGTAATCATTTGGAGTGATCTATTTGCTGTAGCCTTGGAGGGCAGTCGATGTCAAAAGTATTATTTTTAAACGGAAGTGCTCAAAGCCATATTTATCCTACATTGCCCCTGGTAAAAGAGCTTGTGGACAGAGGCGAGAAGGTGACTTATTTTTCAACAGACAAATTCCGCGAAATTGTCGGGAAAACCGGAGCCCGTTTTATTCCCTGCGATGACATCCCCATCGAGGCAGGCAGGGACAACGATCATGTAAGAATGCTTTTATCCTTGTTCATTGAGTCAATGGATAAAGTGATTCCCAGGGTATTGGAACATACGGCAAACGAAAAATATGACTATATTATTCATGATTCCATACTCGGGTGCGGAAAACAGATAGGAGAAATATTAAAGCTGCCGGCAATAAGCACTTTTGTCGAGCTGATCCAGCCCCGGGTAACGGACGACGGCCGCTTCGGAACCGGCACCGTTTCCTCCGGTCTGATGTATGAATTTCTCCAGGTTGCGCGGAAGCTGAAAAAGAAATATTACATTACTATGCCTCCCCTGAAGGAGCTTTTCCAAAATAAAGGAGAGCTGAATATAATATTTTCATCCAGGTATTTTCAGCCGTGTTCCGAAATGTACGGTGATGATTATGTTTTTATTGGACCCTCCTGCGGCTATCCCGAAGAGATGCAGTCCGACTTTCCCTTTGAAAAGCTGGAGAATAAAAAGGTGATGTATATTTCCATGGGTACCATTTACAACAATGACACTTCCCTAATCCGGTTGTTTATCGACACATTCAGGCATACCGACTGGATTGTGGTAATTTCGGCGGGATACAATATGGATATTTCGCAGCTTGAAAATATCCCCGGAAATATTATCATCAAACGGTATGTGCCGCAGTTGCAGATTCTTAAAAGAGTTGACCTGTTTATTACGCATGGGGGTATGAACAGCATCAGTGAAGCTATTTTATGCAATATCCCCATGATAGTGATCCCGCAGAGCGCCGACCAGCCGGTTGTGGCCAGACGGATTGAAATGCTGGGAGCGGGAGTCGCTCTTGACAAAAACAAGCTTTCCCCATCGCTGTTGACAGACAGCATGAACAGGGTTGCTGCGGATAGGGAATTCAAGGAAAACATCGGCAGAATCCGGGAATCTTTTATCAAAGCCGGAGGATATGCAAAAGGGGTGGATGAAATATTCGCATTCAAAAGGCAGCGCGGCATCGAGTGAACATGCAGCGCGGCTGTCAGTGAACAGGTGCGTGATAGTCAGTGCGGATAAATATAAGGCGCAGATATTCAGTGTCACTATTACCTGCAGGGGGGCGGACGATTATGGAAGTGTCAATAATAATACCAACATATAACCGGGACAGCATATTGGAATATACGCTTTCTTCCCTGGTGGATCAAGATATCGGCAGGGATCGATATGAAGTCATTGTGGTCGACGACGGTTCAACGGATAGGACGAAAGAGGTTGCGGCGTCTTTTGACGTCAAGCTGAATATCTCTTATTATTTTCAGGAGCACATAGGCAACCGGGTTACGCTGGCACGGAACGCAGGGATTGCAAGGGCGAAAGGCGAGTATCTCATTTTTCTGGATACAGATATCATAGTAGGCAATTCTTTTATAACCGAACACCTTAGGGCCCATGAGATCCGTATGGCGGAACGGCAGCAGGACAGCCAGGTGCGTTATGCCGTTCTGGGATATGTATATGGCTATGATGTCTATGGCGATTTTACCTCCTTTGGTTCGATTGTTGACTTTAATGCACCTGACGAAAGTATGCGGAGATTGAAGGAAAGCAATCTGTTTCCGGACTACAGGGATACGTTTTATCGAAGGGTAAATGACCGGCTGGAAAGCCTGCATGCGCCATGGTCGCTTTTCTGGACCAGCAGTGTTTCGGTCATGCGGGATGCCGTTTTAAAAACAGGGGGCTTTGATGAGGAAATCGTTACCTGGGGCATGGATGATATTGAGTTTGGTTATCGCTTACACAAGCAGGGGGTTCAATTCATACTCTCACGTGAAGCATGCGCAATACATTACCCTCATGAGCGGGATCATGAAGAAAATATGCGGGAAAACATGGAGAACCAGATCCAGTTTTACAGGAAGCATCCATCGGTGTTGACAGAGCTTTATACAATCAGTGATTTCGTATATATACAGGAGGATTACGCCCAATACCTGTCCATGCAGAAGGAAAATGAAGCCTTTTATTCAGGGCTGTTGCAGGAAGACAGCGTTTTAAAGCTTAAAAGCCTTATCCCGGCGCATAGGAACGTGGTTGTCGGGTGTCAGGAAGGATTTTTGCTTAGTGCTTGTCAAAGCGCAGCCGGACTGGAATCCAACCCCAGGCTGGCCGCAGCCGCTCAAAAATACAATCCCGGGGTGCCTGTCTATGAACAGGTTGGGGTTCGGACGGCTTTTAAGGATAAATCCTTTGAGACTTGTTTAATCGTAGGATTGATCTCCAAAATACCTTATAAATATATTCGTGCCTTATTGGCTGAAGCAAACAGGATATCCGTCATATGCTACTGGCTTTGCGATGCAGTTCCGCCAAAAACAAAAGGGTTTGAATTCACCCTTGAATCAGAACTGGATCCACCATGCATGCTTTACCGGGTGGCAAAAAAACAGCCGGTTGTGGAGGGTTGAAGGATGACTTGCAAAGAGACGGGCGCCAGCGGAATAAATAGAAGGGACATTGCAATTATAGGCATGGATGCCAGAACATCACTTGCATCCAATTATAATGAGTTCTGGAACAACATTGTAAACGGTGTGGATTGTGTCCGCAAGGTTCCTTCAGCAAGAAAAAAGGATATTGAAGCCGCGATGGCACATATGAATATTCCGCGCTTTCAGAACATGAATGACTGTGAATGTATAGAAATGGCTTACCTGGACGACCTGGACAAGTTTGATTACGGCTTCTTCCGGATGACGCTCAAGGAAGCCATCCTGGCAGACCCCTGCCACAGGATTATGCTGGAGTCCATCTACCATGCCCTTGAAGATGCCGGGTATGGCGGGAAGAATATCCTTTCGACAAACACGGGGGTATTTATCGGCTTCAATAACAGCACAAACATTAATTACTTTGAACTCATTGCAAACTTTGATGCAGAATCCATTCCTCTGGCGGTTCCGGGCAACATCAATACAATCCTTCCCAGTAGAATAGCCTATTTCCTGGACTTGACAGGGCCTAGCGCCGTTGTGGATACCGGATGCTCATCGGGGCTGGCTGCCGTACATTTTGCCATACGTTCCATCCAAAATGGGGAATGTGACCAGGCCATCGTCGGTGGTGTGAAATGCAATCTCTTCCCTGTAAAAACAGACAGGCAGCGCGACATGGAAGCCACGGACGGAAGGATCAAGGCCTTTGACGACAGTTCCGACGGAATCGGAGACGGAGAAGGTGTTGCCGCCGTATTCTTAAAGCCTTTAACAAAAGCAATGAAGGATAATGATCAAATATATGCGGTCATCCGTGGAAGTGCGATGAACAACAACGGAAAATCCATGGGTCTGACCGTACCCAATGCGGACAGGCAGCGGGATGTGCTGGTGAAGGCCTGGGAGGACGCAGGAATCAATCCGGAAACGCTATCCTACATTGAAGCCCATGGTACCGGCTCCAGGATCGGGGACACAATAGAGGCCAGGGGATTGATCAATGCTTTTAAGCAATATACAAACAAGAAGCATTTTTGCGCGATCAGTTCGGTGAAAACCAATATCGGGCATGTCTATGAGGGTGCAGGACTTTTCAGCTTGGTTAAAGCGGCACTGTCTTTAAGGTATAAAAAAATACCTCCCCAGATTCATTTCAAAAAACCAAGCAGGCAAATCAACTGGATTGATTCTCCCGTCTATGTAAATACCGAGGCGAGAGAATGGCAAAAAGGGCGTGCTCCGCGGAGATGCGGGGTCACAGCTTACGGTATTGGGGGAACAAACTGTCATATCGTTCTTGAGGAAGCCCCTGAACGGCCTGAGACAGTGAGGGCTCCAGGTTTTATCCGAATATTCACCCTGTCGGCTAAATCGCTGGATGTACTGCAGGCGTTGGTAAAAGAATACCAGAAGTATATCCTGAAAAACGACTTGCGGCTGGATAACATCTGCTACACTGCCAACACAGGCAGGATGCATCTGGAATACAGGCTGGCGGTCATCGCCGGAAATGAGGAGGAGTTTGAGCGCATTATTGAAAATCTAAATGCGGATAAGCTGGAGACGGGACAAAATGAGCAGGTCTTTTTCGGTAGGCACAGGGTGGTGCCGGATGGGAATGAATGTGTCGGTACGTTTGAAATAAAGCAATCACAGCTTCATGTGCTAAATTTATCAGCGGACTGCCGGTTAAAGTCCTTTATCCATGATAACAACCGGGAAACAGCCATGGATATCTGCAGGTTGTACTTACTTGGAGCCGACCTTCAATGGGAGGAACTGCATAAAGGGACAGACGCGAGAAAAATCAGCCTGCCGCTGTATGCGTTTGAGAGAAAGCGCTGCTGGGTTGAGATGGAAAGCTATTAAGCTGCTGTAGTGTTAAAAGGGAGATATCAGAAAAATGGATAGAATTGCGGTTCTTTTTACCGGCCAGGGTTCAGAACATATTGCGATGAGATGTGATGGCTGTCAGCATCAGATTTGTATGAAGGAAACCTTTGAAGAAGCAAATGAGGCTATTGGATTCAACCTGAGCGATTTCATATTCTATGGCAACCTGGAGCAATTAGCACAAACCCAATATGCACAGCCTGCAATTCTGGCCTACAGCGTAGCACTATTCAGGTTTTATTTGAAGGAGATCGGAATAAACCCGATTTGCTCTGCGGGACACAGTCTTGGTGAACTGTCGGCATTAACCTGCGCAGGGGTGATAAGGTTTCCTGATGCAATAAAGCTTGCACATGCACGGGGTAAATTTATTCAGGAAGCATTATCTTCTGATACAGGAGGTATGTCCACGGTTATAGGATTACCTGCCGACCTTGTTGAAACAGGAGCAAGGGCGGTGCCACTCAAGGCTGGTGCGCCTTTTCATTCGCCCCTTATGCGCCCGGCATCTTTAAAATTCAAGGAGGAGCTGTTGAAGTACGAATATCGCGATCCCCGCTGGACTGTGTATTCCAACCTGGACGCATGTCCTTATCGCGGCAGAGAGGATGTGGTAGCAAATCTGACCTTACAGATAGCTTCCCCCGTACTTTGGCATCAAACGATGGAAATACTCATCAATCAAAAACCCTGCACGATAATAGGGTTAGGACCTGATACAGACCTGAAGCTGCTTGTCAAAGCAGCAGATAAATCCCTGGTATTCTATTCCTGGGATATCGAAGCAGACCTTAAAGAATGCGTAAAGGCATATAAATCCGGCATCACCTGTATTCATGCAGGGTTTATTGACTGGTGCCTGGCACTTGCTGTTTCTACACCTAATATGAATGATAATATCGAAGAGTACTGGAAAGCTTTCGTGGACAATTATAAAAAACTGCAAAAAATACAAAGCGACCTGGAGAAAAAGAACGGATGTATACCGCAAGAAACGGTTAGCAATGCACTGTATGCACTGAAAGTAATTTTCGATATTAAAAAGCTTCCTGCCATAGAGCAAAGCAAACATTTTTACCGGATTTCCCATGTGTACGGAATAAAAAATTTATAACTCAACTTTCGCACATTGCTAATTTGCTATGAACATTGAAAAATCAATAGTTTTAGGCAATAAAAAAGTCCAAGAAGCCCCTTCTTTGTGATATAATAGAAGTGACCAAACCCCATTAAA
>JAEWQC010000126.1 GCA_023399355.1 Bacillota bacterium | reverse complement strand
CTTTATCGCTTACCCCGTCATTGGAGAAATGAAAATAAAACGGGTGTTGGAACTTAATAAAAAAATCCGGCTGATTGTAGGTGTTGACAGTGTCGAAGGAGCGGAGGCGCTGTCGTCGGCAGCGTTGACCGCCGGACAGACAATTGAGGTGCGGCTGGAAGTAGATACAGGACTTCGAAGAACGGGAGTTACTTATGAAAAAGCTGTCGATTTTGCGCAAGTGATAGATTCCTATAAAGGAATTCGTCTGACAGGGATTTTCACATTTAAAGGTCTTGTTTTTGAAGGGAAGGGAACCCTTGAAAGGGAAAGGGCCGGTTTTGAAGAAGGGTGTCTGATGGTGGAGCTGGCCGGCCGGCTTAGAGAAAAAGGGATAAATATTAAAGACGTCAGCGTAGGGTCCACTCCGACGGCAATATATGCCGCGCAGGTTAAAGGAGTTACGGAAATAAGGCCGGGAACCTATGTGTTCAATGATATGATGTTAGTCAATATGGACGTATGTTCCATAGACGAATGTGCGGCCAGTATTCTTACGACAGTCGTGAGCTGCAACGCAAACGATTATGCTGTAGTTGACGGCGGGAATAAAACTTTTTCCACCGATGCGGCCCTGGGAGTATTTCCCCATTATCTGAAGGGCTACGGGAGGACGATGCAGGATGATCAGCTAGTGCTGGAAAGGCTTTCGGAGGAGCATGGAATCATTACGCTTGGAGAGGGCGCAAAGACTCTCAAGGTAGGGGATACGATTTCTATCATACCCAATCATATATGTACTACCGTGAACTTGCATGACAGGGCATATTTCGTAAAAACCGGACAGGTAATTAATGAGGTGTCGATTAAAGGACGGGGGCGTGTATACTGATATGCTGGACATTTTGATAAGGAACGGCCTCATTGCAGATGGCAGCGGAAGCGCTTCATGGATCGGAGATGTTGGAGTAAAGGACGGAAGGATTGTTGATTTATGTAAACATATTTTGGATACTGCAAATGAAACAATAGACGCTGCAGGAAAAGTTGTAGCGCCAGGTTTCATAGATTTGCACAGCCACTCTGATTTATGGATGGTTGGCAATCCATCGGAGGGAATAAAGCTCCGGCAGGGTATTACTACGGAGATCTTCGGAAATTGCGGATTTTCTCCTGCTCCGGTCTCGAAAGAATACATTAAGTTATTACAGGCTTATAGCGAGCCAATAATGGGACGGTTAGCGGATGACTGGAGTTGGGAGACATACGGCGGATATCTTGATATGCTTAAAAGAAATAAATTAAGTCATAATACGGGCGGATATGTCGGAAACGGTGCGCTTCGGATAGCGGTAAAAGGTTTTGAAGCCGGCCCGTTGACTTCCGACGAAATGTCGAAAATAAAAGGATTACTGGCCGAGTCTTTGGAAGCAGGGGCTTTGGGCTTGTCTATGGGACTTATGTACGCACCTGAAAATTATTACAATAGGGAAGAACTGGTAGAGATATGCAGTATCCTGAAGAAATATGGAGTGATTTTTGCAGTCCACATGAGAGGAGAAGGCAACAGTCTATTGAAGTCGATTGAGGAAGTGCTTTATATTGCCCGGAAATCGGAGGCGCCGCTTCATATAAGTCATTTAAAAGCTGCAGGCAGAAACAACTGGGGCACTAAATGCAATGAGGCCATTCAATTGATTGAGGATGCCAGGAGCAGCGGAATGGATATAACCTGCGATATTTACCCCTACACTGCAGGCTCAACTTCATTGTACACTCTTTTACCCCCCTGGACTTTGGAAGGAGGGGTTCAAAAAGCAATTCAAAGGATAAAAGACCCCGGACAAAGACACAAAATAATAGAAGAACTGAAGCGGGAGACGGACGATTGGGACAACCTTGTATATTCAACCGGATGGGAAAATGTTCTGGTAAGCTCGGTGAGTACTGCTGCCAACCAGTGCTTTGTCGGAAAGAGGATCTCTGAAATCGCGGAAGTACTTGACATTGAACCCGTTGAAGCGGCTTTAAATCTTCTGGTTGAGGAAGACGGATATGTGGCCATAGTCTTTTTCCATATGTCGGAGGAGGATGTCATAAAGATCATGCGGCTGGACTACTCTTTTGTCATTTCGGATTCCTTGTATTCCGGTGGAGGAATGCCGCATCCCCGGCTGTACGGTGCTTTCCCGCGGTTATTTGCAAATTATGTAAGAGAGAAAAAAATACTTGCGCTGGAGGATGCCGTCAGGAAAGTGACTTCGATGCCGGCCCAAAGGCTGGGACTTAAACATATCGGAAGGCTTGAACGCGGATATATTGCAGATATCGTTATATTTGACATAAATACCATTCAGGATAATGCAACCTATATAGCTCCCAGACAATTCGCTTCGGAGATAAACTGTGTAATTGTCGGCGGGAAAATTGCCGCAAGATTTGATAAGCTTACAGGTGTGTGCAATGGCAGACTGCTTTTAAGGGAATAGAGAGATTTCACAAGACGGGAGTGGAGCATTGGAGGGAGCTAAAAGCAGGAGTGATTGATGCAGGATTCACATATACGCCGATTACCGTTGATTTTAGCTGGCGCATCCGGCATAGATTCACTGCTTCCCTTCCCGCTTTCGGAGGAATTTTCTTTTATATGAAAACTCCCCGGGCTTTTCATTTATCTTACAACATTCTTGCGGATGAGTAAAAAAATCAGTCTGAGATATTATATCAGGCATGCTCTGCTTCCCGATCGGGTGCGGATGTGCAAACTTCATTTAAATCTTAACGAATCATAAATAACTATTTACCTGCCTTTAATACTCCGATAATTTCCGGGCTATATGATGAAGCTGAATCTGGTATGCAATTATGTACCAGGGTGAAGGGGTATGGAAGGATGGAACTGGTCAATAAAAAAAGTCCTCTGCCGCGGTATTATCAGGTCTATATGCATTTGAAAAACAATATCCAAAATCATACTTTCATCAGCGGGCAGCAACTACCTTCCGAACGTTTGCTTTCGGAGCAGTTCAATGTGAACCGGTTTACCATCAGGCGCGCCATTGAGAGCCTGATGGACGAAGGAATGGTCTATCCGATCCGGAGAAAAGGCTATTTTGTCATGTCAAATGTAATTGACATCTCTATTCACAGAAGGACCAGCTATACACAAAATATGCTGGATAACAATCTGACTCCCAGGGTGCGGATTCTCGAAATGGAAACCAGGGAACCTTCAGATGAATTGAAAGACCTTTTCGGAATCGACAAATCAAGCCAAGTCTGGTCGCTGTACTTTCTGCGATATTACGACAACATCCCGATGGCATTGAGCCGCTGTTTTCTGCCCTTTGACAGAATGCCTGAGTTGAATCTGCACCTGAATAATGATCATTCTCTTTATCATATTTTGCAAACCTGGTATGACATAATTCCAACGAGGATTGAATCGGTATGTGAAGCTTGCACTGCGGACGTCAGAGAGTCAAAGACCCTTTCGGTTTTGGGGGATGCGCCGCTCTTAAAGGTGACCAGTACCGCCGTGGATCAGCAGGGAAGGCCTATTGAACGCAGCATTACAAAATTCCGTTCCGACCTGGTGAAGATTAAGATTGACCTTCAGAATATGTAGATCATCAGCGGAATTGTGATTGAAATCAAAAACGGAGTAACAGGAGGCTACAATGAACTATTCTCAAGTGACAGCAGAAGGTCGGCTTGAAAAGCTGAAAGAGATGGCAGAAGGAATTGTTATCGAACTTCCGTGTCAGATCATACAGAACCCTTCTCCCGGAATGGTTATGGTAAAACACATTGATCCGATAGAAAAAACACCTTTTTACCTGGGAGAAGCATTTGTAACGCAATGTGAAGTGGAAATCGGAGGGAGTCTGGGGTATGGCTGCGTTCTGGGTGATGAGCCTGAAAGGGCTTTATATGGGGCTATCCTTGATGCAGTTCTGGGAAATGGAATAGCTGTTCCTGAGAAAGTGAAACGGCTTCTGGAAGAAGAAGCCGATGAAATCCAACAGGGATGGAGCAGCGAAAGCAGGCAGATATCCAGAACAAAAGTGAATTTCGATGTAAAGAAAGGATAACAAAATGGGACATGAGGTATTAAAAGAAGCAGCTTTTGACGAGGTATTCGACTCACAGCGGAGCTTTAAAACTTTGATGGATGCAATGAGCAGACCGGGTCAGTTATACAAACTGCGGGAGCATCCTTTTTCCAAATTGCCTGAAGGCTTCAATTCCAATATTCTAACAGTGCTGAAAACCCTGGGAGACAACAATATCACCTTTGCATCCTGCAATTTAGGGGGTGATACCGTTCAAAGATATCTGGAGGTAAATACCGGGATGATCCCGGTTGAAATGAATGAAGCGGATTTTGTTCTGCTTGACGGTGCTGAATTCAATCCGGATATATGTACAGTAAAAGCAGGTACTCTTGAATTTCCTGAGAACAGCGCAACGGTCATCCTTGCAGTTGGGAGAATTTTATGCGGGCAGTGCAGGAACAGCGGGGTGGATCAATCCGAGCTTTATTTGAAGGGGCCGGGCATTAAAGAGATCAATATCGTCACGGTCATCGGGCTGGATGAAAAATATGTGCAGAGCGTCATGGAGATAAATGCTGTATATCCGCTTGGCATTGACATGATCCTTGTTGATGATGGGGGAAACATCCTCTGCATGCCGCGCACTACAAAAGCGGAGGTGAAATAAGCATGGGCTATGTAGCGGTACAGGGCGGCATTTCTGCAATAGAGAATGCCGAACAGCTTTCAAATTATATTCGGTTGAAGGGCAGGAGTACACCAATTGGAATTAAACAGATACAGGATCAATTAAGGCTTCTTGTAGACAAGATCATGAGTGAGGGCGGCCTATATTCACCGTTTCATGCAGCTCTGGCCATCAAACAGTCCGAAGGGGATCCCGTGGAGGCGGCCTTTTATATCCGTGCCTACCGGTCCACCCTCTGCAGGATCAACGATTCCATTGAACTGGATATGAACGAAATGCATATCAACCGGCGGATATCGTCTACCTTCAAGGATATTCCCGGAGGGCAGATCCTGGGCTGCACCTCGGATTACAAACAGCGAATGCTGGACTTCTCGCTGCTGGAGGAGGGTCAAAAGGAGATGGAAGAAGTTGTGACTGAATTTGAATTAAAAAAGGAGGAGGGAGAGGATATTTCCTCCGTTCAATTCAAGAAAGTAGTGGAGATTTTAAAGGAACAGGGATTGGTTAAGAATCTGGAAGAATCCCCGAAGCCCAAAAATGCAGACGAAATATCCGACATCACAAAAGAATCCGTTTCCTTTCCCGCCAGCCGGTCTGCACAGCTGCAAATGATGGCAAGAAGCGAAACAGGAGGGATACTGGCCCTGGCCTACAGCAGTATGAGGGGCTATGGCAGCATCCATCCAACGATTGCGGAACTCAGGGTCGGTTATGTACCGGTAAGGATCAGTCATCCCTTCAGAAAAAATGAAAGTGTTTATCTGGGAAGCGTGCAGGTGACCGAGACGGAAATCGTTGCAAAATATGGTTCTGATGGAGCGGATGAAAAGCCCTATCTTTCATTGGGCTATGGGATCTGTTTCGGAGCCAATGAAGTGAAATCCATTTCCATGGCGGTACTCGACAGAGCAATGAAGGAGACGGAAGGGAAAGCGCCGGCAAATGATCAGGAATTTGTGCTGATGCATATTGACGGAATTGAATCCTCCGGTTTTTGCGCTCATTTCAAACTGCCGCATTATATTACCTTCCAGTCGGATCTTAATAATTTAAGAAGGAGACAGGAAGATCGGAAGCAGAAATCATCAAAGAAAGAAAATTAAAGATAACACAGAAAGAATTGGAGCGCTGTTTTTTGCACGTGTATTCATAAGACTCTAAATAAAGATTGTTTCGGAGGCTTGAGATGATTGAAGAAATACTTCAAAAAAAAGAAAAGTTCAAATATAATTTCGCATTTATAGACGAAGGGGCTAAAAAGGAGATCAGAAGAAAGCTTTTAAAGGCGATTGCGCTTCCCGGGCACCAGGTGCCCTTTGCGTCGAGGGAGCTTCCGATTGCAAGAGGATGGGGCACCGGCGGCCTTCAAGTAACGATGGCCATTATCGGGCCGGAGGATGTTCTGAAGATTATTGACCAGGGGTGCGATGGAAGCGTGAACGCGGTGAATTTAAGAAAACTGATGGTAAAAACCACAGGGGTGAAGACGACCTTCAGCACACAGGAGGCCACTATCATACAAACCAGGCACCGCATTCCCGAGATGCCGCTGAAAGAAGGTCAGGTACTTGTCTTCCAGGTACCGCTTCCCGAGCCGCTGCGGCTTGTCGAACCCAGTGAGGTGGAGACCAGGCGGATGCATGCGGAGTCGGATTACGGGCTGATGTGGGTGACTCTTTATGAGGACATTGCAAATTGGGGTTCAATTTCCATAGGCGCAGGTTATCCTTGCAAAGTGAATAATCACTACATTATGTCTCCCTCTCCCATCCCCAAGTGGGATAACTGCAAATTGAACCAGGCCGAATGTCTTTACCTGTTCGGTGCGGGCAGGGAAAAAAGGATTTATGCCATACCGCCTTACACGAAGGTCGAGCCGTTACAGTTTGATGACAAGCCGTTTTCCGCGGAGAAGTTTGAGGGCTCGTTTTGCAGCAGATGCGGTGCGGAGAATACTTATCTGGATGAAATATATGATGAGAAAACCGGCAGTAAATATCATGTTTGTTCAGATACGGGTTTCTGCGACTCAAGGCTGTCAGGCGGCAGCTCTGTTGACCGTCAGCGAGCTGACGGTGTAATGAAATAGGGACGAAGGAGAAAAAGTGACCGTATGTTGAATATTGAGAAAAAGTTCGTATTGAATGTCAAGGGGCTCGGGAAAAGATACGGGAGGGGCTGCCCGTACTGCGACAAGCTAACCGGCTCGGAATATGGAAGTAATGTGTGCCCGAAGTGCGGCAGTGTAGTAGCCCTGCACAATATCAACTTTGATCTTTGCGAGGGCGAGATTCTTGGTGTGGTCGGGGAAAGCGGTTCCGGCAAAAGCACGCTGGTCCAATGCCTGTACTTTGATCAGGCAGCAACCTCGGGAGAGGCCTATCTTCAGCCTTATAACAATGGAGAAGAGGATATTCTCAGTCTTCCCCAAAGCAAGAAACGTTTTATCAGAAATCATCTCATGGGAATGGTATACCAAAACCCGCTCATGGGACTCAGACTAGATTTTACCAGCGGCGGAAATATTGCTGAGAAGCTCCTGACAGCGGATATCTATAATTATGAGACCATCAGGGGCAGGGGAATGGAACTTTTGAAAAAGACGGAAATTCCCCAGTATTATATGGACGAGAAACCAAAGCGGCTCAGCGGCGGCATGCAGCAGCGTGTTCAGATATCCAAGGCACTGGCGAACAATCCTCCGCTGCTGCTGCTTGATGAAGTATCTACCGGTCTCGATGTATCAGTTCAGGCCAAGGTACTGGATCTGATTAAAAGCCTCCAGCAGGAACTTCACATTTCCATGATTGTTGTGTCGCATGATTTGGGAGTTATCAGGCTTTTGACCAATCGGACCATTGTCCTCAAGAATGGAAGAATTGTTGAAAAAGGTTTGACGGATCAAATACTGGAAGATCCCCAGCATAATTATACACAGCTTTTGGTGCACTCCATGCTCTGAACAATGCCGTGATCAGTGACAGCCAGTGGCTCGTGGCAAAAAATGACTAATGTGAAAGAAGGGTGTTGCATGCTGCATGTTATAGGTTTATCAAAGGAATTCCTGATGCATATCCGGGGCGGAAAAAAGATTGTTAGCTTCAGGAATGT
>JAEWQC010000109.1 GCA_023399355.1 Bacillota bacterium | reverse complement strand
CACATTTGCTCTTTACGGCACTAATTGTGGCGCTTATATCCGGTGAAATTTATAGAATATTTGTCCAGAAGAATTTCACCATTAAGCTGCCGAAATCTGTACCGGCAAGTGTTTCAAGGCAGTTCGTAGCGTTATTGCCCGGAATGGTAATAATCGTATTTTTTGCGATAGTGAGAGGACTGTTCTCGCTTTCACCATGGGAAAGTTTCCCCGGGTTTATAACAGAAGTGATTTCCACACCATTAAGGGGTTTTGGAACCTCATATATTGGAACCTTAATGGCGGTTTTTGCCGAACATGTACTGTGGTCTCTTGGCATTCATGGATCTGCAGTCATTATCTTTCCGTTATTCGAACCAATGTGGATAGTAAACCTGCAGGAAAACATCAGCAATGCAGCCAAACATATTGTTACACAGCCATTCTATGAAAATGGCATATGGATAGGCGGATCCGGTGCAACACTTCCGGTTGTCGTTTATATGCTGGTTTTTGCCAAATCGAAGCTCTTGAAACAGCTTGGACGCATAGGCATCGGTCCTGGCTTGTTCAATATAAATGAGCCGATTACTTTCGGCCTTCCGATCGTTCTGAACCCGTTCCTGATCATTCCGTTCATAGCTGCCCCTATAGTTGTTATGACTATACAGTTTGCCGGAACAGCAGCAGGTTTGTTTCCTTACTGCAATCTCATGGTACCCTGGACTACACCATTTTTCGTCAGCGGCTTTTTAATGACCAAAAGTCTGATGGGTGTCGTTGCACAAATGATCTCATTTGTTGCCGCGTTCTGCGTTTGGCTGCCTTTTATAAGAATGTGGGATGTGAAGAACTATCAACAGGAAAAAGCTGAGGAGAATGCATAAGCTGCAGAGAATGATTAAGCCACAGAACTCATACTTCTGTGGTTACAGCTTTATATAATTTGATGAATCTATTATCCCGCAATACGCGGGAGGAAAATTGACTAACGGGTGATGAATATGGCATTTCTAGGGTTGAAGATTGGCGAGCCTGCAGTACCGGGTTATCGAAAGAGGCGGTTTGCATCCTTCCTCATTGATGCAGTGATAGTACTTTGTATTCTGTTCTGTATATACAGGATTACAGGCAGACCAGATTTTCCTGCCGTAAAGGCTGCTATGGAAGCTGCGAACGCCGGCGCCGCCGGTCCGGATAATCAGAAACTGGCAGATGTGATGTTCGAATTATTTAATACGGCATATTTTCAGTCTCTGGGAATCTGGTTCATTTATGAGGTTCTGACCCAATTGATTTTTTATGGCGCAACACCTGGCAAGCTAATCATGAAGATGCGGGTTGTACCAATGGATCCCAAACGCAATCCGGCTATACATCACTTGTTGTTAATAGCACGAAGTGCAATGAAATTTTTCTCATTGTATATATTCCAAGGGTTTCCATTCATTATATCTTCACTTACGATATTTGCAAATAAGGAAGCAAGGTCCGGATTTGATATTTTCGTAAAAACGAGAGTAAAAGATATAAGGGAGGGGGCATAGATTTATCATTTCTGTAAAAGATCCGTCAAAAAAAGAAAGCAGCACAATGCCGCTCTACAGCGATAGATGTGCCGCTTGCAGCATAGGCGCAATCAGGAGATAATCCGGAAAGCCTGTGCGCAGAAAAAATTGTCAAAAAATATTATAACACAAATTACGGAAACCATAAAGGGTGATGAAAAGTGAAATGGAAATATCCTGTCTTTACAGCTGTGCTTGTTATGATGCTTGTTTTTACACAAATTCCTAGCAAGGCTGCATCAGCTTATGCCGATATGAAAGGGCATTGGGCAGAGGGGTATGTTGATGCTTTGGCGCAAAAAGGCATCATAAGCGGTTTCCCGGATGGGAAATTCCACCCTGAAAATATCATGACATTGGCTCAGTTTACTAAGATAATTATATCTGCAACGTCCGGCAGTAAACAGATTACTCAAGCTTCAGGGACTCAATGGCCGGATGTGTACATGGAGGAGGCTTTACAAAGTGGACTTATTGACAATGTGGTCTATAAAGACAGATCAGCATGGGATAAGCCCGTTAATCGTCTCGAAATGGCCCGTATCGTACATAGTACACTGCTAAATGTTATGAAGGAGAGCGATGAAGAGGATGTCGGTTTTGTAAAAAATGACCTGACTGATTTGGATAGCTGTCGCACTTGCCTGCCGCATATAGAGCAATGTTATGCAAAAGGCATCATTAATGGGTTTTCCAACCGCACATTCGGAGGAAATGAGTATATGACACGTGCTGAAGGGTCTACTGTTGCAGCACGTATGATAGACAAGACCTTGCGCAAGATCCCGAAACGTGTGGAGAAAGCAGACGGCTATAAGAAAATTACACCGGCTGATGCGAAAATGAAGCGTGAGAAGGTTCCAGGTACTGTTTTTGTCGATGTTCGCAGGCCTGACGAGTTCTCAACCGGTTATATAAGCGGCAGCATAAACCTGCCATACGGTACCGCTACGCAGGCGGACTATGAGGCTGCTTTGCCGGATAAAAGCACGTGTATCATTGTGTATTGTGCCAGTGGTATTCGCAGTGCAAAAGCTGCGGCACTTTTAGGGAGCTGGGGTTATGTAAACGTATATGATATGTCAAAAGTCACCGCTTACCCCGACCCCCTGGTTAAAGCAATCAAATAAAAGAAATTTGGAAGGAGTGAAGATATGAAACATAAAAATAAAATCGCATGCCTTATTCTATGTATGGTCATGTTGGTTTCATTAATGCCGTCCGTGAATATATTGGCGGCTGAACCCGACGATAATGGCGGTTCCGCTCAGAGAGTGGCGGATTTGACATACAGCAAGCAGCCAGCTGTATCCATGGGCAATTCCTTCAAGCTCAATGATGGTTGGAAAATACAATCCTCTGCAGTAGTAACGGATGAGGATAGCGTCGTCGGCTCGAACGCAGCGAATGTATCCGGCTGGTACCAGACCTCCGTACCCAACACGGTACTGGGCGCGCTCATTGACGCCGGAGATCCTACATATTCAGGCTATGACATCTATGAAGATGCAAACTTTGCGAAACCCGATCGTGCCCGTTTTGAGGTTCCGTGGTGGTACCGCAAGGAATTTACACTGCCTGCCAGCGAAAGTGGCAAAAAAATTATTTTAAACCTTGAAAAGATCAACTATAAGGCAGAAATCTATATAAATGGTCAGAAGCTTGATAACCAGAAGGTGGACGTTACCGAAGATATGCTTTTAAATCGTCCTCCGGAGGGCTCGAATGTCGATCCGGTTACTCCAGGTGAACCTGGTACAGCAAAAATCGCGGACCAGTATGCTGATTTCAGCAAAGCTTTCATCGGAGCATTCCGAAATTACGAATTGGACGTTACCGGCCTTGTGACCTGTGACGGCTCGACCAAGAACACCATTGCCATAAAGATCACCCAGCCTGTTTATTCAAAGGATCTGACGGTATATTGGGTTGACTGGCACATGCAGCCCCCGGACAACAATATGGGTATCCTGGGCAACGTTTTCATCAACACAACAGGAAATGTGCGTGTACGAAATCCTTTCGTTACGTCAAAGGTCAGCAAAGATCTCAAAAATGCGGATCTGACACTTTATGCCGATGTATCGAATGCATCCTCCTCTGAAGTCGCAGGAACATTGACTGCAAACATTAAAGATCCCTCCGGTGTAACGGTGGCTAAAGTAGACAAGGCTGTTACAGTACAGGCAAATGCTTATAACCAGGAGGTCAAATTCGCTCCTTCGGAATTTGCGGCACTAAAGCTTGTGAATCCAAGCCTGTGGTGGCCCAACGGGTATGGCGATCAACCCATGTATTCGGTGGACTTCACCTTCAAAACCTCTGATACGGCTGTCAGCGACACTATAACAAACCGTTTTGGTGTGCGTGAGATTAGTTATGAAGTAAACCGCGCTCCGTTTGTAGCGAAAGATAATACGATTCAAAGTTACATGATGCAGCTATATGTCAATAAAAGACCTGTTGTAATGAAGGGTGGAGGATATTGCCCCACCGACCTGCTGCTGCGCCACAGTGAAGCAGCTAACAAAGCAGTGGTGCAATATTGCAAGGATATGGGATATAATATGATCCGTGATGAAGGAAAGTTTTTTGACGACGACATGCTCTCCATCATGGATGAAAACGGCATTATGCTGTTGACAGGCTGGTGCTGCTGTGATGAATGGCAGTCGCCTGCCACATTCAACAAGCATGAACGTTTTATTGCATATGAATCAATGTATTCACAGCTCCGCCAGGCACGCAGCCATGCATGCATGGTCGACTGGTTCAACGGAAGTGATAATCCGGCGGGATATGCTACCGGAGCGACCGCTAACAATGGAAAGTCGGTAGAACGTACCTATCTGGAGATCGAGGCAGACCTTCATTGGACAGAAAACGGAATCATCACAAACAGCGGCTCTGCCATAGAATCCACATATACCGGTGTGACCGGCGGTACACATATGGATGCCACCTATGATTATGCGCCTCCGATGTTCTATTATGTCGATCCGCAGGCTACAGGCTACGGCTATGTTTCTGAAGGCGGCCCCGGCCCGTCCATTCCGCAGACGGAAGTCATTAAAAAGATGATTACCGATCCGAGCAAGCAATGGCCTTACAATGTCGGCGGAGAGAACTACGCCAACTGGAACTACCATAACACCCGCGGGAGCTTCGGTACACTGGCGATCTTCAACCGTGCCATGGACAGTCATTATGGCGCATCAAATTCTCTTGACCAGTATGTAATAAAAGCACAGGTGCAGGAATATGAAGCACAGCGTGCGCAGTTCGAGAGTGTCAACCTGCACCGTTATACCAACGCTTCGGGGTTGCTGCAATGGATGCTCAATAATGGAAGACCCACATTATACTGGAATAATTTCGATTTTTACCTTAATCCAAATGGATCGTATTTTGGTGCCAAGATTGCAAACGAACCACTCCATATCATGTATGACCCGAGCACAAAGAACGTCAGTGTCATCAACAGCACTTTTGGTACATATGAAAACATGAAAGCAAAGGTCACTGTGTATGACATAGCAGGCAACATCCTCAACGAAGTAGTCAAGCCTTTGGATTTGGCTCCCGATGGGGCTTCTGACCCTGTTGACTTCGGTACGGGTACTGATGCTATCACACCGAAGAAAATCGGCTTCATAAAGAATGATGACGGTTCCTTCAGTGATTATAATGTAAACTACAACGGCAGGATCAATACGGCAACGGGCGTAACAACAGTTGCGACGCAGCAGGATATATTCTCCAGGATCAGCAAAGCCATTTCCGATGTTTACTTTATCCGTCTGGAATTGGATGATGCTTCAGGCAAAGCTGTCAGTATAAACTCCTATGCCCAGTCTGTAAAGCAGGATGTTATAAAGGTAAGCGCGCACAACTGGAGTTCAACCCCCCAGTACGAGTATGCGGACATGACGCAGCTCAACTCACTGCCGGCGGTTAACCTTGATGTAAGCAACAGACAAAGCAGCAGCGGGGATACCCGTTACCAGACGATTACGCTCACAAACAACACCAACACCATCGCATATGCTATCAACCTCAAGCCTTACAAGAGCGAGAACGAGCTTCTGGCACCGGTTGTTATAAGTGACAACCTGTTCAACCTGTTTCCGGGCGAGAGCCGCACCGTCACACTTTCATATGACAAGAGTGTGTATAACGGAGCAGCTGTTGTAAAGTGGCAATGCTATAACAACATATGCTCGGAAACACCTGAACGTGTGATTCCGACAACGACAAACATCGGCAGCAAAACGGCAAACCTTGCAAAGAACAAAACAGGAGCGGCAAGCAGCGGTACTTTTGGCAATGCGGTTAATGTCGCTGCCGCAGCGAATGACGCAGGAAGTTTGGCGGCCGACGTTTCCACAAATCTTTCGGTCAACGCAGGCTTCCAGGTTGAAACGGCGACAGCAGCAGGGACGGTGACCACATCGGGCGATGTACAGGTAATTGTAACAGCAGCCGGTATGGCAGATTCTCCCAAAACAATAATGGTACCGGTTGTAACGGGGAATAATTCAAGTGCAATAGCTACGGCCATAAGGGCAGCACTCGCAGCGGACCCTTCAGTCAGTTCATTGTTTACTGTAAGCGGTTCATCTAGCAATATAGTATTAACAGGTAAAGTGATTGGCCCCAATGACACTACACTCAATATTTCCATTGCAAATGGAACGAGTGCAGGCGTTACAAGTAAGCCAACCTCGACCAATACGACAGCCGGCTCCAACTTCTCGTATTTATACGTGGATTTGGGAGCAACGAAATCATTTGACCGGGTGACTTTACGATGGAATTATATTACAAGACCCGGCAAGGTTGTTGTACAGGTGGCACAGGATGGCACTCAACCTGCCGACCTTACTACCGACAATCCGGCATGGACTACAGTTGCCACTCAGGATACGGACAGGACAGGCTCAAGTGTTAACGACCTTATCCTGCCGGAAAATGTATCGGGCAGATATGTGCGTGTATTGCCCAGCACTCCTCGTCCTGAAGCACCTGCTGTGGGTATGGTAACAGGAGCCAGTCAGAGCGGCATGACAGCAGTAGCCGTCGCAACAAACTACCAGCTCACGGCATTTGAAATTTACTCTCTCAGTAATAAATGTATCGTTGCCAACATAGATCCCGGTATGGGCGTGGTAATCGGCACCAACACGGGTACCAGCACCGGTTCCAGCATCAGATTGACATCCGGTTCCACCATTTTTGACCGTACTTTATTTTCAGGCGCCAATACTGACGTGACAATTGATGTTACTACGGATGCCGCTGTAAAATTACTCCTTTTTGTAAATGGAGAGGATGTTACCGAGTCGGTTGTTGATAACGGAAATGGTACGCTTCAATATAAAATTTCCGGTATAGAGGAAGACAGCACCATAAATGCCAGAAATATTCCTGGGGACCTCTACGATTTACTTTCTGCAATCAGGTCAGATCTGACAGCCGGTAAATACACGACAGCATCGGGTGCTGAAGCACAGGAAACCATTGACAGTGTAATGGCAGAGATTTGTAATGGTACGGGAACAGAGAATAAGGACCAGCTGATTTCAGACCTTACGGATGCCAGAAACGCATTGGTGGAAAAAAATCAAATATCCTTGAAGGTAGCGCCAAACGTGTTACTTGGAAAGGATAGAAAGATTACCCTGCGTGTTTCAATGGATTATTTACAAGGAATGAATGCAATGAAAAGCAGCATCAGGATCGACAGTGACAAATTCAAGATTACGGATATCAGTTCATTGTGCAATGACGAAGAAGCCATTTTTACAAAGGACATCGCCCAGGATGGAGAAACCGCATCCTTTACCATTGCAAAGACCGGCGGGTTCGGAGATGTGGTAAAGATGGACGTAGCTAATATCACAGTCACAATGGATGAAGACTCGGAGTGGAATCCGAAAGATGCCAAATCGCTTGAAGCGGCTCTAAATTCAACAATGGTGTATGTGGATTATATCAACAACGATCAGCCGGGTACGGCAGTTCCGTGTATGATTGTGGATGATGGCAAGGCTGCAGCGAAAATATGGGCTTCTGGTGATGTGATCTGTGATTTTAACAATGATGATGTGATCAATGAAGCTGATCTGGACATTGCAAAAAGCTTCTACGGGAAAACAGCCAATGATGTTGATTGGAGCACAAGTGGCGCAAATTACGTTGATCTGTACAAAGATGATAAGGTCGACATCGCGGATCTGACAATTTGTGCGTATTTGATTGCAGATCCTCCGGCTGATCTTTTGCGCCTGACGCTTCCCAATAGGGCAGCACCGGCCGATGGAACAACGACTCCGGGAGGAATGACGGTTCCCGACAAGACAACGACTCCGGGAGGGGTAACGGTTCCCGAGGAGACAACGACTCCGGGAGGAATAAAGGTTCCCGAGGAGACAACGACTCCGGGAGGGGTAACGGTTCCCGACGGGACAACTACTCCGGGAGGAATAACGGCTCCCGAATGAGGTAACGACTTCGGAAGGAATAGCGATTCCTGATGGGTCAGTGCCTCCTGAAACGGAATATAGTTTTCAAGCAGGAATGAATGAAGTTGTCATTTCCTAAAGAACTACCACCTGTCCCCGGGATGGCTGTTAACAATCATCCATCCCGGGGAATCAAATAAAACGAAAAGAGGTGTATGATAAATTGAGAAGGAGAAATATTGCAAAGGTAGTTATCAACACAGTACTTACAGCAGTGCTGCTGATCGGATTGTCAAGCATCATGCTGGCAATAGATACCCCCTCCGGTGATGATACGTCTATTACCATGCAGGCAGGAGAAAATACATTTACATACGATGTAGTAATAGACAATGTTGAGAAATCATTTGCATCTGCCCAGTTTGATATAAATATGGATAACATAAGCAGAATAGAAGCGAAGAGTATCTCTTTCAAAAATGCAATTGCAGACAATGCAAGTGGTACAATTGATACGATATCATCAGGCGGGAAGGTAGACGGAGATCAAGTAACCTATAACGCAGGTTTCTTTTCAACGAAAAATCAGTTTGACGGGAAGCTGACGGTAGGAACGATTACATTTAGTTATGCAGGGGATGCACCACAAAGCATAACACTCAATAACCTTCAGATATTCCGCTTTACTGGAGAAGTAAGCGAAGGTGGAATTCCCGAACTTGAAAAAGTGAATAACACCTGGAGCAAGACGATCACAGTAACACGCAAGGTGGCGGATCCTGAGTCCGATCTCGTGTCAGGCTCATATGGTTCCACGAAACAAATGACATTATCCAGCAGGACAAGCGGCGCTGCTATTTACTACACAATAGACGGTTCCGAACCTATGCGGTCAAGCACTCTTTACTCAAAATCAATCACAATTGACAAGAGTATGACGATTAAGGCAATTGCCGTAAAGGAGGATTGTATTGATAGTACTGTAAAGGTATTTACCTATACAATCTCAACAAACAGTGGGATTCCTGATGATAATAACTCCAACAATCCTCCGGTTACCACTACACCAACACCAACACCAACACCAAAGCCAACACCGACGCCGACACCAACGCCTCCGGCGGTAAAGCCGGCAGGCGCTGAAACCAAATTCAGCGATGTAGGCCCGGGATATTCCTGGGCGAATGATGCGATCAGCAGCCTTACAGAACGCGGTGTCATAATGGGAGACGGTAAAGGAAATTTCAAACCTGCAAACGATATCATACGTGCAGATTTTGTAGTTATGCTCTCAAGGCTCACAGATATGGGCGTCAAAGGCAATGCAAAGTTTAGCGATGTTCCTGCAGGAAAGTACTATACCGATGCAATCAGTAAGGCCAGTGAAGCAGGCATAATACTTGGCAATGGGAATGGCAATTTTGAACCTCAAAGCAGCATCACGCGCCAGGATGCATTTGTAATGGTTTACCGCTATTTGAAGCTGATGGGCAAAGTTGATGATACAAAAGCATCCATGAGTTCGTTTAAAGATGCGTCAAGTTTGCCTCAATATGCTCAACAGTCAGTATCTTTCCTGGTAGGCAAAGGTATTGTAAAAGGAAACAACGGTTTACTCAATCCGTCGCAGACTATAACACGTGCTGAAACAGCCGCTATTCTTTACAGGATAGCAGTGATGTTCAAGTTATGAGAATGAAGGTCAAAGTACGGTAGCAACAGAGGTGCTTCATGCTGTTGGCGGGGGCGGGGATTCCTGCCCCCCAACACCATGTATAGCCGCTTTAGGGCAGACATCATGAAAGGATCGTCAAAATGCAGGCTTTGATGTTAAAAAAGTGTAAAGTATCACATCTGATTCTTATTTTATTAGCGATATCAACAATAGATACAGCAGGTATCATCTGGCTTGTCGCAAAGAATATCTTACTTGCAAAGAAAATGAATGAAAATGGTTCGGCCTATCTGAACACAGGTTTTGTATCAGCAATCATTCCGATTATCGCAATACTGGTTACCCTCCTTATTTTTTCCGCCATTATGGCCCTGAGAGTAAGAAATGAATTCATTGGCACGGAGATGTACTACAATCAAATTTCGCTCGGTGATTTTAAAAAAGAGATTCCGGTAAAACTGCTCAATGCTAATGATGAGTTGGGACATTTTACCCGTATAACAAATAAAGCAGTCGGTTCTTTTAATGAAGTCATATTGAAGATAGAAGAAGAAACTTCAGGGATTGGTGTTTTGATAGCAAATTCCTACTGCAGGCTGGGCGAATTAGGAAGTGACATCAGTGCGGTTTCATCGACAACAGAGCATCTCTATCACAGTATGAAAGATATTGCTGCTTCAGCAAATGAAATGAGCGCTACTTCAGAGGAAATTGATGCGGCTATAGAATCTGTTGCGGAAAGGGCGCAACAGGGTGCCGAGACTGCTGCGGAAATAAGCAGTCGTGCAAATGCGCTGATGGAAAATGCCGTGCAGTCAAAAGACAACTCAACGAAAATATACCATGAAACCCTGAAAAAGCTTGAAGCTGCAATTGAACAAGCAAAAGCCGTAGAAGAAATCAATATACTTTCAAAATCTATTTTGCAGATCGCTTCGCAGACCAATCTTTTGTCGCTGAATGCATCTATTGAGGCAGCGCGTGCAGGAGAAGCCGGTAAAGGGTTTGCCGTTGTTGCTGACGAAATTGGAAAACTGGCGGAAGATTCAAAAAATGCAGTTTCAGAAATACGGAAGGTGAATTCACAGGTTTTTCACTCAGTTGATACGTTGATCAGTAGTACAAAGGATCTTCTAGGATTTATCGACGGGCAGGTTATAAAAGACTATGGGATGATGGTAACCGTGGGAGAGCAATATAGTCATGATGCCAATACGATAAATTCAATATTATACGATTTCAGTTCAACTTCCCAGGAACTTGCTGCGTCCATGCAAAGCCTTGTTTCTACGATAGGAGAGGTCAGCAATGCAACAAATGAAGCAGCGGAAGGCACTCAAAACATCGCCAACAGCAATGCAGGTATTAAGGAAAAAGCCGATGAAGTCATGGACCGTGTGGGAGAGATCGACGGGTCGGCATATAAATTATCTGAAATGATTCACAAATTTAAGGGGAATACTATAAACAACTGATAAGTTGGTGCAAGTATGGCGTCAACTTCATAACAAGGAGGAAAAAATGAAGGTATTTGTTAACACACCTATTGCAAATGATATGATTATTAAGCTGCTTACTGACTACAGGGAAAACGGTGTAGAATTCAAATTTGTAAAAAAAACAGGAATAAAACTGGAATTTGAGGCGAATAACATAGAAGCTTCATCTGCAAGTGACTTGGTAAAGAGTCTCATTAGGAGTACTGAAATAGGAAAGGCTCTTTATTTTTCTGTAGAAACTGTTTAAAAGATAAGGCTGGATATAGTCAGGTTTAAATTGTCAGTTATATTAAAAAATTCCATAAGAAGTCATGAGATATAAAGCGAAAAATGTAACAGATGTAAGTAAATGGTGAGCATATATGAATCATTTTGAAACGAAATTAAAAAAAATACTGGAACTGTTCCTGCAGAACGACAACTTTCTGACATTGGTTTATCTATCACAGCATGTAGGAATATCCAAGCGTTCCATCCAGAACTACCTGCATAAGATAGAGAACTGGTTTGTTGATGCCGGGTTTTCAGAAATTAAACTGTTGAAAAAGCAGGGATATGGAATTAAACTTCTTATAACAGACGTGGATAGAAAGAAGCTGGATGATTTATTGAACACTGAAAAATTCGGCCTTTTTGACAAAGGAGTATCAAGGCGGCTGGAAATGCTGAAGGATTTGATTTTTTCAAATGACGAGCTTACGATCCAGTTTTTTGCGGATCAGTTCTATATCAGCCGGACAGTTATTCTGAAAGATCTTGAATGGGTCAGCCAATGGCTTTCAAAATACAATCTTCAACTTTTCAAGACTCAGCACAGGGGTATTGGCATTATTGGTGACGAGGTATCCAGAAGGAATGCAATTGCAGGATTTTTTGACATATATAAAACCAAAGAGCCGCTCCTGATGAAAGATTTCGATTCATTAGGCAGGTTAACCGAAGAAAAGTATTTGAAATTAAAGAACATCTATCCCAAGATCGACAGCATGCCTGTCCGTGCCATCATAGAAGATGCGGAGAAAAAATTTGACTTCTTTCTTACTGACGAGTATTTTATTGCTTTGGTCACACATCTGATCATCTGCATTGCAAGACTGAGTTCAGGGAAAAATGTGGATGAATGCTTTTTGCCGCCTGAAGCCGAATATGGCAGTCTGGAAAGAAATACCGCCGAATATATAGCCACCAGGATAGAAACGGAATATAATCTTGAATTCCCTGAATCAGAGCGTATTTACATATGCATGCACCTAATGAGCTACAATACCTTCAACTATGTTGAAAAAGGCAGTTCAAACGACATCCTTAAGAATATTCCCAAGAAAATAGAATTGTTGGCAATATGCCTGATCGAATATGTGGATGCGCAGCTGGGCACTTCTTTTGTATCAGACAAGTTATTGTTCTTTGGAATTATATTTCATTTAAAAAATTCGATTCAACGGCTGGAAGAAAATATCCGTACTAAAACAATGCACCTGAATGAGTTATCGAAGAAAAACCTGGAGATTTTTAATGCGGTTTCCAAGACCAGTAATATATATGAAGGCATTTGCGGTATTAAGCCCACAGAAGAGGAATTGATAACACTTACCATGCACTTTAATCTTTCACAGGAAAGGAGCACCAGAAGAAAAAAGGCACTGTTAGTATGCAATAGCGGTATAATAGCCGGTTTAACCATCAGCCGGAACTTGTCGGATTTATCTCAGGAACTGGAAATTGTGGATGTGTGCTCCAGCTTTCAGCTTGCGTATAAAGCTGAAAACGAATATGATTTTATCATTTCGACTGTTCCTCTCAAGCAAGTGCATAAACCAGTTGCAGATCTGTCACATGTGACAAAAAACAACTATGCGAAATTTCTGGAGGAGTATATTTTTTCACTCACATAGCTTCGGCAATAACTTTACTAATTTGTTGATCACGACAAAAAAGTGCTTTTTCAGTAAATCATTAAGGAGGGGAAAAGACATGTTCAGAGCGGTACTATTTGATATGGATGGCGTTATTATTGACAGCGAACCGATACACTATGAATTATCAAAGCTTTATTTCAATGAATTGGGATTGGACATTGATGACGAAGAATATTATACCTTTGTCGGCATTGGGGACAAGGAAATATTCTTCAGGCTGAAAGAAAAATATGGCTTGACGTTGGCCTCGGATGAGATGGCTGCAACTTATGAGAAAAGGTATATCGCCTATTTAAGATCAATGAAGAACGAAGAACCAATAAGAGGTATTCAGATACTTGTTCAGGATCTGCATAAAAGAGGTCTTTTGCTTGCTGTGGGTTCATCGGCTTCAAGAGAAAATATTGAGATCGTTCTCGAGCGTTTTCAGCTGAAAGAGTATTTTAATACAATTGTAAGCGGCTATGAGGTCGAAAAATCCAAACCCTACCCGGATATTTATATCAAAGCAGCTGAAAAATTAGGAGTTGATCCTGCCGAGTGTATTGTTATTGAAGACTCATCCAATGGAATCAAGGCATCCAGATCAGCAGGGATGAAGAGTATCGCATACAGAAATCATAACTCGGGGGAACAGGATCTGTCGCAGGCAGATATTATTATAGATAGCTTTGAAAAAGTAGATTTTGACAATCTTGTAAGTGCTATTTCCTCGTAACCTTGTTCCAAGGGCAATAATGGAAAGAACAAGGTTAGTCTCGGCACCTGATTAGTACGGTAACCAGTGGATTCTCTGAATCAGCGGCAACAGACAGGGATTGAACAGCAGACGGGTAAAAAGAAAAATGACGATCCCGGCCAGAGCCCCGACAATGGAGCCGTTGATTCTGATCCACTGCAGATCGTTGCCGACTTTTTCATTTATAAAATCGATCAGTTTCTTGTTTGAAAACGCACCAAGGGTTTCTTTCGCAATCTCCCCGATGAGATAATGTTCACTGACGATTACCTTTTGCAGCATGTTTTTTAACATTTCTTCCGTAGACCTTTTAATATCTTCATCGGTTTTCAGCCTGTTTCGGTAATGATCTACATTTCCGGCAATCCAACGTGCGGCTTCCTGTCTTCTGTTTTCAGACTCTACAGCTGAAGTCAGCAGCTGCTGCAATGCTTCAAGCAGACCCAGCCGTTCCAGGATGCCGTTTTTCCAGGTCTGCAGCAGTTCCAGCAGGGTCCGGTCTTCGTCAAGATGTTCCAACAGGCTTGCGGTATTATCTGCAAGCTTTATGAATAAAGGATCCGAAGGATTGCTTAATTCGGTCAGAATATCAATAAGTTCATTCTGCAATAGCATTGCAACACTGATCAGGTTGCTGTGCTTGCTTTTTCTGGACAGGTTGAGCAGCATTTTAACCAAAAAGGAACCGGCACCTTTATTTACCTCATTGTAACGTTCCTGCTCACGCAGAAGCTTGTAAATCTTTTCTCGTGTGGAATCCTTTTTTGCAATTTCAATAGCCTTGTTGACAAGCCCTGAAAGCCATTCCTTATGCTTACCTTCTTCAAATGACTTCAGGAGCATCATGCGGATTTCATTCGATATTCCTTCTTTTTTCAGGCTGTTGCTTATGAAATCGCTAATTGACCCTGCCAGTTTTGCACTGTCCAGCCTCCCGGTTTTGTCTCCAAGCATGTCTTGAAATTTGTTTTCCAGCAACGCCTTGTCCAATGTCCCCAGAAGCCCATCAGCAATCGCATCGGTAAGACTGAGTGATTCCAGCTTGGAACTGATGGCTTCGACACTCAGCAGTTCATTATTGACAAGTTCTGATACCTTTTCTATAATTTTTTCCCTGTTGTTTGGAATGATAGCCGTATGCCAGGAAATACCAAGGGGCTTCCTGAACAGCGCAGTTACGGCAAACCAGTCCGCTATTCCTCCAATTAGTGCCGCTTCAGCTGTAAACGCCAGCAAGGCGGCAAAAAAGCCGTCCCTGAAAATATACCGTAGTGCCGTAGCTGCTGTAAAAAGGATGAATACGGCAGCGAGCAGTTTATTTGCCTTATATTTGTTATTATCATTTCCTTGCTGCATTGTCGTCCTCCGAAGTTTGAGCTGTGGTCCATTCATACCCTGCATTTAAACCGGCATTCCCTAAATCCAAAAAGTGAGCAGATAAAGCAGAACACCGGCCAATCCGCCTACGATAGATCCATTGATTCTAATGATCTGCAGGTCGTTGCCCGCCCGTTCTTCAATCATTTCCACCAGAGTCTCCGTCGGGAAGCTGTCAAGTTTCTGGCGTACAAGTTGGCCAATGACTGCATGATTGTCATCAATAAGCTGTGTCAGGGCGGTTTTCACATATTTATCCATGGCAGCCTGCTGCGATGGGTTGTTTTTAAAGCTTTCGACAAGATTGTAAATGATTCCTTCAATATACGAACCTGACTTCTGAGCCTGTCCGCTCTCCTTGAGAAGCGGGTAGACGTACTCTGCCAATGCAGTTCCTACTTTGGAGTGCTCCAGCATGCTTCTGCCCTTCTGTTCAATATTCCCTTTCAGAGCTTCGTCCGCCAGTAATTCATCGGAGGTTTTTTCAAGCCATTTTTCAAGACCCTTGCGCTGTTCGCTCTGTGGATCTTTCATGGCATTGAAATATTCCAGAGCTTCCGTGAGAAGCCTGGTTGACAACTTTAGAGGGGAGACGTCGGAATAATCGGCTATTGCCAGGACGAATTTGAAGAACAGCTTTTTGCCGGTGCTTTCCTTTTCAGCATTTTTGGACAAATTTTGGTAGATGTCGTCAATGACGCTTTTGACCAGTATGCCGAAGCGGGGAAATAACAGAAGCTCTTTTATTTCGTCAACAGTCCTGCTGATAAGTCTTTCATCGGTGATATTTGCAGAAAGCCATTCAACAGCACCGGACACCAGCGGTACGAGCTTGATGTCTTCAGTATTGTCTTTGAGCAGATTGCTCAGGTATTCGCCGGCATCTTTCACATCAATCCCTGAGAGCATATCTTCAGCGATCCTGTTTGCCAGGTGTGACAGATCTTCCCGGCCCCCTTGATTGTCCAGATAACTGATCAGGCTTTTGGAAATACTGAAATGTTCAAGTTTTTCTATGATTGCTTCTTTTGTAAGCAATTCCTGTTCTACCATATATATAAGCGATTCGGATAACTTTTCCCTGCTTCTGGGGAGGATCTCCGTTCTGAAAGGAATGCCAAGAGGCTTTCTGGTAAGAGCGGTCACGCCGAACCAATCGGCAAAGCCTCCAATCATGGACGCACTGAACAATGCTGTCAGCAGTCCGCCGATAAAGGTGTTGCCAAGGGGCAGGGTCAGAAGGAACCCGATTGTCACAACCAGTAGTATGATCGATGCGATATATCTGTTATTTTTCTTCAAATGCCGCACATTCACTTTCTGCATATTATTTGAGGCGCAACCTCTTCTTATTATACACTCTTAGTATTATTTACGGCAAATAATCCTTTTTGTCTATCATTATAACGAGCATGCGAGAGCTTAATTTTTTCTTCATCCAAAAAATCTTTCTTTGAATCGGAGCATTATAAAAACTAGCATTTAGAATAGCCCACAGATATGATAAACTGTTTTTAATAAACAGTAATTCAAAGAGAGAAAAGTTCTTGCCTTGATTTTAAAGAGGGGACGAGAATTGTATGAAGGAAAGAGGGGACGGTTCTTGCTTAGGGAAAGATGGGACGGTTCTTGCTTAGGAAAAGAGGGGACGGTTCTTGCTTAGGGAAAGAGGGAACGGTTCTTGCTTAGGGAAAGAGGGGACGGTTCTTGCTTAGGGAAAGAGGGGACGGTTCTTGCTTGGAATTCAAAGAAGAGAAGGTTCTTGCCAAGAATCCTCTTCTACCGGACGGCACAGATGCGATCATGGAACTGGAAATACTTGAAGGGAGCGGTATAAGATGATCAGAGAGACTTTTCTCCGCTTTATTTACCGGGCGGCCAGCATGCAGCGATGGAACGACCACATACGACCCCATAAGGGCTTCACCGAGCTGGACAAGCAGGCCCATAAAATGTTTTACGCCTATGTGATAGGACGTTTCGAGGATGAATCGTCTTCAAGCGTAAACTGGACACAATTAATTGAAGGAGCGATTTTTGAATTTTTTCAGCGGATCCTTCTTACAGATATAAAACCCCCCATATTTCACATGCTTATGGAAAAACACGGGTCGCAGATGAATGAACTGGTACTGAAGCAACTTGACGAATTGGGCATAAATGATATTCAAGCAGGATTCGGATCAAGGATGAAGCGGTATCTTTTTGAGCCGGAATACAGTAAACGTGAGAAGCGAATTTTAAGAGCAGCCCATTATCTTGCGACAAATTGGGAATTCAACATAGTCTACCGGCTCAGCACAGACTTTTTCGGGTTGGAGGACACAAAAAAGAGTATCGACAAACAATTGGAAGAATATCGTGATACGGATGGCGTGCAAAAGCTCGTGTTCAACAAAGGGGCGACGGATTTTCTCAACCTTGTCGGGCAGCTCAGGTTCCAGCAGCGCTGGGCGCAAACGCCAAGAGTGCCTGAAACCTCAGTAGCGGGCCATATGTTCATTGTTGCGATATTGTCCTATATATTGACACTGCAGACCACGGCCTGTGAAAAGAGAAAATACAACAATTTCTTTGCCGGTCTATTCCATGACATGCCCGAAGTACTCACGCGTGATATCATTTCACCGGTTAAAAATTCAATCGAAGGACTGGGGGATTTGATTAAGGATATCGAAGACATGCAAATGGAGGAAGTGCTGCTTCCGTTGCTTCCGATGGAATGGAGGAATGAAATCAGGTATTTTACGGAGAATGAATTTGCGGGAAAAATCATACTTGATGAAAGGATATTGGAAGTAAGCTCTGAAAAAATATCGGAGTATTACAACAGGGATTCTTTTTCGCCGGTAGACGGCGGAATTATTGAATTCTGTGACAAATTCGCCGCATATATGGAAGCCTATCTGTCCATTAAGCACGGTATCAGCTCACAGAATCTGAAGGATGGCCACAAACAGCTGTATGAGAAATTCAGCAAAACTAAAATCGCAGGAATGGATGCAGGAATGCTGTTCGACTATTTCAAGCTTTGGTGAAAGGGCTTTTGGATGAATAAATACATGGGCTTTTATGAAATGAAGGGAATCAATTTCCCCACAGTACCCTGGCGCCTTTTTACTCCGGAGACGGTGCTTGACAATGGGTTGCTGTGGAGTGTGAGGATGGCGGTTGAAAACAGCAAGGATCTCAACCTGCCAAGGGCAATCGGGGTGAATGCGGAAGAGGCAATGCAGCAGGGACGTGGCTTTCTTAACAATTATCAGGGGAAAGGGATCGTAATCTGTTATCCCTATTTTATTGCACAAAAGAGCGGTGTGCTCGATATTGACAGCCGCAGGACCGTGATTGAAGCTGTAGACAGGGATCTTTGGAATCTGGTGACATATGGCAGGAAGAATGTTTCCATTATATTTCCTATTGAACCAAATGCTGAAAACGAGGTTCAATATTTCGGGGACAGGGATTTTCTTGAAAACGACGAAATCAAAGAACTTCTTGGATACGGTGCTGTCCTGCGCGGAAGATTCCGCGGAGAATTGAGCGAGGGAGGCTCCATACTTGCAGAATGGAGCTATGCATATAATACCGACCTCAGGCATGAGCCCATCGGTGAAAGATATCTTGTGTTTTATGAACTGAGAGGGCTGTGACAGCCAGTCCGCAGGCAAATGAACGCGAAAAAACTTACGTCGGTATTCCGGAATTTCCAGAAGCTCTGGTGCTGCCGGAACTGACGGTACTTCCTTTCCCGATTCCGGAACTTCCGGATTTGCTTTTGCCGATAGCAAACGGCAGGTATAATAATGTAAACAGGATCAAAGCTACACCATCAAGTGACAACAGGTACCACGGCCATGGCCCGAGCAGGTCAAGCAGCGACCCTCCTGCGGGTTTGGCGCTCAGGAACAGATAATTGCCTCCGGTCAGATGGTTTACAAACATCATCAATATCCCGTAAAGATTGGTTATGATTAATGTTCTCAGGACGGACCGGGAGGAGGGCCTGAACTTCTCAACAAGGATCATGTATATGCAGGCAAGTAATATGACCGCATGCGAAATAAAGAATTGATAAAATACAAAATGGGGCCAGGTATAACTGCCGATGTCCGGCGTCAGGATAGCCTGCGTTGCACCTCCTATGCCCCAATAATACAGCAGTTCCGAGAGGAGCTGACGTTTGGTCAGCAGCACTGCAACTGACAGGAACACGGAAAGGTCGCACAATTGAATGGGCAGTGTGATTTCGACGGACCATTCTCCTGCCACAGTGTACCAAAGATAGAGGGAAGCCTGCTGTACAGCGATAAATACAGCAAATACGATTCTGAAAGTTTTTTTTGATTTTTCCGTTTTAATCCTGCTCCCAAACACAACCAAAACCGCACAAAAAAGTACAATCGTTGATATGGCTGCAAGATGCGGCGCAGAAAAGTCTTCCAGCGCAGCTCCTCCATGTCCGAATGAAATCCAGTTGCTCATTTCGACACCTGCTTTTCAGAGAATAATCTATAAACAGTATAGCACTCATAAAAGTGTTATCCTAATATTTTTTGTATTATATGTAGATGCTTTTTGGTCTTCTTTAATGCATAAATGTTGAATTGGTTGAACACGACACACTGTCCTTTTGAATATATTGATATTGAAAACAGGAAGACAGTTCAGGCATAGCTGCAGGTGTCTTGCAGGTATGCAAAGGGTTGAAACAGTGAGGAATTCTATGAGCGGGAAAAGCGCGGGTGACGGCAGCAAGCCGGAATCACCAAAGAAAAAGGTCGCTAAAAAGGAACAGTGCATGTCTGAATATGCTGCAGCACAGCTGCCAAACAGTGCTGTAATTGATTTTGTGTTTCATGAAGATTTTAATGCGGATGGCTTGAAAGAAGCAGTTGTCGGGTTTACACAGTTTATTCCCTTTCCTCCCGAATCTGCGGTACTACTGGTAAACAGAACGCCGGAAGGGTTTCGCCATAGCTGGCTTTCAGCTACCGATACAGCAGCCGCACCACAAGGTACGTTCGATAATGCAGTCGTGACAGATACAAACGGAGATGGGAGACCGGAATTGATATTATCTCTGGCTGATGGACAGGAGCACAGCATAGTCATAACCATTTTCGGATGGTCCGGTGATGGACTGCATCCGGTGTGGCATAGCCCAATGAGTTTTTATCATGGAAGTATGGAGGTAGATGACATTGACAAAGACGGCATTGCGGAGATTATTATAGAAAGCGGCACCTATTCCGGAAGCGAAATCATTGCCATGAAGGACACCTGCTATCATGTGAGGGAAGGATGTGTTTTCAAGTGGAACGGGTGCGAGTATGTAAGATGTGCAGGGCAGGTGCAGTTGCCTTATGAAAGCTACAATACGGCGGTAGAATTTCTTGAGGCGGTGTGGTCAAAGGATTACCGAAAGGCCTTTGACAAGGTTGTGATGCCTGGTTTTGTCGGGCTGAAAGGCTTGGATGACAGCAGTTTGGCAGCATTTAAAGTTTTTATCAATAAAAAAGTACGACCTTTATTGATGCAAAATCTTTTAAATGGAAAGTTGATACCTTCTGAACCATATAATACATGCTGTCAGTTTGCTGGAAACGAAAACTATTTTACCATCGAACTTGTCAGGGAAAATAATACGATGAAAGTCTATGGAATCGAAATAACAAAAAAATCATGTTTGAATAATTAGATACGAACAAATAATAATTCTGAATAAATAACAAAGGAGGTAACCATGAAAAACTTACGGAAAACAGGTTATGCAGCGATGGCTCTATTGCTTGTTTTTGTTGCGGGCGGCTGTGGAATGGGAAGAAGTACTATCCCGGGAACAATGACCGGCAGTACCGGGAATGCCATGATAGGCACGGGTACGGCAATTGTTCCGGGTACTTCTGCAATAACAGGGATTAATAATTCGGTTATTGGCAGAAGAAATCCTGGCGTTAACACAGGAACGACTTCCGGTATGAATCTTGGGACAAACTACAGGACAAACACCGGGACAAATCTCTCAAAAAGTCTTGGTACGAATCTTGGCAGCTTGACAAACCCAGGCACAAAAGTTGGTACAAATACCAGTACAAGTCCCGGAACCGGATTTGTTCCAAAAGGATTCGCCACTGCCGGCAATAAAGGCTATAAAGACGGAAGCTATACCATGTCTGCAAACACAGCCAGCGGATCAGACAAAGCGACTGTAACGATTTTAAAGGGAAAAATAAAAAAGGTTGACCTTCGAAGTTACGATAAGGCAGGAAATGAAGTAAACTATAATACCATTACTGGAAATAGAACAAGTAAAAAGACAAGTCAAAATCTTAACAGTATAAGAAATGATATACAAAGGCAAGTGATTTCCAGGCAGGATTCAAATGTGACCATGAATAAAAACAATGCTGCTAAAGCAACGACTGATGCCTGGATCAGTGCTGTGAGAAAGGCATTGGATAAAGCGAAGGCATAGTATCCGGGAGACTGTTGAATATATTCAACTGCCCGCATCCGAAGAACGAAAATGACAGGGGCTGTCTCAAAACCGGTAGATAGGGTTGAGACGCCCTTTTTGTACGTTGACGGATTCCCGGAATCCTTTTATGCTTTTGACAAAAAAAAGAAAGCCTCAAAAAAATTTTGAGACAAACCCCTTTACTACTTAACGGATGGAACTTTACAGACATGAATTGCGTCTGTTGAATAGATATGGTATATATGGTATTATATCTTTATATAGCCAGTTTAGCTTTCACCTCTATTCCGGTCGTAAAATGATATGGATTATTCCTGTACAAAAGATAAGGAGGGTAAATGTATGGAAAATACAACGAAAATATCTTTCTCCGCTGTAACCCACATTGGAGCCTCTTGCACGGTAAATGACGATAGAATATATGCAAACGGCAAATTTATCAATCATGATGTTGCCGATTACATACAGATTTCTATTGACGTAAATGACAGTAAATGCCTGTTCGCCCTAGCGGATGGGATGGAAGACAGTGATTCCGGTATTTCTTTGATTAATGACCTTAAAAAATTTCATCAAAAAGCAAAAAACAGTTCAAAAGACATTCATATAAAGCTCGATGAACTGGTTCAATGCGTTGAGCAGTCGAGTAATTTGCTTCATAGCATATCACTCGGCGACAGCGACTTCAGGGAAAGAAAAACTGCGTTTGCAGGATTGCTGATTGATGAAGGAAACGTAGCAGCAGTCAATTTAGGCAACTGCAGGATATACAAGCTCGAGGGGGATACCTTCAAGTTGCTTGTGAATGATTTTAAAAGAGCGGAAAGACTTTTGAAAATGGGCATTATAAGTAATGAACAGGCAGAAATGCTGTCCGGACAACAGAAGACCACTATTGAAGAGGGCAGGAATACAGTTAAAAAGTCGGATGTAAATACATTGAGAGCCGGGGTAAAATATTTGATTTGCAGCGGCGGACTTACAGATGCAGTCAGTGAAGATGCCATCTATGACTTGATTTCGTCCAACGGCAATCCCGATGAAGCGGTAAGCCTGCTAGTTGAAGAAGCGGTTAATAATGAGAGCGAAGATAATATCACGGCAATTGTCATTAAGGTAGAAGATCCGGAAGAATTGCCGGCACAGGTTCCGGGACCAAGAAGCGCCCAACTGAAGGCTGCAAAGGCAAGGAAGGTACCTGCAAGACTGGCTGAATTAAGGCGGGCGCAAAACAGGGTTGACGTGGGAAAGATCGCAACAATGGCTGTTCTGGTGCTTTTATGTGCTGCAGTATTGTTTGGAGGCTTCAAGCTTTGGAATAGGTTCAGGAATCCGGATGCAACCGGTGCATTGGCACCGGAGAATACAATGGATATGACAGCAGAGAGTTCAACTGTACCCGGTGACACGGATCAAACCAATACAGCGCTGCCTATAGAAGACGATGCTGTAACAGGCGGTGCGATAGGCGCCGATGCAGATGCCGGGGATGCAGCAGATGCCGGCCTGGTCGGGCCGGATGGGACTACATATGTAGTAAAATCGGGCGACATGCTGATGAAACTGGCAAAGAAATTTTATGGAGATGAGAGTAAATATAAACTTATCATGGATGCAAACGGTATTAAAGAAGCGAACATGATTGCAGTAGGGCAGAAGCTGATCATTCCGCCGAATAAGTGAGTAATTGTAAAGAATGATATGTTGAATGCCAAGGATGCACACCGGAATACAAATACACGGTGCATCCTTTTTTGCATCCTTTTTCAGTGGATATAGTTAAATAATGTATTGATTTTTTGTAGTAAGGGTGTATAATATAATATAGGTCAAAGAAAGTCAAAGTCAGCATTCGAGATTAAATGCAGTTTACATAGACCACCATTTACACATAATATGGTTTAAAAGAAGAAATATTTAAGGTTTCAGTGAAGAGCAACTCCCAATGAGTAGAAGCGGAGGCCTGGAACCTGATAAGGAAAAAGAGGTGAGAACAGGTGAAATTCAGGGATTATTATGAGGTTTTGGGCGTTGATAAGAAGGCTACCCAGGATGAGATTAAAAAGGCTTACAGGAAGCTGGCAAAAAAGTATCACCCTGATGCTCATCCTGGCGATAAAACATCCGAGGATAAATTCAAGGAAGCAAATGAAGCTTACGAGGTTCTCGGCAATGAGGAGAAAAGAAAAAAATATGACCAGTTCGGAAGAGACGGGCAGTTTGCCAACGGCGCAGACTTTGACCCTTCACAGTATGGCTTTGGCAATAATGTAAGATATGAGAGTAAACAGGGTGGGCAAAGTGATTTCAGTGATTTTTTCAATATGTTCTTCGGTGGAGCAGACCCATTCGGATCATTCGGCGGTGACGGTATTTTCAGGCAAAAACAGCATGGAAATGCACGATATGCTCAGAGCAGGCAAATGAAGGGCGGAGACAGTGAAGCGGTTCTGGAAATCACGCCGATGGAAGGCTTCTCAGGAGCGGAACGCAGGATCAGTCTTCGAACGGAGAACGGCGACAGGACGCTTTCATTGAAAATTCCTGCCGGGATTAAGCCCGGTGAAAAAATAAAGCTTTCGGGGCAGGGGGGGCCCGGAATGAATGGCGGTAAAAACGGCGACCTTTATCTTCAGATAGAATTCAGGCGGGACTCCGGTTTTGAACTGGATGGATTGAATATTGAAGTTCAGACGGAATTATATCCCTGGGAGGCTGCACTTGGAACGGAGATCACATTTGACCTCCTGGATGGAAGAATCTCTGTCAGAATACCGGCAGGTATTCAAAATGGGAGCCGTATCAGGGTTGGCGGAAAAGGGTACAGGGACAGATCCGGTACCCGGGGGGATTTATATATCAGAGTGAAGCTGGTTAATCCTGAAAGGCTGGACAAGGCGCAGCTTGATTTATATGAAAAATTAAAGAAAATCTCACCGTCCCATAAATAGCTGGTTGAAAATCGGGAACGGTTCTTCCGCGAAGTATGGAATAGTGAGTATTATAGTATGGGATGGTTTACAAAAGGAGGTTGTTAAGATGGATATGGATAAATTTACGGACAAAGCGCAGCAGGCACTCGATGCTGCTCAGGAAACAGCGCTCAGGATGAAGCACCAGCAGGTTGATGGAGAACATCTCCATCTTGCACTGCTTGCGCAGGAGGATGGTTTGATAACACGTCTTTTGAGCTTTATGGGTGTGAATTCCGAACTTGTTATAAGCGATGTTCAAAAGGAACTGGATAAGCAGCCTGGTGTATATGGTGCAGCTGCGTCGAGCCTTTATGCAACAAGACGGCTGAATGAGCTATTACTGCATGCAAGTGATGAGGCCGGCAAATTCAAGGACGAATATGTGGGAGTCGAACACATTTATCTGGCATTGCTGAAGGAAAGGAATACACCATCTGAAAGCATTTTCAAGCGTCACGGAATAAACAGGGAGAACTTTTTGGCAGCACTGGGCAAAGTCAGAAGCAACCAGCGCATTACCTCGAAAAACCCGGAGGAAACCTATGAGGCGCTTACCAGATTCGGAAGAGACCTGGTGGACATGGCAAGAAAGGGAAAGCTTGACCCTGTAATTGGCCGTGACTCCGAAATCAGACGCGTGATAAGGATTCTGTCCAGGAGGACAAAAAACAACCCTGTTCTGATTGGCGAACCGGGTGTCGGCAAAACAGCTGTTGTGGAGGGACTTGCTCAAAGAATCCTCAAGGGTGATGTGCCTGAAGGCTTAAAAGACAGGACGGTTTTTGCGCTTGATATGGGCTCCTTGATTGCCGGCGCCAAATATCGCGGCGAGTTTGAGGAAAGATTGAAAGCCGTACTGAAGGATATAGAGAAATCAGATGGAAAAATTATTTTGTTTATAGATGAACTGCACAATATCGTCGGCGCAGGAAAAGCCGAGGGATCGATGGATGCAGGCAACATACTCAAACCTATGCTTGCAAGGGGTGAGATCCATTGCATAGGAGCTACAACACTTGATGAATACAGAAAATATATCGAGAAGGATGCTGCGCTTGAAAGAAGGTTCCAGCCTGTATTAGTCGAGCAGCCGGATGTGGAAGATACTATTTCGATCCTCAGAGGGCTGAAGGAAAGGTTTGAAATACATCATGGCGTCAGGATAACCGACAATGCCATCATAGCCTGTGCAGTGCTGTCGAACAGGTATATCAGTGACCGTTTTCTGCCTGACAAGGCGATTGATTTGATGGATGAAGCGGCAGCCATGATCAGGACAGAGATTGACAGTATGCCGGCAGAACTGGATGAGGCCAGCAGAAGAATCATGCAGCTCGAGATCGAGAGGCAGGCTTTGATCAGGGAGACTGACAAAGGCTCTCTGGAGAGGTTGGCAGTGTTGGAAAAGGAAATCGCCGGTCTGAAGGAAAAAGCGGATATCATGAAAGCACAATGGGAAAGTGAAAAAAAGAACATTGGGCGTGTGAAGGAACTGAAACAACAGCTTGAAGACACGAAGCGAAAAATAGAAGAAGCTGAACGAAGGTATGACCTTAATGAACTTGCAGTACTGAAGCATGGAAAGGTGCCGGAACTTGAAAAACAGTTGCAGGAGGAGAAGAACAGGCAGGAAAGTGTTACAGGAAAGCAACTTTTAAAGGAAGAGGTCACAGAGGAGGAGATCGCGGAAATCGTCTCCAAATGGACGGGTATACCTGTGACCAGACTGGTCGAGAATGAGCGGGAAAAACTGCTTCATCTTGATGAACTGCTGCATAAGCGGGTGATCGGCCAGGACGAGGCGGTGGACGCTGTTGCGGGAGCGGTGCTGCGTGCGCGCTCCGGCCTCAAGGATCCTCGCAAACCCATTGGATCATTTATTTTCCTCGGACCGACCGGTGTTGGAAAAACCGAGCTGGCCAAGGCACTTTCAGCAGCCCTGTTCGACAGTGAGGAAAACATTGTCCGAATTGATATGTCGGAGTACCAGGAAAAACACACGGTGGCAAGATTGATTGGTGCACCTCCCGGATATGTCGGTTATGAAGAGGGTGGACAGCTAACCGAAGCTGTTAGGAGGAAACCCTATTGTGTCATTTTATTTGATGAAATCGAGAAAGCGCATCCCGAGGTTTTTAATGTACTGCTTCAACTGCTGGATGATGGCAGACTTACGGACAGCCAGGGAAGAACGGTAAACTTCAAGGACACGGTCGTCATTATGACCTCCAATCTGGGCAGCCATTTTCTGCTTGAAGGTCTGCAAAACGGGGAGGCCAACTTGGAAATGCTGAGGGAAACGGTCATGAGCGAGTTGAGACGCAGTTTTAAACCGGAGTTCCTGAACCGTGTGGACGAAATTGTGATGTTCAAACCCTTGCAAAAGAATGAAATCGTAAGAATCATCGATCTCTCACTCGAAGATATCGCGAAAAGGCTGGAAGAAAGGCATATCGAGTTGTCTGTTACCGGTGCGGCGAAGGAATTCGTGGCGGATACCGCATATTCACCCGAATATGGGGCCAGACCGGTAAAAAGATATTTGCAGAAGGAACTGGAGACGAATCTTGGAAGGTTGCTTATCAAAGGAATTGTTCAGGATGGATCGAAGGTTGTGGTAGATACCGCAAACGGTTCGCTTGTGATCCATCCGGAATGAGCAACAGGGGAGAGGTCCCTGATTCCAGAATCCTGAAATCTCCTTAAAAAGGTAACATCCTTAAAAGGGTAACATCCTTAAAAGGGTAACATCCTGAAAGGGAATAAACAATAGACAAGGAGAGCAGAAGTCTGTTCAGGACAGCTGCTCTTCTTCCATGATTGGCGGTTTTTCATTTTGTCAGATTCCAGGTATCTCCCTTTTAGCGGGATTCCTCTTCATAACTTCAGTTGGGGTTGAGCTCGTACCTGAAGCCCTGATGTTCTGCCAAGGTGAAAAGCTTGCTTTTTTGCCATGCCTAATCAAGTTCACTCATAAGCGATTAAGTTAAGTCTTTATGTAACCTTTTACAGGATTACTGCATAATCTATATCAGACTTGCGAAGGAGTGAATATAGGATGCAGGAATATTATATTGTTCGCCAGCCGGTACCGTTCTTTGGAGGGATGGGAGCCGGGATGTTCTCACCATGGCAAGGGATGCAGTTTATGCCGGTGGGGCAAGGTTCAGGCGATCCTCCGGGACCGGGTACAGGCTTCTTTCCGGGGCAAGGTTCAGGCGATCCTCCAGGACAGGGCACAGGCTTCTTTCCGGGGCAAGGTTCAGGTGATCCTCCGGGACCGGGTCCAGGTTCTCCACCGGGGCAGGGCTCAGGTTTTCCTCCACCTGTCGGTGGAGTCGGCATGGGGCCGCCTTCGGGACGTCCTCCGGCATTTGTTCCGCCACTGTCGGCAGCTCAGCAGACTCAGGGCATTTTTGCAGTAGAGCCGGGTGCGATAAGACCGTGCAGATTCAGGTATATTTACATTTGGCTCAATAATGGACAGCAATTCTGGGCATGGTTGGTTTTTGTCGGAAGAAATTCTGTGGCAGGCTGGAGATGGACCGGTTTTAACTGGATTTACTTTGGCATTGACCTTGATAGGATATCCTCTTTTGTATGTTATTGATTCCCGAGTTTTGTTACCTCCTCTTCCGAATCAGGTGTAGAACAGCTTCTACACCTTTTTTGATTTTACACCTTTTCGCATGCATTGTATTTGTTAAGGGGAGAGGCTTAATGTCTATTGCCAAATGGCGGGCTAAAATAAAAGTGTTAACCATTCGTAGTGAGAAAGCAAAAAAGCGGCTGTCAAAGGTGGTAACCTGTGACAGCCGCCTGGGGCAATCTTAGAATTTGACCTGCGGTGCGGCGGTTTCGTTTTCGTCGACTGCAAAGAAGGGCTCTTCAACGAAGTTGAACATGTTTGCCAGTATACTGGACGGGAACATCTGTATCGCGTTATTGTAATCCATAGTCACGTCATTATAGAACTGGCGGGCAAAGGTAATCTTGTCTTCGGTCTTTGAAAGCTCATGCTGTAATTCCTGAAAATTGGTGTTGGCTTTCAGGTCCGGATAGGCTTCGGCAACTGCCATCAGTCTTCCCAGGCCCTGTGACAGGTCACCGTTGGCCTTGATTGCATCCTGGTGACTGCCCGCCGACATGTAACTGCTTCTGGCCTGTATGACTGATTCAAAGGTTTGGCGCTCATGTGCCGCATAACCTTTCACCGTCTCCAGAAGGTTAGGAATCAGGTCAAAACGTCTTTTGAGCTGTACATCGATCTGGCTCCAGGAATTCGCAACCTTGTTCCTTTTACCTACAAGACCGTTGTAGGAAGCCATAACGACCAATGCGAGCACTACTATAATTACGAGCAAACCTATAACTACACCCAGCATATTATTTTCATCCTCCTTATTATTTAACCTGCCGGCTTCTGCCGGTGGTACATGGACTGTTTTATACAGATACATCCATCAGCTTAAATACCTTTGACTGGCGGAGTATCCTATCGATAATTAAAATGCTCCACCGCCTCCACCGCCGCCGCCTCCACCGGAACTGCCACCGCTGAAGCCGCCTCCGCTGCCTGAAGAAGAGGAAAGTGTCGAATTTGCCACAGCCATTGCATTACTGATGGCGCCATCAACAGAAGCAATGGTGGTATCGAAGGTATGCGTAAATATTTCAAAATTGGCGAAGCTATAGCCGTACATATAGGTAAGGTGTGTATCCTGGAGGTCCGTGTCTGCGAATACCAGCGGAAGTTGTTTGATGACTTCCTTTGCCACTCCAAGCGAAATTGCATAAACCAGATAATGCTCCCAAATAACGATTGCCGGCATTTCAGCCTTGTCAAGATGGCTGAATTCCTTCAAAAAATTCTTGAAAGCCAGCCACATGGCGTTTTGTTCGTTTCCATATGCTGTACGGCGACTGAGTCTTGCTGAAAAAATGAGAAGTATGAGGAATTGGACGATCAGCACAGCACCAAAAGCAGCCCTGAAGGTTGATATAATCAATATTCCAAGTCCCAGGTAAGCCAGAGAAGCAAGTATTCCGATCCATATTCCGGTCCGGCACGTTTTGTCGAAGAAGTTATTCTTTTCAGCCTCCGCTTTTGCCAGACTGCACCATTTATCATAATCTTTCTTAAACTGACGCGCACCGGAGGCGGTTTTTGTAAGGCTGGATATATCATCCAGTACAAGGCTGCTGCCGTCTCCCAGCCTGCTTATGAACCAATCCAGCAAAAAGGACTCATGATCCTTCAGATTGATTACCGGTGCCTTGGGATTGCGTGAGACGGAATAATCCGTGACCTCTTTATTTTTGAAAATACCTTTTTTGACATATTGGTTGGAGGTGAGCAGCAACTGCTCCTTTCTAACCAGATCCATCAGTGTTGCCGTAATATCTTTTGTACTGACACTTCCCATTGACAGAAGCGAACTCATTTCCGCAGGGGTATATTCTCCTGGGAGTTCCCTGTAATATTTGCCTTCAAAGGTGTGCTTGAGTTCCTTGTCATATTTAAAGTAAATATAAAAGATCAACACAATCCAGAACAGGAATAATACGATTGCAATTGCCGTACCTGTCGGCCGGATTGCGTCGATTCTTGCCTGTTCGGCCAGACGCTGCTGTTCCAGTTCGTTCTGTCTTTGCTGATATTCCTCGACGTCCTTGCGGGCCTGTTCTCTTTCAGCGTTGGCTGCATCCGCAAGACTTGTTTCATTTGCCTTGAAATCAGGTAGAGCAACCTTATCCACTACGTTCGTACATTGCGGCACTAATGAGGGAGGGAATAGAACAAGTGTCTCGATGACATTGTTGGGAGCGCTGTAATCAGAAGTAAATTGGACATGGCTTCCGTCGAGGATCTTTGATTCGCCGGTCAGCGGACCGTGGCCGTACACTAAAATATCTTCTTTTTGAGTACCTTCGGGCAGAGTGATATTAATCACGATATTTCTAAGTGTTACATCCCATACGGAATCAACGATTTTCCTGTTGAATGCGGCAATATCATTATATTTTGTAACAATATCATTTAATTTGTATTTGAGAATGAAGTTCTTTTTTTCATTTGAAGAGGGCTCATATATTTTGAAATGTGCGATGCCACCTTCATTTACAAGATTGTAAGTGCCTTGACCGCTATCGTCATCCAGGCTTTGCGTGGAGTTTAGCTCCCATTCTTTCAGGCTGCCGTCCTCATCGACAAAAACCTGCGGGTTTTCAATTCCGCCAGTTGAGGAAATATCGATATTACGGAGTATCCCGTTGAAATCGCCGCTGAAGTTGTAGGTAAGTCTTTCCTCAATATTCGCGGAACCGTCCGGGTTCACATTAACGTTAATGGTATAGCCGGAAATGTCGTAGTATTTGTCGGCAGCCATTGCAGTCTGTCCTGTGACAAATACCTGAAGAAGCATAACTGCCGCCAGTATAACAATTACAGGCAATTTCTTTCTCAATCCACAAGCCCCCTTTATGCATCATCCATGTCTTTAGATTTTAACACATTATACTTCAGATGTAATGCATTTGTTTACCGGGCCAGAGACAAATTAACGCGTTATATCGGGATGCATGGAGAGGGAAGGCAGAATTAAAGACAGGAACCGTTCTCGTTTTGCATTCATGCCAGCCATAGTCACTGTTTTGAATTCAATCCAGACATAGTCACTGTTTTGAATTTAAGCTGAAAACCGTCCCTGCTTTGAATTTTTGTCCCTGTTTTGAATCCGGTACAACGCGTCAGATGGAATCAATCCAGGCTCTTTTTGAACCTGAAGACGGCTATTGTCAGGATGAGTACCGTAAAAATGCATAATGCCACTACATCATCCCGGATAAACGCCATCCCGACGCCTTTGAGCATGATTCCTCTTATGATGTCCAGGAAATAGGTAAGAGGGATGGCATAACCAAGTGCGGAAATGGCAGCGGGCATGGCTTCCCTGGGAAAGACGAAGCCGGAAAGCAGGATGCTTGGCAGTATCACCAGCACCATGACCATCATGGCCTGCATCTGATTGTTGGCAAAGGTGGAGATCAACATTCCTATGGACAATGAGCAGTATACGAATAAAAACCCCAGGATCAGCAGCAGAGCAAGACTGCCCGTAACTCCGACCCCGAACCAGAAGATGCACAGAGCCAGTGCGAACAGGAAACCGGCATATCCAATGATCACATAGGGCACCAGTTTTCCCAGAATCAGTTCTGCCGACCTGATGGGGGTGACAATCAATTGCTCAATTGTACCGCGTTCCTTTTCACGAACCAGGGCAAAGGCTGTCAGCATGAGTGTGATATTCTGAAGAATCAGTCCGACAAGACCGGGTATTGTAAAACGTGTGCTTTTCAAATTGGGGTTGTACCAGACCCGTGAATTCAGGTTGACCCCAGGCAGCGAACCGGCGGACACGCCAAGCTTTTTCATCGTCCGGCTCTTTAATTCCAGAGAATATACCTGGGAAATCAATATGCCGCTATTGAGTGCCGTACGAGCAGTCGTTGGATCGGTTCCGTCAATGATCAGCTGTGTTTGCGGCTCTTCCTTCTTTTTAAGCAGTCCTGCGTAATCCGAGGGGATGATGATGCCTGCTTTTGCCTTGCCGGCATCTATCGCATCGGACAGCTCCTTTTCACTCGACACATACCCAATAACGGTAAAGATTCCTGAAGAGGTGAACAGGTCAATATATGCCCGGCTTTCCTGCGACATGTTTAGATCGATAATCACCGTGGGGATCTTCTCAACTTCAGTGTTTACCGCATAGCCGAAAAGCAACATCATCACGATCGGCATGGCGAAAGGCAGCCGCAGGCTTATCGGATCGCGTTTGACCTGGATGAATTCCTTTTTGATGATGGTTTTAAACCTTTTGAAGCTGAAATAGTTTCGTTTCATGAGGTTTGCCCTCCATGGAGAAATTTCATTTCCTTGAAGGTGGCACTAACCTTGCGGTTTGTCACCTGTTCGACATAGGCGATGAAAACGTCCTCTAGACTGGCTGCATGGTTCTTTTTGATGAGTTCCTGCGGAGAAGCCATATCCATGAGCTTGCCATTGAAGATGAAGCCGGTGATATCACAGCTTTCCGCTTCATCCATGTAGTGGGTGGTGACCAGTATGGTGATTCCCTGTGCGGACAGAGCGTGAATAATTTTCCAGAACAATCTGCGGGAGACAGGGTCAACACCCGCGGTCGGCTCATCCAGCACAAGGAAGGCCGGTTTGTGTATCAGGGCACAGCCCAGGGCGAGACGCTGCTTCCAGCCTCCTGAAAGCGTTCCGGCGAGGCTTTTTTCCTTGCCCTCCAGATTGGCCATTAAAATGAGCTCCTTTTTTCTTTCGTTGCAGACATCCTGGTCAAGTCCATAGATGCCGCCATAAAAGTCGAGGTTTTCCTCAACGGTAAGATCCTCGTAGAGGCTGAATCTCTGGGACATGTAGCCGAGGTTCTGCCTGACCTGCTCGGTCTGCCTGACGATGTCGAGTCCCAGGACTGTTCCGGTTCCGGAGGTGGGGGAGAGAACTCCGCACAGCATGCGGATTGTGGTGGATTTTCCCGAGCCGTTCGGGCCGAGGAAGCCGAAGATGATTCCTTTTGGGATTTGAAAGCTGATATTGTCCACGGCAGTGAAGCCGCCGAATTTTTTGGTGAGGTTTTCCGCTTGGATAGCATATTCAACAGTCCGATTCATCGTCGTATCCTCCCTGTAAAAGATTCATGGGATTGGAATGATTGCATCGACAGTCATTCCCGGTTTAAGCAGCTCAACTTTTTCAGTAATTTTTATTTTTACCTTGAAGACCGTACTTTCCTTCGCGTCATCTGTTTCGGTGTTTTTAGGCGTGAACTCGGCCTTGTCTGCTATATGGACGATACGTCCCTTAACCATGTCCTTATCAAGTGCCTTTATGCGAAGGTCCAGTTCCTGTCCGTTTGAGATGCGCGTGAGGTATTTCTGCGGGATGAAAACATTCACCCACAGGTCTTTCAGATCAGAAATCGTTGCCACACTGGTGCCAGGGTTGATGATATCGCCGATGTTGACATTCTTAATAGAATAAACGCCATCCATCGAAGCTTTAATTGAATATTTCCCCAGGGTCAGATTTGCCAGTTCAAGTGCAATGCGTGACTGCTCAAGATCTGCTTCGGCAGCTTTTATAGTCTGGCTGGTTGAGCCTTTTTCAAGGAGATCCAGTTGAGCCCTTGCGGATGCCAGCTGAGCCTTAATGGATTCAAGCTGCTTTCCTGCGATATCCAGCTGTTGTTTTGCAGTATCAACCTTATATTTTGCGTCAGCAACGTCATTCTCCGTTGAACTGTTGGCTGCATTCAGCTTTTTAATGCTTTCATACTTGTCAAGCCAATAGTCATATGTGGTTCGGGCATTTTTTACACTTGTGTTTGCATTGGTGACAGCGAGCTCAGCCGACTTGACGGCGGCTTGTGCCTGTTCGATCTGCTCCGGCCGGGTTCCTGCCTTCAACTCTTCAAGCTTTGCCTCTTTCAGATTGATCACGGCCTGCTGCTGTTTTACAGTCAGTTCCTGCATAGTGGAATCAAGCATGGCAAGCACATCACCCTGCTTTATTACATCGCCTTCCTCCTTTTCAAGGCGGAGGACTTTTCCGGCGACTTCCGAACTTGCTTCCAACTGTGTTGCCTCTATTGTACCGCTTAATTCAAGATCTGTTTTTTTCGCGCAGCCTGTTGAAAGAACTGGCAGCATAAAAACGACCAAAATCATTGGAATTGCAAATCTATCTATTTTTTTCATGAACAGGTCTCCTCTCACACTTGTCACACCTTATTTTCCGGGTCTCTTGGTGCAAGTCCGTTCAGAAGAATATCAACAGCAATGTCAGCTTCCACTTCAAATTCTTCGGGGGTGCACTTGTTACCCATAAGGATCTTTTGAGCGATTAAAACTGCCAGACTGCCCATTGCGCTTCGCAATAACGATACAGCGGAGATGTCGCTGCGAACCAGTCCCCTTTTCGCCAGCCTTTCCTGAAGAGCGCCTACTGACTCAATTGCTTTTAATGCAACGTTCTTATACATTGCTTCCCGGACATCTTCATGATAGATGGCTTCAGTGAGGACGATCCGGAACATTGGGAAGAAGGTCTCTGCCAACTTCAGGCGGTCATGCAGCAATTCCTTGAGTAATGTACGCAAATCCTTATTTTCAGCGGTTTCAAATATCTTTTCGACCCCGACCAACACAATTTTACTGCTGAAGAGATTGATTGTCTGTATGAGGATAGCCCGGAGGATATCCTTCTTTGTTTTGTAATATCTGAAAATTGTTCCTTCCGCGACACCTGCTTTTTTTGCGATTTCATTTGTTGTTGAAGCACTGAAGCCTTTCTCGGAAAATACGCCGATGGCAGCCTGTAGTATTTTTTTCTCCTTCTCGGGCAGATCCAGTCCGGATAAATCCATTTCTTCCATAAAAACGCCTCCGCAGCCTGCTGATTGTTTTCATTTTATGCACGTCTGCATAGAATGAGTGAGTACTCACTTTTTATTATAATTATGCTGTAAAATAAATGCAAGTGGTATTTTGCAATTTCCCTGAAGGGAATAATAAGAGTCCTGCATCCTCGTGAAATGAACCGGGATTAAATTTAAGTATCGCGTGTAAAATTACTCCCTTATGTATATTTGCGGAGTTTAAATCAACAATATGAGTACGGATTTGCGTGAAAGAGCTACTGGAGTGAATAGCAGTACTTTTGAATAAGATAGTAGAGTTTCCAGAGGAAAGCGCGGCGGAAAGCCTATATAATATGAAAGGCAGAACAGGTGTGATTGTAGAATATATGAAATATACTCTTATCGGTCTGGTGACAGGAACCGCAAACGGGTTATTCGGTTCGGGAGGGGGAACCATTGCAGTCCCTGCCATGGTTCATCTGTTAAAGGCTGAGGAGCACAAGGCGCATGCTACGGCTATAGCTGTCATACTGCCTTTGACGGCTGTAAGCTCGGTTTTCTATATCTCCAAAGGCTATGTTGACTGGGGTCTTACCTTAAGGGTCACAGTTGGCGGACTGGCTGGGGGATATATAGGCGCCCGGCTTCTTGCTGTTTGCCCTGAAAAGCTTTTAAGAAAAATATTTGCGGTTTTTATGGCTGCTGCAGGAGTTAAAATGCTATTATAATTATTATGGCTATGGC
>JAEWQC010000030.1 GCA_023399355.1 Bacillota bacterium | reverse complement strand
GAAAAAAGAGAAGAAAAAAGGAGTACAAGAATGACTAACACTGCAGAAACATAGAAAAATAAACGTTTTTGAAAATTGACCCGCACTATGCCACCTCCTTAAATCCTTTGATGATATGCTTTCTATTATAATCAAATGCGGGGATAATACAATGCGATTCGATTTATTTCCATGTTTTTGCCATGATTCTTCCATTTCTTCAAACAAAAAATAGAGATACAATCAAGACATCAAAAACAAAGGGAGGAAGTAAAATGATAAAGATTCAGTTAAAAAAAGTATTGGCAGCTACACTTGCAGGTGCAATTTCCTTTAGCCTGTGTGCATGCGGTAGTGCTTCAACACCGGAAGCTGCAACAGAACCAGCGGTTTCTGAGACAGCAGAAGGATCAGAGACAGCAGCGTCAGAGGGTGATGAAGCGGCAGCGGCAAGTGATTCTATTTTGCAGGGAAAGACAATCTCATTTTTGACATGCCAGGGTAAGTTCTTTGAAGAATATAATACGATGGCTGCCGCTATCAAAGAAAAATATGGCTGTGAAGTTGAGTTCCAGGTAGTACCCGATGATGAGTATCAATCGCTGCTTAAAGTAAAATTATCTACTTCAGAAGTGCCGGATGTATTTGAATACAATTATCCGACGCAAAATGCAGACATCGGTGCGTCTCAGTATTGTGAAGATTTGAGCAATGAGGCGTGGACGGCAAGATTAGTTAATCCTGAATTGATCAAGGATCCCGGTGATGGAAAACTTTATGCACTTCCAAAAGAATCCTCGTCCAGCTATATGGCAGTCTATTACAACAAACAGGTGCTTGCGGATTGTGGCATTACAAATCCTCACCCAACGACCTACCAGGAGTTTCTTGATATATTAAAGACTGTTAAGGAAAAGGGAAATGGAGTCATACCATTTTATGAAACAAATGCAGACACATGGACAACGCAGATTTTCATGACATGTGGTTATCCGGTCGCGCTTGGTGATAATGCTGAGGCAACTTTCCAGAAATTGCTGAACAATGAAATTACCTGGTCGGATGTTCCGGAATTCCAGGAAATATTAACACAATACGATGCCCTGATCACCGATGGATATGTAAATGACGATCATCTCTCGGTGGGTTATGATACGGCGGCAGAAAAGATTGGTACAGGTGAAGCGGCTATGTATCTGACAATTGAACAGTGTGCGGCAGATATCGTAGCAAAATATCCGGATTGTGAACTTGGCTCTTTTGTAATACCATACGGAGACAATGAGGTTATGGCGACTGGTGCTTATGTGCAGGGACTATTTGTACCATCAGCCGGCGCACAGACAGATGTTGCAAAAGCATTTCTTGAAGCCTGGTCATCACCTGAAATCCAGAATTTATATTATGCAACAAAGCCCGGCTTTCCTGCATTCAATGATGTTGATGGCGGAGAAGTAGTAGAATGTGTACAGAGCCTTGTCGATAACTATATTTCAACAGGAAATTATATTTATCAGCTCAATGATCAGATGTCAGAGTGCAGCACGATCTGGGGTGACTTATGGAGCTTTTATGTAGAATCTGTAGCTGGAACAAAGACCCCGGAAGAGGTATTTACTTCTTTCCAGAAGATATATGTCGATTTTATGCAGCAACAGGGTGCCGAAGGGTTCTAACTACAGTTATTTGAAAAGAAGTCTGTTCTGAAGCATGCTCAACTACGCATAAATGAATGCATGGAGTATGCTTTGGGGCAGATTTTGTTTATAAATCAATGCGTGCTGTGAACGATTTCATGACTGAGGAGACCCCTGATGAATAAGAATATGAATCATTTTTATCCAAATTATTTTACTTATCCTGCCATTGCTGTCTTTATCCTTTTTTTTGGTATCCCGGTTGCGGCTGGATTTATTTTGAGTTTTACTGATTGGAATATTAATCGAATCTTTGCACCGGCTTTTTCCGGAATTTCAAATTTCGTTTATTTGTTTCAGGATGAATATTTTTTACTCGCACTAAGGAATACATTTCAATTTGCAATTGTAACGACAGTTCTCATTATACTGATTGGTCTGATTCTTGCAATGATCTTAAATGAGCTTCTGTTTGGCAAAAGTTTCTTCCGTACACTGTTCTATCTTCCAGCAGTTTTGAGCCTGATTGTAGTGGGAATTGTGTTCACTTCTGTTTTTAAAATGAATGGTGGTGTTCTCAACCAGGTTTTGACGGCGCTTCATTTGGAAGCCTATACAAGAGATTGGCTGGGCGCTCCTGAAACGGCATTGAAGTGTGTGATATTTATTCAAATATGGAAATGGAGCGGATTCGCCATGGCTATTTTTTTAGCAGGACTGCAGGGAATCTCGAAGGATTATTATGAGGCGGCTCGAATTGATGGTGCTACTAAATGGCAGCAGTTTAAAAATATTACATTTCCGCTTTTAGCTCCTGCGTTTACCGTTGTGGTAACGATGAATACCATTGGTGGTTTTAAAGTGTTTGAACAGGTTTATGTAATGACCGGCGGCGGCCCTGGAAATGCAACACAGGTTCTCGGCACTTATATCTACAAAGAATTCTCAAAAGGTACTCTTGGGAGATCTACAGCGATGGGACTTGTGTTATTTATCTTGATTTCCATAATTTCTGTGATTTTAAACAAAGCACTTAGAAAAAGGGAGGTTGAGATGTAAATGAAAACAAAAAAATATGAAAAAACGATTGCGGTCATTTCTTTTATCGGTATGCTTTTCGTTAGCATGTTTATTATCATTCCATTGTTGATCATGCTGCTTGGATCTTTAAAAAATCCTGCTGAAGCACAGCTTTTTAATCTGG
>JAEWQC010000020.1 GCA_023399355.1 Bacillota bacterium | reverse complement strand
TCCTGATTCCATATCATATACTGCTGGCCTCTCAATGCAGAAAGATTGGCTGCAAACTATCAATTAAGCATCTGGTACTCGTATATATCTTTGTGTACTACCTTACCGGTGTGTTAAGTTTTACTGGCATTCCTTCCATAAGTGATATTCTTCATAACAGCTTTGGAATAATAACGCCAAAGGGGTTGAATTTTCCACCGGATGAGATTAATCTGATTCCATTTTTCTGGATTACAGAGGGTATTCGCCCATACCTCGAAAACATAATCCTTTTTATGCCTCTTGGATTTATGCTTCCATGTATTTGGCGAAAGTATGAAGTGTTATGGAAAACAACATTAACCGGTATTACATTCTCTCTCATAATAGAAATGAGTCAATTGTTCAACAGAAGAGTAACTGATATTGATGATATACTGATGAATACTCTCGGAGCGCTCATCGGATGGGTGATTTTCAAGCTGCTGAAAGAACATTTGTCAAAATTACAGGACAAGTTTTCTGTCCAAGGCACCAGCATCGGGAAAACTCTCTTACACTTTCATGAAGAAGCAGGTTTTTATATGATCATCGCATTCGCCGGTATGTTCTTTGTGTTTTCCAATTTTTAAGTTTTAGCGCTTTATTTAATTAATTCACTAAAGGACAAGCTATTTGACTTAGTCAGATACCTTGTCCTTTTCTTGCTTTTGTGGAAGCACAACGGAAAAGACTGTCTTTTCCGTTGTGCTTTGCACGGAAATATTTCCCCCATGAGCGTTAACGATCTCCTTGGCAATAGCCAGTCCAAGTCCGGCACCGCCTGTATTGGTGGAACGGGATGTGTCCAGTCGAAAGAACTTCTCAAATATCGTCTCCAGTTTTTCTCGTGGGATAGGATTCCCTTGATTCATAAAAGTGATAATAATATCTTTTTCCTGCTGCCGAGCGGAAATATCAATGACGCTGTTGTCATAGCTGTAGGCGATTGCGTTTTTCAGGATGTTATTGAATACACGGGCCAGTTTGTCTGCATCTCCCCACAGAGCGAGGCCGTCAGGCACATCGACGGACACCTGCTTTCCCTGTGGAGTCAGCATTGGATAGAATTCGTCCGCCATCTGCCGGAGCATGAACGGTAAATTAATTTTATCCTTATTCATGACTATAGTTTGAAGATTAAATCTAGTTATTTCAAAGAATTCGTTAATAAGCTGTTCCAGACGATAAGCCTTTTCCAGGGTAATGCTGACGTATTTTGCTTTCTGCTCCAGCGGCATATCCGGAGCTTCATCCAGAAGGCTTAAGTATCCTATAACGGAGGTCAGAGGCGTTTTTATATCATGAGCCAGGTAAACGACCAAATCATTCTTGCGCTGCTCTGCATCAAGAGCTGCCTTCTTTTGTTTCTTCAGATGGTTTTTTATCTGATTTAGCTTGTTTTCCATAAAATCCAATTCAGGCGATAATGTAATTTCTTCATCGGATTCCTCAACAAGTTTATCCATTCCAGCGCTGACCTCATCAAAATATTTGGTAAACCAGGAAATGGATAATCTAAGTAATATAATAAAAAATATGAAAATCGTAATTAACGTAATAAATCCAATATTGCTAAGAAATGCATGCCGATAAATCGTCAGAGCGTCACTGTCACGCAGATAAAACGTATTCATTAAAAAACGGACAATGCTGTCTCCAAAACTAAAGCGTTCCTGAATGATAAAGCGCAGGAAGATAACAATAGCAGCTGCGGCAAAAACAATAAGGAGCATTTGAAGAAATATTTTCCTTTTCAATTTCGAATAATTATTTCTCCCTTTACTTTTCAATTTTGTAGCCAACCCCCCATACCGTTTTGATATATTTGGGACGTTCTGCGTTGTCGAGCATTTTTTCTCTTAAGTGACGGATATGAACCATTACCGTATTGTTGCTGTTGGTAAAATACTTGTCTCCCCATACCTCACGGAACAATTCTTCCGAACTGACCACTCGTCCACGATTGGAACAAAGAACCCAAAGAATTGAAAATTCCGTAGGTGTGAGTGATAGCTTCTTATCATTCAGCGTACATTCATGAGTGTCCATGTCCAATACCACACCGGAAAAAGCGATCTGGTGTCCTTCCTGGTTTGGCTCTGTGGAATTATACTTTGTAAACCTCCGGAGCTGCGCCTTAACACGGGCAACAAGCTCCAATGGACGGAAAGGCTTGGTGATATAGTCATCAGCACCTAATGTCAGCCCAGTAATTTTGTCGATTTCTTCTTCCCTGGCTGTCAGCATAATAACCGGAAAGTTATATTTTTCCCGGATCTGCCTGCATATGGAAAATCCATCCACATCAGGTAGCATGACATCCAAAATGGCAAGATCCAATCTTTCATTTGCAATGCAGTTAAGAGCATCCTTGCCGTTATAAAACTTAAAAACACAATAATTTTCGTTTTTCAGATAAACTTCAACCAAATCGGCAATAGCCTGTTCATCATCAACGATCAAAATGTTCGCCGTCAAAAGCATCTTCTTCTTTCTCTTAAGCATATACTCCCACAAATATTATACCACGAAGCGAAAATCCGTTCTGTCGCTTTTCGCTTATTAAAATCTTAAGATTTTCTGAATATCGCCATTACTGAATGCTTTAAAAACATATGCACTTCGTAACCCGCTTATATTCACTAAAGCGGACAATTTAGCGTACACGTCCCACAACTGACTATAGGATATGAAGAATGTACTTAAAAAGGGCTGATACCGTCTAATAAACCTGGAATTGACAGGGTTTCGACAAGTATGGTTGAGTCCCGGTGTTAGCTTTGCAGCAGATTACGCAGTTGTGGGATTGGCAAATATGTCGGGGTGAGTGCAGAGTAGTTATCGATTGATAAATAAGTCATGAAAGGCTGTCGGTTTCTTTTTTGCACTTAACTATTTTATGGATAGTCCCGGTTTATTTTACTTCTCCCGCTAATTTTTCTTTTCTAAGCTGTTTTATGCTGGTTTCAATTCTCAGGTTGAGTTCAAGCAAGTCTGCAATCTTCTTGCATTGAGCATCGGAATATTTGTCCTCCAGAGACTGAAAATAGGTCTTTAGTTCCCTCGGACTCATTGCAGGGATATCCGGAAAATAGGTTTTTAATTTCTCATCCCAGGAATCAGATATCAATAAAGTACTAACAAAGAAGTTGCCTATTTTGCAATTTTGCATAAAATCATTTAATGCTTTTGAATTCAGAATAGCCCGCTTAATTGGCATATACTTTTCCTGTCCCTGCTGAAATGAATAATTGGAGTCAAAATGTATCGATCCGTCTTCTATGGCAAAGATCCCCTTCGGACAAATTACTGCATGATCAATCGATACATGGTTTATATTTACCGCATTGATTATAAAGTAATTATCCGGTAAAGCGGCCAAAGTCATGGAAATATCTGCTTTCCCGGAGGATTGTTTTGAGGAAACAAGACTCGACAATAATGAAAGCAAGCCCATACTTTTCTTCTGTTTATTCAATATCGTTGCCATAATGACCCTCCCCCGTATAGAAGCCCTGGAATGTTGTTTTTTGATTCCTGCAAGCCTTTATTTTCGTCCTATTGAATATCATTGTCAACCTGCGGACCCTATGCTTGCATTCCAAGGTTCTTCTTTAGCCTTAATGCTCTGAAAGTTGATTCTGCCAAATTAGCTTCTTTTTTTGTCCTTTCTTCGTTTAAGCCCATATATTTGCCTGATACAAAGTACCCTCTTTTTTCGTCCGGGATGAATTTTCTTGGAAAGCAATAGAATCCGTCCTTCGTTTTATAGTCTTCAAGAAATTCAACCAGGTTTTTGAACAATGTCAGCTCCCTCGAAGCCTTGAAAGGACTTAAAATGTCCGCCCACAAAAGAAGCTTGTTTATTTCCGCATCTTTGTTCAATACCTGGCCATATCCCGGCATATGTACACTCCAGCCCATCGAATAGTATTGTCCGGCAGGAGTTAATAAAATTCCATATTGGTTCAAAATACCTTTCTGATAACGTTCATCGAAGCAGTATTTCAAAATCAACTCCGCTTTTGCTTCATTTTCAGCAGTCATTCCTACTTGCTTCATTCCTGCAATGCCAAGCAAATCATATAAAGAAGGAAGCGGTGGTTCACCTTTGGCCTCTCCGTATTGCGTAAGCGCCGGGTCAATGATTTTACTGATGTTCCGCCAGCTTGACGGAAGCTTTGGATACCCTTTTACATCTACATAAATATCATATCGTCCCTGCTTAACAAAATCAACTATCTGGTCCAAACGCATTTGCAGGATGCAAGCCACAGAATCCACATCCGCATATCCCAGCAGGCTTAAAAACTGGGCTAAATAATAGATTCCATAACCAGCCCGATTTACATTTGTGCTGTAGAAATCCTTCTCCATAATACTGATATAAGGTTTTAACAAATGATCAAGAGCAGGAACTCCCTGTCTCATTCCCAACGACCATAGTTTGCCGGCAACGTTTCCCAGCTTGTCCGGTGTAGCCCCATGAAGCATTTTCTTATAATTAAAAGAGCTTCCCTGGCTGGCACCATTCCTGTAATACTCCATATATTTTTGCACTTCTGTTTGATCCAAAGCCTTTTGTGCCAACTCTTCAATATCGCAGGGAGGCTTGTCCATAAGTTCCGATGCAATTCTTAATTGAAGAACAGGTCCACTTATTTCATAGAGCTTTTCAATTAGGTTTATGTCATTCATTGCACCCTCCTAATCTAGAATTCTATTCCACCTTGGGTTTACAACCATACCAATTTTTGCATGTTGTTCTTAAATTTACAAACATGTACAGGAAGTCACAATAATCTGCTTTATCAGAATAATCCGGGATATATTCGAGGCTGGCCTAATTGAACCGTTGCATCCTTCTTTACTACCTGTTCAACTACCCCTCCCTTTGCACGTCTTTCTTTTTCATCCCGTAAGGCTCTCACCATGTCTTTGTTAAAAACGACATTCCCGCCGTAAGGATTAATCACAAATCCGTCTGAATTGCCTTTCTCATCCAGAACCATTGCAGAATAATCATCAAAGATCATAATTAAGGTCTGTTGATTTACGCTTTTGCACCACTTTCCAATCTCATCCCAATCGGTGAAAGCTAAATAGAACTGCTGATTGGCTGCATTTGGAATTACTTAGGCTCTGTCACAATGTTTAGTTGATAATGAGCGATTTTTGTAAATGGCTATTGCAATAACCACTTATCAATCACACTTTTACTTATTTGTTCCATTCATAATCAGAGGATAAGTCATTTGGAATGTCAGTAGTCCTCTTTTCTCTAAAAATCATCCCTTCATCACAGTTATCCAAACCCAAATCGTCTACAATCCATTCATCTGGTGATTGACCTTTTAATTTACATACAAAAATCTTATTCCCATTATTCTCGTAATATCCAATACAATCTCCAACTTGTGATGGGTCAAATGCACAAAAAGGAACATATTCTTTGTTACACCAAATAATAGACATATATTCATCCTTCTCTATTGTATCAAATACAACTGGATTATCCGGTAATTTTAATTTTGAACCGCAACCTACAAGTAAAAACAATATTAAAACTGGTATGATATATAGAATCTTTCTCATACTTTTATACCTCTTAAAATAAATTATGACACCAGCAGTATTGACGGTAAATCGGGTTCCGGATCATCAAGAAGGATTGTACCTCCAAAGTCAAACAAGATCATATCAGGCCTCTTCAAGATTAAACCATGAACCAGGCACAAATCAGTTTAAATAATCATTTTCATGCGAAGGATAGGGGTCAGCTTTGAATATGATTTCTCCTGCTTTATTTATATAGCAATCCTGTTTCTTTCCGCCAATTACAACTCCAGCTTTTGCGATTCCATTACGGAAAGGAAATGCATATGTATAGACAGGTTCTAATGCTATTTTACCAGTTGCATCCAAATATCCAGCTATTGATCCGTTTTTTCCAACGTCTTGAAAAAAGCGTGCCCTGCCTTCGGAAAAGTCGTCTGCATACTCGTATTCGGGTTCAATTGCTATTTCCCCCTCTGTATTGATATACCCATATTTCCCATCCTTTTTAACATACGCCATTCCTTCACTGAATACACCTGCACTATCAAATGTGAATTGAATTGCCACCTTGTTGTTTTTATTAATATATCCCCATTTGTCATCTTTCTTTGCTGCAGTAAGTCCCTCAGAATAACAGTTTGCCAACGAAGAGATGTCGTATTCTGAAGAGGTTAATGGCAATCCTTTCTTATCAATGAAAATCCAGTTGCCGATGCTGTCACAAACCAGAGCCAAGCCTTCTGCGAAGGGGTTTGCCGATTTGTAAGCCGGTTTTATCACTACATTGCCTTTTTTGTTCAGGTAGCCGATCCGCAGATTATCGTCAAAAAATAGTACAAACCCCTCCATGAATCTTTGATAATAGAATTGATTTGTAAACATTTTGACCTTTGTCGGTATTCTTTCCCCTTTTTTATTTATAATCATTGCACTGGAACCATAAAGTCCCTTTGAAACCACCGCAAGCCCTTCACTAAACTGGTTTGCGTATCTGTACTTCTGCGGTATTACCATTTGCCCTTTTGTATTTATATATCCGTATAATCTCGCCTTATCTAAAACTTCAGAACTATAACGATAGGTATAGAGTGTGGCCAATCCATCATGGAATTCTCCGCCAACACCCTTCATATAAGGTATCGTAATTTTACCGTTTACATCAATATATGCCGTTTCCAGGACCTTCCCGTTGTTTAACCTGTATACAGGATATAGCGGCTCGTATTCATTTACAAATATGACATTGCATTCCTTGTCCCACACCAGTTTGGCCTTTATACAATCAGCAATGAAATCCACCGGAATCAATAAGCAATTATTCAAATATTCCGGACATACATTCATCTGAACATTTTTGCCATTTACCTTTGCCTTTTCACTACCTAATTTTATATTGATCTGACAGTTTTCTCTTGCTAATGTAATTTCCTTTGTTTTTGTGTTTGTTATGACATCCATGCCAAGAGCTCCCGCCATTTGTTCAAGAGGAATTAACACCTTGCCATTCACAAGTATAGGTGGTACATCAAAACAAATTTTGTCTCCATTGAGTTTAATAGTAATGGGACAATCCTTCTGTGCGTAAACCGGGTTTGAATTAATCAACGGGATGAATGCAATTGCAATAATTAATAGCAGCTTGATTTTCTTCATGAAGTTTCACCTTTCAAAAAGAGTCAATCTCTTTATTTCTTCTCACAATTTCATGAAATAATTTTAATAATTATTCTCTTAAAACTTTTATTGTAGATGAATGCTTGTTTTGTATTGCAAAATCAATAGCCTTCAAGCCATGTTTGCCCACAGTGTTTTTATCAGCATTCTCCAGCAAATACTCAACAATAGAGTCATAGCCATGTTGGGCAGCAAACATAATAGGTGTCGAATCTACATTATCCTTTGCATTTATATTTGCATTCAGGGCGATTAATTCTTTAACACATTCAAATTGACCAGCATTGCATGCAAACATAAGTGGCGTATAACTGGTATTATCTCTTGAATTTATCGTATTATCATTTACCAATTCATTAATTAAATCAGCTTTCCCTAAATAGCATCTAATGTGATATCGGCTCAACTTCCCACCATATGGAAATGGGGAGCAGCATCAATCTATTCATATAACTCATCTGTTATTATTCTTAATAAGTGAATTATATTCATTCTTTGCCTCTTTCGAGCAGCCAATTAATAAATCCTGATTAAGTATCTGCAAATGATCAATCAATTTTACCGCTTTGGATTTAAATCTGAAATTCGTTGTAAAATATGTTTTGTTTTTTAGCTTTACATTGACTTCAGTCACTCTGTATATTGGAATTATAGAATTCCATCTCCTCCAGCGGCTTTTTAAATATACCCACGCTATATAGGATATTGGCGCTATATCAACAACATAAAATCTCTTCGAAAAAAACCAGGAATTTGTAATAAATACTCTTTCATTATTATAGTCTACTGAAGCAACTTCATTTTCTATAGAAAACATTATGGAAGGAATATCCCTATATTCAGCAAGATTCCTTATGGTAGGACTTCTATAAGGATTTATATGCCGCCTGACAGCTTTGGTAAAATTGATGGCTGCAATCAATATCAGAAAACATGAGATGGATAGCAAAGCATATGCCCAAAAATCGCTCGCCGTAGTATCAAGTGCGATATTCATAATTCGCTCCTGGTCAAGCCCGGCAGTATTGGTCGAAACCGCCCTCTTTTTAATTTCTTGAAAGGTCTCGTCCATTAAACCGGACAATTTTGCAGTATATGAT
>JAEWQC010000009.1 GCA_023399355.1 Bacillota bacterium | reverse complement strand
CGGTCGGCCCTGCATCACCCTGAGGGCCAGTCGGACCAGCAACACCCTGATGACCGGTCGGGCCTGCAACACCTTGAGGACCAGTGGGACCTGCAACACCTTGAGGACCAGTCGAGCCAGCAACACCCTGAGGCCCGGTCGGCCCTGCATCACCCTGAGGGCCAGTCGGACCGGTTGGACCGACACAACAATGATGGTGGTGGCAACAACACTGTCTCCCAAAGCATTGAGCGATTTCTGTGTGAACAATTATTTCACTCATAATTTACCTCATTTTACATCAAATAAAAGGTGACATAAACCATTCCTAATATACATTATGTCTATATTCTTAATCTGGTGACAAAGAAAAATTTCTATTAGCAAGTGAGCTCTGCAGTGTATATTCCATTTCAGAGAGGATGGGATTTATGCATAGCCAGTAATTTACCGATGGAAATACATATTGGATGACAAACCGGTATTTTTTGAAAAATACTCATCAATCATGCTTTCCGCACTATCGGAAACTTCTTTGTCATTCTGTATCTAAACCGCCGCAGCGGTGTCCATTCAAAGACTGCGCATTACCAATAGAACCCGACAGATACTTAAAATTATGCTTTCAGTAGAGAATGAATTAACCGATACAGTGTCGAAATGAGCTCAGAAGCTACTTTCGAGTATATTTTGTTACTGGGTCAATTACCTTATGGAAAGAATTTCTCCCTGGCATCTCCCTTCTTTCTGTTTTAAATATACTACAGGACTTATGCAGTTGTCTCCAATAGATGGAATGGTGCTACACCAAAGCTCAAATTACAGTAATCCGGCCAAAACTTTTTGAAAGACCTTGTAAAAGCACTGCCGGATATGGCAAAATATATTTGTAATTTGTCCTTGTGACAAATCCTATGGTTGGCGCTGATTATCTCTCGGACCATTTCACCGCGGGTGAGAGTAATCGCGCCATCTTTATTTAAGTCATCCATGTTACTGTTGCCAATCCCAAATGGGTTAAAGCTGTCAAAGGTAATAAGGATGACACCAAAGATTCCAAATGGATTGGCGTTCTCTTCCGCTTAGGCCTAGTCACAGGAAGTTATATTCCTGACAAGCCAATCCGTATTCTTCGTGAATACTCCCGCTACCGTTCCAAACTTGTTTCTTGTAAAAGCAGTGAAAAAAATGCAGGTTTTATGCGGAAAATTTTGTAATTCTATGTATTATTATACTAAAAAATTGACTTAAAGCCCAGTGTTTTCAAGGGTTTTGCTACTATTCAGCAGACCCTGCTTTAATAGTATACACCAGAAAGTCAGAACATTTTAATAATGCGAAAAAAAATCATTCCATATCTTTTCAAATTCATCCGGTGTGTATGACAAATGTGTTCCTTGTGACACTTCTGTATAAATAACGTCAGCTTTACTTCCGGCATAGGTATATGTAGAGTACTTGGTTTGTTTATTAATGCTTGGTTTATCAGAAGTATGATTGAAAAAAGACCAGTATTCCACCATGGATTGGTTTTCATCAAGCGAAGGCCAATCCTCGTTTTCGCCGCGCCATATATAAACAGGTATTGGCTTTTGGGGCTGTGGAATCTTATACGGATCAATATCAAACATTGGATCGGAATTCATCCATGCAGGTGAAACCAACGCAACGGCTGCCAGATTCTTTGTGTGTTTGAAAGTATAAGTGATTGCCATACTTGCACCTATGGAATATCCACATAAAAATACCTTTTTATCATTGATTCGATAATCCGTTTTCAGTTTCTCAATGAGATTTGACAAAAATGAATCATCGGCATTCTTATCCCATTTATATGCATCCCACCACCCTTGTTTATACGGAAAAGCCACTATAAAGTTATCCTTTTCGGCTACCGATGACCAATTGGTCATCTCATTAATCTGAACTGGATTGCCGTTTGCACCATGTAGCATGATAAGAAGAGGGAGAGATTTTTGAGTTTTATAACTTGTTGGTATATACTCATAATAGGTACGTATTTCTTCTTCACTTTTCAACTTTTTTTCTTCAAGTGAGCCAATTTTAATACTGGCCTTATTTTTCTCTTCGGGTACAACTCTATCTGCCTTTTCAAGGGTATTCTTCATTGTCTCTGTAAATATCTGATATGACCACGTTGCACCTGAAATCGCATCTACCTTGTCAATATCCTGTTTTTGGAGTAATTCGCTTTTATATTTCTTCATTCCCGCCAGTTCGTTTGAAGTCTGCTCCCGGTAATAGGGCATGTCTTTATACACTTCCTCTTTATAGCTTTCATCCAGTAACAATTCCTTAAGATTTTTATATTTTGAAATTGCTCGTTCCTTAAAAATAGCTGTATCAAAAATCTCAAAATAGATATCCTGGATTTTGAAATTTCTAATTTTCACTTTTGCTTTGCCATAATACCCTTCCGAGGTCAGCGCCGATTTTCCTTCATATTCTCCATCCGCATACATTTCTTCATCAATCATTTCAGTGCTGTCTTCCTGAACTGTTGCGGTGCTATCTTCCTGAACCGCTGCAGCACTGTTTTCCTGAACCGCTGCAGTGCTGTTTTCCTGAACCGCTGCAGTGCTGTTTTCCTGAACCGCTGCAGTGCTGTCTTCCTGAACCGCTGCAGTGCTGTCTTCCTGAACCGCTGCAGTGCTGTTTTCCTGAACGGTTGCAGCGACAGCCTCCTGGACCATTTTATTATTGCCGCTGCATCCTGTGGCAATAAAACTCAAAGTAAGTATAACTGTTGCCATTATAATGTTCAGAATTTTTCCCATACAATTTCTCCGTAAATATTTGTTATTATTTTACCGTTTTTATTTCGCAGGATGGTTCCCGCAATTTCACACATATACTTAACTTTGCTTCGGCACATCGGTTAACCTGCCTTAATAGTATCGCATATTTCAGACAAAAACAAGCTTACTATTGAATCAATTACCATTATACCCAATCATTCGTTAAGTTTATTTGACATGCATCTTTGTCAAATATTAATTCTGTCTATTGTAATTTAGGATATCAATAACAGTTGTAATAATATCATGATTCTTATTTATGTTTAGATACAGTATTATTCTTATCATTAATATTTTCTGCTAAAGGAACCGTAGCAATAGCCTCATCCCTTTACATTTTACGATTTTATTCATATGCGTTAAACAGTAGACATATAAATAATAAAAATCATCCTGGTAACAAAATGTGATTAGTGCGAATTAGTGGTTTACATAAATATATACCGGGAGGAGAGCATGGAAAACAAAGAACTGGTTGAAAAAATCATCTCTATCAAAAAGGAGAAAAACAGGATTGCAACAAAAGCTGAAATGCTATCACAGTCCATCAGCATTACAACCGCAGCGCAATATATGATGTCCAGCCAAACAACCGATCCGAATGCACCTGAATAAATAATTGAGTCCTCCGGCATTACTTACAACATTTGCAATCGACCGGTTCTGCATTTATGTTTTTAATCATTTCGAATATCATTTTCTTAACCCTTTCATTGTTTTCCTCAAATACCCTGAAAACTTCTTCCTCCGTAACTGGCTTTATTTCATCATTCCCTTCCAAACCGGCATCATAATCTGTTATAAGAGCTATATTTGTATAACATATCCCCATTTCTCGTGCAAGATAGCATTCTGGATATTGGGTCATATTTATAACTTCACACCCCATTTTGCTATACCATCGACTTTCAGCAATCGTAGAAAACCTTGGGCCTTGTATTACAACAACAGTACCTTTTTCATGGACGGTTATACCCAGGGCTTTTCCACTATCTATCGCCAATTTTCTGAGTTCAGGGCAGTATGGTTGAGCAGAACTTATGTGTCTTGTCTCCGGTCCATCAAAAAATGTATCTTTACGGCTGTTTGTTCTGTCGATAAATTGATCACAAACTACAAAATCTCCAGGTTTTATATATTCCTGCAAACTACCTGATGCTGTCGGCGCAATTATTTTTTTTATCCCCAGTTGTTTCATTGCATATATATTTGCTCTGTAAGGAATCATATGCGGAGGCAGATGGTGCTTTTTTCCGTGTCTGGGTAAAAAGGCAACCTTAACACCATTATAATTAGCAATTGCAATCTTATCACTCGGTTTTCCATATGGGGTATTGATATCCAGTTCTTCGACATCCTCTAAAAACGAATATAAACCCGAACCACCAAATACGCCTATTCCAATATTATCCATGCACGTTTCCCTCAATTTCCATATTTTACTTTCCAAATACACTTGTTGTATTTTATTGTATGAAATACCAGTTATAATGTCAAATTTATTTTGTATTGCCCCATACCTTCATCCTGTAATTCCTTTTATTTTCATATTTCAGTTCAAACATGTAATTATTGGTTCAGTAATTTCACCTGTGGGTGATAACACTTCAGGAGAATAGGATAAGCAGGGATAATGGAACAGAAATTCTCTTTTTTTTGTTGCAACATATTGCGTTTTAAATATCGCAGTGATATTATAATGATATCAATTATATATGAGTGTTCTGAGGTATGCTACAAAAATTACTGATCCGACGATAATCGGAATGAAAAGATCGTTATTAACCCCTGGAACAAAAATAACGGCCGACACAATCAACATCAGTATCGCGATGACCATGACCACCAACCCTGATTGTGTCTTTATTTCAATCCGCTGCGAACTACTTTGTTGGAAAATTCTTTACCGGGGAAGAACGCAAAAGCTTGAAGAAGACATTCAAACAACTGAATACGGGTTTTTATTTCCAAACAGAAAGAGACGAAATGAAACAGGTGGTGGTCGCTGTTCAAAAGGCGATTGCAGCAACGCAGGCCGCAGTCACAGCGACATAAAGCAAGACGGGGGATGGTTCTGCAAAGAGTGTCAACAACCCCATCCCTGGGCACGTGACGATATTACTATGTTAAAAGATAAGAATGGAGGGAATTCTCTATGGATTATTTAAAGAGCAGAAAACTGGAAAATTGGTTGGGACTGCTGGGGGTAGCGGGCTTTATCATATACCTGCTCGCCGTCTTTATCTCGCCGCGCGCCTACCCGGGTTATGACTGGATGGGTCAGGCAATAAGCGATCTGTTTGCGCTGGATGCCCCCTCCCGTGAGCTCTGGGCACAGTTTACCACCGTTTCCAGCGCCTGCGGGTTGGTATTCGTTACGCTGGCTTGCCTGTACGTTCAAAACCGCCTGAACAGAACGCTGCGAGTCGGCATATATCTCTTTGCCGTTTTGAGTTGGGTCAATATGGGGTATACCCTGTTCCCGCTCACGGAAAGCGGATACGCGGGCACTTTTCAGGATATCATACACACTTTTGTGGTGACAGCGGCTGTTGTGATTTTAACCATTGTCTCTCTGGCCATGATCATGGCCGGCGGCTACAGGCATCGCAAATACCGGTCGATCGCCATATTCGCAACTATCAGCCTTTGTTGCATGATTATCGGCACGATCGGCTTAGTAGTCGTTCCCCCGGCTTACGGCGGCATCATGGAGCGGCTCAGCATATTTTCCGCGTCCGGATTTAGCTTTGTCCTGGGGTTCTACGTTTTTATCGGCTTCGATTTGATGGAAAGAAACCATCAAACGGTTTCTGCAAATGGCAATTGACATACATCGTCAAGCTCACTTTTTTGAAGAGACCAAGAACCTTTTTAAATATGCTTTTTGAGGTTATTGATTATAGTAACTCAACTTACCCAGCCTGAAATGCTGGGCTGAACATTGATAAATTAATACAAATCTGTCCATACGATCACTCTTTTTGAGTTGTTCATAATAGTGCTACGCTCCTCTCAAGTGTATGAAGCCTGTTTATCTTTCAACCCATTCTGAAAATACCCATTGGCCATGGTTAATTCATAAAAATCCGTCAGCATGGTTAAATTCATTTTATCCATTTATTCCACCCCCCGAGCCACTTCTATTCCATTAATCATCATGTTGTATAGTGCCATTACATTCGTCAGATCACCATCGTGCAAGCCAAAATCATAAGTTTCAACTGTATTTAGGGGGACAATGACCCTTACTCTTTTATTCTGCATATTAAACCATGTCTTTAATGTTATTGCAAATTGCTGTACGCAGATATCGGTACAGTCACCAGTAATTACGAAGGTATTTATGTGCTCGTTTTCCTTAAGCCATTTCTGAAATGCTTTTTCAAGAAAGCCATTTGTAGAGTTTTTAGGAATAAGGGTATAACCTCCGATTTTCCAAAGTTCATCAACGATTTCCCCTTCGCTGGTGCCAATCATACAGTGTACAGGATAAGCATCAAATTCCGGCGAAGTTGTTGTATGGCAGTCTGCGAATGCAAGCTTTGTAATCTGCAGTTCATCGCAGGCCTTTGACAATTCAGCTATTTCAGGAATCAACCCTTCCACTCTCGGGCTCTTTAACGCCCCTTCCCTGGCAAAACCATTTACCATGTCAACTATTATTAAAGCTGTTAGCTTCCCCTGCAAATTTTTTAATTGTATCGCAGAGACCTTTGCCAGTATATCAAATATCTCTCCAAGAGTTTCAACACTTCTTTTTTGAAATTCACTTTTATTCATCATTCTCAAATCGATTTCTCCTCTCACTCAGTAACATTAGTCCAGTTCGGGTTAAACCTGAATAGCTTTGATGGTCTATGACCTGCATCCTTGGTATACTCATTCGTTTCCATCACCATATCAGCAGTCTTCCTTCTGAAATTTGCTTTTAACAACTCTGTATCAAGAATAACTTCGTACACCTGCTGAAGCTCTGTAAGAGTAAATAGTTCCGGCATAAGATTAAATGCTATATCCGTGTACTCGATTTTGCTGCGTAATCTTTCAATCGCATATTCAATAATTTTTGCATGGTCAAATGCTATTCCTTTTGATTCAACAACTTCTCTTTCTACTTTTGTCACTTTACCCTCGACAGTCTTTATGTTCTTCACTAATGCCGAAAGGTAATTCTCATCGTTAGATAAACTCAAATTAAACAATCTTTGAAGGATATATCCTTTTTCGGTTACAGTCTTTTGTTCTTGGTATAATCTGCAGGAAATCGTAAACCATTTTGCATCGTCAGCATCATCACTCGCATTGATATCAAGTGTCGAACTGTCGACCATTGACATATATGATGCACTTATTACCCTCGTGCGCGGGTCCCTGCCCACATCTCCCCATGTGTAAAGCTGTTCCATATATATGTCATCAATGCTGGTTTCCTCTTTAAGTTCCCTTAATACTGCTTCATCCAAGCTTTCATTCAACTGTACAAATCCGCCCGGAAGAGCCCATTGTCCAATGTAAGGATGATCGCCTCTTTTTATCATCAGGAGCCTCAAGACTTTTTCAGGAAGCTTCCTGTAGTTTTTCTTTTCTTCATCCGTTACTGTAAAAATCAGCATATCCACCGTTACTGAGGGTCTATCAAATTTGCTTGCATCATATAATGCAAGGAATTGCTCCTCGTCAAGTCCCTGTTTGTTCTTCTTTTCAAAATTCTCCAAAGTATCACCTTCAAACTGTTATTTTCTGATTGATATTATCATTCTAGTAATATTATAATATTACTATTTTAGGCTCCTTGTCAATATTTTTTCATATTAGACCTTTTAGAGACTGGCATATTGGTGCAATATTCTATTACTTAACAACAAAGAAACAGACCTACCATCATCGTTTGAATACTATATCAAGGTGCTTATTCTCTGGACAGAGTTCCACTTTCAATTGATCCTGGGGTTTCTGCCCCAGAATGGAATGTACCCCTCTCAAATATTTATAAAAAAATGAGAAAACAAAATAATTGTCAGTTTTTATTCTATTATAATTAGTAAACACAGGAAAATACTTGTTTGAAATAAATGTTTTCTATAACACAAAAAATATAATAAAAGTTGTATAAATAATAAGTAAATTCTGATACAGTATTTAGTAGATGCTAATAAATATGTTAACACATGGAGGTTCTTTGTGTCATTTCAAGATAAGCTGAATGCGCCGCAGACAAATAACAACTCTATAATTCCAGACCGTTCAAAGCATACTCCTCTTGATAATTACAAAGCTGTAATCCAAAGAGTAAGGATGCATCCAAAATCTTTTTCTCCTGCTGATACTGTGTTACTTCAAAAGACAATAGGTAATCATGCGGTTTATCAGCTTATGAGAGAAATAGGTGTTCCTTTACAGGCGAAGAAAGAAAACAATACAGGGTTGCCGGATGATTTGAAGACAGGGGCAGAAAACCTGTCAGGTTTATCCATGGATGATGTCAGGGTGAATTATAATTCGGATAGGCCTGCTCAGATAGGAGCTTTAGCCTATACCCAGGGTGCAGATATTCATGTCGCACCAAGGCAGGAGAAACATTTACCCCACGAAGTCTGGCATGTTGTACAGCAAGCGCAGGGAAGAGTTCAGCCTACATTACAGATGCAGGGAGCTCAAGTAAATGATGATGAGGCGTTGGAGCGCGAAGCGGATAAGATGGGACAAGAAATTGTTCAGAGGGCAAAAATGGATACCGCCCCTATGGAAATATCAGATGATATAAAGTCTGATTCTATAACCGCGGGAGTCCGAGGAGCCAAGGATGTCCCGGTGCAGAGCGTTGAAAATCCGGAAGAGGGTGAAGAAAAGGGACCTCCTATACAAGGAGTATTTGGAGATGTTTTGCAAAGAGTAAAGTACTCTGTCTTTGGGCCTACCGATAAAAAGGCCACCTTTAACCACACAGACAGTATCAAAACCGCTAAGAAGGCTCTAGCTAAGATTGGCGTGGATACCGATTCCAAAGAAGTAACTCGGCTGCTCAAACGCACTCTTTGCAAAGAAGGGTACAGTTTTGCAAAGGAATTTAAGTTCAAAAATTCACATTCCTATAGCGAAGTGAGTTTTATAACGTCGCATTCACGTCCCGTACCCAGGCAGTCTCCCCTGGTGCCACCCAAACCTGGAGCCCTGGAATTGGGAGCCGGTGAAGGACTGCATCCCGACCTGAATATGCAAATGGTTGCAAAGATGATGACAGGAGTGGACCCCGGCTTTTCGCTCTCGGCGTCCGACCCGCGCTTTAAGGAATACACGATGGCGTTGAACCAGTTGCGGTCAGACGGATACACGATGACCGACTTCAGTACCGATAAAAAAGGCTTCTTGCTCAAGCACTCAGAAGGCGTCCGCCGCATGTTCGGTGTCGACGCTACAAACCTCCCTGAATCCGTGACGCCACGCGAAGTTATCGTTTCAATGAATCCGTATCATTACGGACCAACACTTAAAAATACGCCGCCTGATTCGACCGGTCTCAAGGGGGGCGACGTAGATCCTCAGTTCATTACTTCAATGCAGAAATCGCTGGCCGTAGGTGGTGCGCTGCATCTGCTGTGCAAATCGAATCTGCTTGCCGAATGCCGTGACAAGTTGGGTGAGGAGTACGAAAAGGAGGAAGAGGGTGAGCCCAAAAAGGAGAAGCACACTTTTGCTGATGCGCTCGGACTCAGCAAGAGGGAGACCCGGCGCATGGCGTCGAAGTTCCAAGAGCCGCAGTCAGGCAGCGTGAATCCCTACGCGAACCTGTCGTACGCGCAACTTATACAGATCATTAGTGAGTATCCGTTTGAAATTGAAGTCAGTCCCACCCGGCCACCCGAAAACTTCAGCGGCGGTGCGCCCGATACGAATAAGCGGACTCTCCAGGACTATAATGTTCACCTGGTATTCAGGCGCTGTGAAAATCCAGCGGGCTCCGATAAGCCTGGCGCTTCGCGGGGTGTACGTTTTGTCGTCGATGATCCGTTAGACAAGCATCCAATTATATCCGACTGGGTCACTAAAATTTGATTCTATAATCGTTATACATAGTTCAAGCTCGATAACGCCCTATTAATACGGCTTTCAAGCTTAAATACCTGAAGGTTGCCGGGGAACTCCGATATTACCCCTCAAATATTCACATATTGGAAATGCAAGTGATATTGTTTCTCCTTATTCACTCAATATTTTCTCATATGCAACCACATCAAGCAATTGGCCGAATTTTATGCCAACCTCTTTATAATGAGCACATTTAAAATAACCGTTACGATTGAAAAGATTTATGCTTTTTGAGTTCTCGCCGCAGATAGTAGCAACTAAAACATGGATATGTTTGGTTCTGGCGTAATTTTCAATAAATTTGACAGCCTGGCTGCCCAATCCCATGCCGGTATACTCTTGTTTAAGATAGATGGTCACTTCGGCAGTTCTGTTATATGCTTCTCTTTTCTTATACTGCGTCATTATGACATAGCCGCATATGCTCTCATCTACAAGTATCACATACGTTTTATATACCGGATTGGAAAAATAAACAATCTCCCTCATTTCATCAATTGATAATTCATGTGCATGAAAAGTTGCAGTAGTATTCAGCACATAATAAGTGTAAATATCCTTTACATCTCTTATGTACTCATCTCTCATCTCTTTAAAAATAATATTATCCATATTTGCTATCCCCCTATTGATTTATATCCCGGAAACTACCGGTATTATTTTCTTTTAGTACAGCAGATCTTTTCATATTCCAAAGAACAGTAAATAAAATAGTACACACAATTAGTGTAATACTCGAAAAAATAAAAAGTGCTTTATAGTTGTAACCTGCTCCGGGCATAAAACTTAAGGCTATGCACCCGAATACCATTCCGACACTGTTTGAAGTACTCAAAAACCCCATTGTACTTCCCATTCCTGCTTCGCGTCCGACAATTACCGATAATGCAGAGGTGGAAGCCAATAAGGCGGCGGAGCCCATAGAAACAATTATCATCGCAGCAATGATAATCCAAATGTTTTTTGTTAAAGGAAAAATCATCAGGGCTAAAGATATAAAAACACCCGATAATACTATAATATTTATTTTATTATATCTGTCAGTTATCTTTCCTAATGGGATCTGGATCATTCCCGAAATAATATTATAAATTGCTATGATAGAACCGGTGAATATCAACTCCATACCCATCTCTTCCAAGAAAGGTATGAGAAAAAAGCCTATAAGGCTCGAAATAACCGCCAGTGCAATATTGGCAGCACTTAATGCCATTATGCGCTGATTTTTTATTAATCCAGTTGAACTGGCATTTCCATTTCCATTTCCATTTCTATTTCTATTTCTATTTCCATCAACACCATTATAGCCTCCTGCCGGCTTCTTTTGCCCGTTCCGGGAAAGCAGCAGAATCAAGAAAGCCATTACCGCCAGTACAAACAGGGTTGCGAAGGTTGCTCTGTAATTCCTGTGATGATTGAATCCAGCAACTATCGTAGAAATAAAAGGCCCGATACCGCTTGCAAGTAATACGCAGGAATTATATATCGCAACAAACCTGCCCTCCTTGCCCTTTGGAGCAGCTTGCCCTATGTATGCCATACCCATCGGAAGCATCATGGCAGAAGCCAATCCATGCAGCAATCGTGTAAAAATCAAGGAGAAAATGTTGGATGAAAACCAATAAGCAATTGCTATTATGGGATATAGCATCAGACTGTATTTTAATACCTCTAGCGTTCCTTTTTTATCTGCCAGTCTTCCAACCGGTGTACCAACAAAAAGCCGTACGACATACATACTTGCGGATAGTATTCCAATTTGGACCCAGCTAGCTCCAATATCCTGTGCATACGGCGTAAGAATGGTACCGGATATAAAAGTACCTGTAACTAGTAAAAACACAGCAGTAATAACAAGAATCAACGATTTGGACATAAGCTCTCCTAAACCACGCCTATCACAGCGGCAAATGAATTGCCGAAAAAGCTATCCTTAACAGTTATTCCGTGGCTCTCAAGCAAGGCGGGTAAATCACCTGTATCAAAGTATCTCTTATATATTTTAAATGACCTTCCGTCATTCAATCGTCTTTCTGAAACGTCTTCCTTGTTTTGGCTTTTTGCCCTTACCTTAGTCCATGTACTGTCAATTATTAAAATCTCAGAACCCTTTTTCAAAATGGATTTGAGCTTTCTGAAAAGTACTTCTTCCTGCACTTTAGTGAAATGGCTTAATAAAAAACCAATTATTGCGCAATCATATTTGTCATTTTCATCAAACTCATAATCCAGAATGTCTCTCCTGATGAATGTAGACCTGTCTCTAACGCCATATATGTCAACTTTCTGCTTGCATTCGTCCAGCATCTTTCCTGATTGATCAAGAAAGGTAAACCCGCTGCTCTTTTTATAGTAAAATTTTAACCAATATGCACTGCCGCAAGCAATATCTATGATATGTCCTTTCCCGAATTCCTTCATAAACAACCCTATTTCTTCAATATCGATTGTATAGTACCTGGGGCTATAATCAGCAGGGCCTTTGCCCTCAAATATCTCATCATATTCCTGCGCTCTTTCATCATAGTATTCCATCATCATTTCTTTTACCATTTCATACTTAGCAAACTTTACCGCATTAAAAATATTCTCCCATACAATTTCGCCGGATTGTTCCATCAATTTCTGCATATCATCAATAGCCTTAATGATTGTATTTATCTGGTTCACTTTTTCCTGCAGCACATCATGCTGTAGTTTCAAAGATTCTTTTATGCCTTTATGACTTTTTTGAATATCCCTTATTTCTTCTGTTGAAAATCCAATAAACCTTAGCGAAAGTATTCTTTGAGCCTCATAGAAACTTTCTTCCGAATAGAATTTATGCCCGAACTCATTCTCACTGGAGGGTATCAGAATTCCAATCTGGTTATAATGTCTCAACGCTCTTTTTGTCATCCCGACTATCTTTGCAAACTCTGCAGGTCTATAAAGTTCATTTTTTTTATTCATAACTTCCCTCTTTCATAATAATTACATTATAAGGTATGACGCTACGTCATATGCAAGAGTTTTTTATGTTAGAATACTTTTCTATTAAATAAGTTGTCATAAAAGCACAGCAAAAAAGCTGGTGCAATATATACCCGCCAGCCTTGAAAGCCCTGAATTCCAAGCCTTTCAGAGCTTAATATCAGAAGGTTACCGGGAAACTCCGACATTACCCCTCAAATAAAAATGACATTTCTTAAGGTGCTATTTTCTGATTTCATAACAGTTCATCTCCTTAAAATTATGGATTTATTCTATATGCCTGCCCTTCTTGATAAAACGTTGGTAAAGTAGACTTATAATCATGAATGGCGAAACCAGCGGCAATGCAACTGCAAATGCAGCAAATCCAATATTTCGCGTACTGGCAAGCATCAATCCCAGATCATCCGCAAAAGGGTTGTCATTTATCAAATACGTCCATGTAGCTGAAGGGCCTTTCAGGTCTTTAACAACGGAATCAATACTGCTTTTTGTGATTTCTGCAGTTTTTATTGTATTTATTATGCAAGCCTGTATTGTTGTCTCAAGTTCCCTGAAAACTTGTGATACTTTGATCAAATACTCTTCCAGAGGATTCTGCCCTGCAACAGCGACTAAATGTATACCATCCCTGATATAGGTCACTTGTGCAAGATAATCGGACCAGCATTGGTCAATAGTATAAAGCGTTATTTGCTTTTCAAATCTCTGAAAGTCTCCCTGTCCAATTACAGATAAAAAATGGTTGTATGCAACAGGCTCGCATTCTTGAAAAAGGCTTGGTATAGAGCTATCCGACAGCACCCCGCTTCTCTTTTTCAGCATGTGTTTTCTTTGAATTTCAATCATATTGGAATATTTCCAAAGAATTTTTCTTATATCATAATTCTGCCCTTCAATTGTACGCTGTGCCTGTAATACACCTCTTGTCACTTTAGGCAGATTAATCGGAGCCTCCTGACTAAAAGCGCACTTATTCAAGCGGACAATTCTATCAACACCGTATTTTACAAGAACTTCATCCTGCAAGCTGATATAAAATCTTGTAGAGCCCGGATCCCCCTGCCTTCCGGCACGACCTCTTAATTGATTGTCTATGCGTACGCTTTCATGCCTGTTTGTACCGACTACATACAACCCTCCCAAAGCAATTACTTTGTCTTTTTCATATTCTTCCGGACCTCCCAATTTGATATCAGTACCACGACCTGCCATGTTTGTAGACACAGTAACAGAAAACAGGGCACCGGCATTCGCAATGATTTTTGCTTCAAGCTCATCATTCTTTGCATTCAGCACCTGACAATGCATACCGGATTGCTCCAGCAAAAAAGCTATCTTTTCAGACTCTGCAATACTGCACGTACCTATCAAAATTGGCCTTCCAGTGTTGTTCACATCGGTTATTTCAGATAGAAGTGCTTTATATTTTGCATCCTTGGTCGGGAATATCAAATCCGGATGATCCATTCTGATACATTGTTTATTGGTTGGAATCACCACTGTATCAAGTCCATAAAAGTCCATGAATTCATCAGATGAGCTTGCCGCAGTACCCGTCATTCCTGATATTCCTGGATATAGGCGTATGAAGTTATGCATTGTAATAGAGTTCATGATACGGCCATTCGTATTGACATTTAATCCTTCCTTCGCCTCAACTGCAGCCTGTAAACCATCGGGCCAGTGCCTGTTTTCAGAAACCCGTCCGGTAAATTCATCAACGAGCTCTATTTTGTCAGCATTCACAATATAATCAATGTCTCGCTTCAATAAAACTGCAGCATGCAGCGCATTATGAATTTTAGATAATAAATCAGTAGTCCTGTTATCATACAAATTGCCACAGTTCAGTTGTTTTTCGCTCTTTTGGATACCAACGTCGGTAAGGAAAATATTTCTGGAGTATTCATCTGTTTTATAATCAATTTCCGGTATCAACAAGCTGATCAATTCATAAATTTTATCAAATGAATCCCTTTCTTCTGTCGTACCAGCAGCTATGACGAGCGGTATTCTTGCCTCATCTATCATAATGGAATCTGCTTCATCGACGATAGTATAATGAAACGGACGGTGTACCTGTTCTTTTTTGTCATAACAAAGAGAGTCCCGCAGGAAATCAAACCCTGCCTCCTTTGCCGTCACATAAGTAATATCACACCCATATGCCTTTTGCCGGGCATGTAATTCCATCCCTTCCTGCACATAGCCGACTGAAAGGCCAAGAAAGGAGTAAACCGGCCCCATCCATTCAGCATCCCTCCTGGCAAGATAATCATTCACGGTCAGAACATGTACCCCTTTTGCGGTAAGTGCATTCAAATATGCAGGGAAAACAGCAGCAAGAGTTTTACCTTCGCCTGTTTGCATCTCTATTAACTTTCTTTCGTGAAGTGCGATACCGGCCATAATTTGTACATCAAATGGTTTGTAACCCAGAACTCTGATGATTGCTTCGTTTACAAGAGCAAACGAAGCAATCATCAAATCATCGACAGAGATACCTTTTTGTGCTTTACTGAGAAGCTTCTTCGAATAATCCAGCAGCATTTCATCTGTATATGAATTTAAATTGATACATTTTATTTTGTTTAGAGTTTCCATTATTGCTTTAAGATTTCTGGATTTACTCTGAAAATCCGATTTTAATGATTTATTCATATAACCTCCTTAATTATCCGTGGACATGAAGTTAACACGTAAATAATAAACTCAAAGAATGTTTACTGTTTACAGCAGAACATGCCACATAAGCGCAATAGATTTTAAATTACACTTTGGAATAAACAGGGAGACTTTCGGGCTCCTTCAATTTGTGAAAAAGAATAAGAATCAATATGGAAAACACAAAAGTTACGTCAAGAAAAACAAAGGAATAATATAAAAGGCTCACTGTTGTGAGGCTCATTTTAAGTGACATGACAATAGCAACTATGCTGAATGCGCATATTATCGGGATATACAGATTCTTTCTATTTTCAGCAGAATGTAATATGCCATAACAAGTATTCAATGCAGTAAAAAAGAATAATTTAACTACATTGATTATAGTAGTAATGAAATTTTTTAACATTCCATGTTTTATTCGTTCCATGTTTTCATCCTGCAACTCATTACTTTATTTAGTATATTATAGTAAACGAAAGTGAAAGTCAATTTATTCCACATATAAAACAAAAGACTGGTATATCGTTTGTCTGAAGAATTGGTTTGGTTTTATTACAAGCACTCATGGTAACAAAGGATGTATCCGCGCTATCTGCAAAAATTTTCGCTATCCTGCAACTGCTCTTATCAATCCTGTAAAGTCCGGACGTAACAGTCGAAGCGCTGATATAACCTCCTTGCCACTTGTTGCAATACACCCTCCGTTTGTTATGTTGCCAATGCTGTTTCCCTTAATCTCATCCTGCATGGCGGAAAACGAACAGATTTGTGTTCCAGAGAAGGATCAGAGCGAGGCAGAAAAGCACAAACTTCTTCATATGCCCTCCAAAAGTAGATAATTCAAATTACTATTAGGGTGTATATTCGAAAACATTAGATCCGTAAATTAAGTAAATTTTACCATTACAAACTATTGTAGAATAAGAAGATGCTTCTTCCCTAAAACGAATTTTTGCCTTATCAGTCCATTCATTTTTTTTGGATTATATTCTTTTATATTACCTTCAACTCCAGGTTCAGAGTTATAGAAATCAGGGAAAACAAACATCCTTCCATCAAGTATAGCTATGCCTGCACCAAACCATTCTTCAGACAAAGGGGGTAACATTTTCCAAGTATCAGTTGCTATATCATATTCCTCAAAAATTTCGCCATCATCAGAAATACCGCTAAACAGATATATTTTCCCATTAAAATGTGCCGCAATACAATCACATGTTACATCTATTTGGTCTGACCCATACCCGATTTGCCGGACACAGTGGAGTTTGGGTACAATAAAACTGTGGAGGGCAATCAGATGAAGAATACAGGAAAGCGTGATTTGATTAATTCTAGAAGACTTTAAATGAAATAACCCGGCTAATAGTTTTACTTTCCATTCTTTTATATCCGTTTCAGTTAAAGTAAGCTTTTTGATTGCCCAAATTATTTTTCGCACCCTAAACTGGTCTATATTCTCACAAGCTGTAGCTAAGTACTTTTGAGTTTCAGGGAGCTTATCTAAGCAGTTGCATCTATTCATCACTTCTTTTACAACACTAAAAAATGAGAGCAGTTACCTTTTTCAGCAAAAATAAATTTTGTATGGTTGCGATTTTAATTAGTCGCAGCAGCTCTGATATATAAGTACGGAGAAGTAAATATAAAATCATTAACTAATGGAAACATCTGATATATTGTCCGTCGCTGACTTCCCTTACCTGCGGCAATTCCTTTGAACATCTCTCTTCAGCGACAGGACAACGGCTTTTAAACGGGCATCCTTTGCTTTCCGGTGTCCAAACGGTTACTTCGGATTCTTTATCCTTTAATACCGGCAATTCCACAATTCCCTCTCTTTCCGGATCTGGAGCCGCAGAAACCAAAAGCTTTGTATAAGGATGCGCGGGATTGACAATAACCTTGTTAATATCACCCCATTCAACCATATGACCGGCATACAAAACAATAATTCTATCGCCAAAGTATCGTGCAGTGGCTATATCGTGAGTAATATAAATAAACGATTTGTTATTTTCCTTCTTCAATTTGTTCATAAGGTTTAGAATTCCCAGCCGAATTGATACGTCCAGCATTGATGTCGGCTCGTCCGCAAATATAACTTCCGCGCCCACAGCCAATATTCTTGCCAAATATGCTCTTTGTCTTTGTCCGCCGGACAGCTGGTGAGGATTTTTATTTCCCTGTTCTTCCGGGGGAACCAGCCCAACCAAAGTCAAATATTCATCCATCTTCTTTTTCATGGTTATATTGTCAGAAGGATGATACAATTTAAGCGGTCTTTTCAAATGATAATATATATTATGCAATGGATTTAGTGAGGAAAAAGGGTCTTGGAAAATCATCTGTACTTTTTGACGATAATTTTTTACTCCCCGGGCTGTCAATTTATGAATATCATCATTTTCGTAGGTCATAGTTCCTGATGTCGGATTGTAAAATCTCATGGCAACCCTGCAAATAGTGGACTTTCCACAACCTGATTCACCAACGATTGCCAATGCTTCACCTCGACATAAATCAAAAGTGATATCATTCAAAGCACGTAGAGTTTTCTTCCTGGACAGGAGCGATTTCCCACTGATTTTAAAATCCATTACAACATTTTTTACACTTAATACTGTTTGTTTTTCTTCTTTCATTTCACACCTCGAATAGTTGATTCATGACGTTTGGTAGAATACTACACTGCCTTTAATGGATTATGGCAATAAAAGAATCCATCATTAGTTGTGCTGATCTCCGGTTCCTTTGTAAAACATTCACTGCATGCTCTAAAACAACGATCCTGAAATCTGCAGCCTGCAGGAATAGCTTTTAAATCCAATGGGGCTCCGGGTATTCCTTCCATATGCCTGACTTCTCCTGTTAAAGAGGGAAATGAATTTTTTAAGCCGTATGTATACGGATGTTTCGGATTATGCAGAATATTCTCTGAAGAAGACTGTTCCACAATCTTTCCGGCGTACATAATACCTATTGTGTCGCAAAATTCCATCATCAAACTGATATCATGCGTAATAAAAAAAATAGAAAATTTTAATTCCTTTTTCAGCTCGTAAATACACTTTAAAATATCTCTTTGTACCACAGTGTCAAGTGCGGTAGTAGGTTCGTCCAATATCAAAAGTCTTGGTCTGAGCGCCAGGGCCATAGCAATAACTGCCCTCTGACGCATACCGCCCGAATACTGGTGGGGATAATCCTTTAATCTCTCCGCCGGGATGCCTACAACAGATAAAAGTTCTTCAGCCTTCTTCCTGACAGCTTTCTGATCATTGGTAATCCCATGATACCTGAATATTTCAAAAAATTGTTTTTCTATTGTTACTACCGGATTCAGACAGTTCATGGCCGATTGAAATACCATGGCTATCTCATTCCAGCGCAATTGCCGGACTTTATTTTCCGTCATGGGTACGATATCTTTACCGCCAACTATGATTTGTCCATCCGATATTAACGCCGGAGGCCTGTGTAATCTCATAAGGGAGTAAGCGATTGTACTCTTGCCACAACCGGATTCTCCCGCCAAGCCAAAGCTTTGACCTTCTTTTATTGAAAAGCTGACATTGTCTACAGCTCTGACATATCCGCCTTTTGCAGTTACATAATCAACACTGAGCCCTTTTACCGTTAATAAATCACCCATCTTCAAATGTTCTTCCTTCCTATTTGGTGTTATCTAAACTTAATTTTTTTCATAGTTCTTGCCTGTATTTTTTTAACTCTATAATAAGCTCTCATAATTCTTTGTGCTTTCAATTTTGGATTTGACACTTCATCGATGGAGAAGTTGATTAAGGTAAGCCCTGCACCAAACAGAACAATTCCGGATATGGGCCCCAGCAATTCCCACCATGCACCGCTTGTCAATGCACCGGATTTATTTGCATTGAAAAGCATGATTCCCCATGTAACCGAAAGCGGGTCTCCGAATCCAATGAACTCAAGAGTAGCGCAAGCCGTAATAGCATAGATAATCGTGCTAACGAAAGCAGAACTTATGATAGCAAGCATGTTGGGCATAATCTCTACAAACAGGATTCTTAGCTTTGATTCTCCTAAGGTTTCAGCAGAATAAACAAATTCCCGGTTTCTCAAACTCATTGTCTGGGCACGAAGTATACGGGCATTCCATGGCCAGGAAGTCAGCCCGATAATGATACAAATCAAGAATGGTGATACACCGTCTAAAAGTGCTGCGACTATAAGTAATAAGACTATATTGGGTATGACCATAATGATATTTATTATTGTTGTAATTATGTTATCATACCATCCTCCAAAATAGCCTGAAGTGATCCCGAAAAGGATTCCCAAAAACACTGTAATAAGACCTGCAAATATGCCTACCAGGATTGATACACGGCCTCCGAACAAGGTTTGAGCAAATACATCAATGCCCAATTGAGTTGTGCCTAATAAATGTGTATGGGATGGCGCACTGTGATATTCATTAACAAATCTATTTGTAGGATCAATACTCGTAAATATATTTGCCCCAATGGTAAGGAGAAGAATTATAATTACCAGGGCAACTCCAATGCTTGTTTTGGGACTATTTCTAAAAAAGCGGATTACATTGCTATTCCAAATTTTTTCCATACTCTGCATCCTTTTTTACCATCAGTTTCTATTTACGCTCTGTCTTCGGGTCCTTGGATCCAGGATCATAATACTGATGTCTGCAATAAAATTGGCTGAAAGCATCAATATTGTTGTCATGAGAAGGATACCTTCCATCAAGGGATAATCTCTTCTGCTGATAGCCATGACCATAATCTGGCCCAAACCGGGATAATTAAAAACCAGCTCGACTATTAAAGAGCCGCCTAATAAAAAACCTATCTGCATCGCAAGTGATGTAACAACCGGTAAAAGCGCATTCCTTGCACCATAGCCAAACATGATTTTCTTATCGGGCACGCCTTTGGCAATCCCCATAACAATATAATCCTCACCAAGCTGGTTGATCATGTTCGCCCTCATGCCCATGATTCCGCCCAGGCCTGTAATAATAACTGCAAGAACAGGCAGGAATGCATGGTAAGCAACATCACCTATGGATTGAAAGATATTTTCAGGAAAAAAAAGCGGAGTAACAGCATAACCCCTCGGAAATATATCAGTAAATGCAAGTGCCATTAACAAAATAATCGCTGTGATAACTGACGGAATATTAGCCATAATTTGCCCGCCGACAGTCAATGCTGTATCCAGTCTGCTTCCGCGTTTCCATGCAACAAGAATGCCAAGCAGCGTATTAATAATGAATCCGAGAATCAATGCTGTTCCCAGAAGGAATACGGTCCATCTTACTCCGCGACCCGTAGCTTCTAATACTGTCTGCGGGTAAAAAGTAAAAGAAACGCCCCAATTGCCTTTAAAAATATTACCGACATAATTAAAGAAGGCTATGATGACAGGTGTATGGGTATCGTATCCGAATAATTTCTCTACCGCGGCAATTGTATGATTGTCGACAACCCCTCCTGATTTATAAAGGCTTGACAGGAACATCTGAACAGGATTACCCGGCATCATGCGCGGAAGAAAAAAGTTTAAGGCCAAAGCTCCAAAGAACGCGAGGATATAAAACCATAACCTTTTTAAAATGTATTTCACAGGTAACCCCACCCTCAATTTTTTAGAATTCCGGAATGATAAGGCACGATTTATGGATAGTTGAACTATGCAGAAGTCAAACCACAGGTTTGATTCTTCTTTTTTAAATATCAGGTATGGCATAAGTGAAAACCTATGCCATACCTGATTGATTCAATTATTTATTTTACAGGCTTTAAGGCAAAAAGCTGTAAAAGCTTCGAGTCATGCTGAACACATGCAGGATTACATATTACATTATCTGCAGTAGCCCATCCTGTAAATCTGCTTGTATTGTAAACAACCCAGTTACCATTGTAGAATATTGGAACATTGATCATATTGCTTGCGAAATGTTGTTCTATCTTGGCTGTTATTGAATTTAATTCAGAATCTTTTGCAGTTGGCATCGAAGCGATTAAAGCTGTCATCTCATCATTGACATAGTTGGTATCGGTAATTGTCCACCATGTATCCGTTTTGACTCTTGACTGATCACCAATTGTGTCATAGTAGAATTTATACGGATCTCCGGAAATACCATATCCACAGTAAAGAACATCATGCTTGCCGGATTTCCAGCTTTCAATAACCATTGCAAGATCTATGGCTTTTGCTGTTGCATTTACGCCTGCTTTTTTCAGTCCTTGTGCAACAATTGAAGCACCGTCATTCCAATCGGTCCAACCTGCAGGCGATGTAATTTCAAATGCAAGCTTGGAACCATCCGGGTTTTCCAGGAATCCATCCTTGTCAACATCTTTGTATCCGGCGTCTGCCAATATCTTTTTAGCTGCATTAATGTCGTATTTGGTATATTTAGCCAACTCAGCCTGTGCAGTTTTATCAGCATACCCCATTAATGCCGGCGGCAAACCTGTTACAGGTGGAACATCCTTTGAAAGGTATCCAAATACGGCTGAATTATTGATACCTATTCTGTCAACACATAATGATACTGCCCTTCTGAAATTAACATCTTTAAATGCCTTTAAGGTGTCCGCTTTTTCATCCATAAAGTTGAACGTAAGTCTTACGCCGTCGTTTTTGCCATACCAGAATTTTCTGTCCGGATCGCCTTGTACATAGTTCTTTGCTGCATCCGGTATAAATATATGTGCCCAGTCGATAGCTCCCGTTTGAAGTAACGATAGTGCTGCCTGGTTGCCGTTGAACTGCGGGAAACGAAGTTCGTCAACTTTCAGATTTTTAGCATTCCAGTAATATGGGTTTCTGCCAAGTACAATCATTTCAGGTGTAAAGTACTTGACTTTTGAGAATGCGCCTGTAACTACGGGATTTGCATCTACATAAGTTGCAGGGTCTTTCACCTTTGAATAAATATGTTCCGGCAGCATCCAGACTTGGAAGGGTATGGTATTGCGCCAGAAACGATTCGCTTCTTTCATGGTAATTTTAACCGTATATTTGTCAACTACTTTAACAGAAGCGATTTTTCCCTTTACATCACCATGATCCCAGTAACCATTTCTGTCTATTTCGGGATGTGTTTTGGGATAAGTGTAGGTAAATGCAACGTCATTTGCAGTAAAATCCTTACCATCACTCCATTTCACGCCCTTTCTTACATATACCGTCAGAGTTTTAAAGTCGGGTTCAGTAACAATCTTTTCAGCAAGCCATGGCGTTTCCTTGTTATTATTGAAGCTGTCGAAAAGAACCAATGGCTCAAACATAAATCCCAATGCAGCGTGTCTGGCATTGTTGATTTGCGGGTTGAAGTTCCTTACCCAACCATTGCTCTCCTCCGACATAATCGTAAGAAAATTGGTTTTTGCTGCTGCGCTCACCGTTGTAAACTGAGCCATGGTTAATGCTAGTACGACGACTAGCATTATTGTGATGAGTTTTTTGCTTTTCATTGTTACCCTCCTTAAAAAAATTCATTTTACAAAATAAGTATATTGCTACATTATGGTAATAATTACATTTTTTAAAGATCGGTCTGAAATTATAAAAAACATAAAAATACAAAATAAAAAGCTTACTATCGTTCATTTACATTAAGTCCGGATCTGACTATTTCATAGCTATTGAATCCGATTCCCATGGATAGCCCCCTGTTGACTCCTTCAAACGCATACTCATTTCCTTCTTCGTTTCCTCATCAATAAAGCAAAAGAAAACACGATAAGGAACAGGAATATGCCAATAAGCAGATAGATATTTTTAAAGATGTTATCCCACGCTTTGACTATCATATCAGCGAAATCGCCCTTGAGAGCATCGCTGGAAGCCACTAGATCAGATTCTGCAAGAGGCGACCCATTCAGGGTGTACCTGACCTTCCCTACAATCTGTCCCCGGCTGACGGGTCCGACAAAACTGATTTCCGACATTTTGTTCTTGTTGTGAGATAATATGGATTCATCCCAGATAAAGCTTTGTTCCAGACTGTTATAATCCTCGACAGACAGAAGGTCGGAGTAGTCTGTGCCGGCCAGTAAGTTGAGGTTGGCAGAGCCGCCGAAATATTTTCTGACTACGCCGACATTACATACGATATTTCCCTTTGTCAGAATCTTCCGATAACTGAAGTTTGAAAAAGCATAGTCGAATAATGCCTTTGTTTCTGTGCACCTGGTATCCTCCGAGTCAGCATTAAGTATGACGGAAACCAGTTCCAGTTCATTCTTTGACGTGGATGCTGCCAGACAATATCCTGCTTTTAAGGTGTATCCGGTTTTTATTCCGGTTGCATATTGATAGTAGAATTGACTTTTCGGATTTATTAGAAGGTTCTTATTAAACCATATATTTTCCGTATCCTTATCCGGCACGACCGATTTCGACTTGACGTTCTGATCTTTTACATAAGTATAGGTAGAAGCGACTTCCTTGAAAAAATTATTCTTAAGAGCTTCCTTTGAAATTAAGGCCATATCATAAGCCGTACTATAGTGGTTCGGATCGGGATAGCCATCCGGATTGGTGAAATTGGAATCGACAGCACCCATTTGTTTTGCCTGTGCATTCATCATATCCGAAAAATATACGATTGCTTCCTTGACTTTCATTGCTGGATTTCCGGTCTTTTTCCGTGCGATATTGACTGCAGCCGTATAAGCCGCATCATTGCCGGAAGGCAGCATCAAAGCCCATACCAGGTCGTGGGCCGGGACCTTCTGCCCCTTCTTCAAGCCGGCTTTCCCCGAATCCTTTCCCAAAGCATTGATTTCATCTCCGACTACAATGACATCATCCGAATCCAGATTTTCAAGAATCAGCAGCGAGGTAAGGATTTTTGTCAGACTGGCCGGGTGGTGTTTTTCTTTCATATTCTTCTCATACAGTACCTTGCCGGTCTTCCGGTCCATAAGAACAGCAGAGGCCGATTTCAGCACAGGGCTTGTGGTATTTACAGTGACCGATTCTGATAAAACAATTGCAGGCAGTAATTGAAGAACAAGGATTGTTAAAAATACCAGGAATATTATCCGTTTGATCATTCTCTCCCCCTCCAAACCTAGCTTTAATACAATTCCAAGGTTTTCCCAGGCAGCTTTGCTTCATTGATTCCATTTTTTTCGTATTCTGCTTTGAGAACAGTAATTGTATCCGGATCCCCGTCACTCACATACATTTCATTTATATCAATATGCTCAAGCCACCATATCAGGTCATAGTTGCATGTTTTAAACCCGGTAGCCCTGATCCTGGGTAAGGCATACGGGTTAAAACCCGAGGTTATGGGAGAAGGAGCGGGGGTATCCCGTATCAATACGACCGAATCATTTTTATAATGGATTCCTTTGTAAGATCCTTCCTTGACATTGTCCGAAAGCTTGTCGGAATTTCTTCCATAAGGCCAGGCAAAGGAAGAAAACGAATGATCTTTCAATATCCTCCGTCATCAAAGGTGAATATCACAGGCATACTGATGTGTCAGGTTCACAAATAAAGCAATAGCAGGTATTTGCTTGACAATCCTGTAATAGCAGGCATTAAAGGAAATCAAATTCCCATGTGTCCGCCAGGAACAATCATCAGAGCTGTCTGCCGATTCAATGAACGCTCCTGCCGACTGCCGTTAAAATTTTTCAAACCTTTCAATATGTGATACAAATATCGTAGCACCGGAGGCAATCACTTTATTTGCATTCGGTATCAGCATTTGCAGCATGCTGTCAGATCTCCTGACTTCTTTCATCCCATGTTCCCGCGGCTCCGAATTAAATAATATTACATCAATAACAGAGTTCACCATGTCATCGTCTGTTCCTATCATCAGGGTTGTATTTCCCACCCTGAGGAATCCCCCGGAAGAGCAGAGCTTTGTTACGCTGAAACCCTTCCTGTTCAGTTCATCCATCACCTTCGTGCTATCCTCGTCATGAATGATTGCAATAATCAGCTTCATCTATTTGCCCTTTCGTTCCAAATACTATTATAGCGCCCATATGCCGGAGGCGATTTTGCCGTCTTCTACCGGTTGCCTCATTGCATTGCCTCTTCTATGCTCATCCTTTTCCATCAGGTTTTTGAGAATTCTCTGCAGGTTCAGAACATCGCTCATTTCAAAATACCCCGATTTCCCGCAAATGAATTTAACGGTTCGGATAGCACCTTGCGCAAACGCCTTTCTGGAAAATGATTCATGGGATATCATTATCTCGTCCTCATCTCCAACGATCAGGACCTCATGCTTCCCTACAACTCCACCGGCTCTGACTGCATGTATCGGGATATTTACGGGAGCAATGTCCATACCGGAGGCTGCCACCCCTTTCTCGATCTCTGCAGCAATCTTTTTTGCCGTACCGGAAGGGGCGTCTTTTTTATATTTATGGTGCACTTCAGTTATTTGAAAATCATAGTTGTTCAATATACTCGATGCCAGATTAGTCAACAGCATTAGGACATTGACGCCAAGAGTAATATTGGGGGCATATACGATCCCGTTATGATATTTGCGTGTAAGAATGTATAATCGTTTCAGATCCATACCGGAGAATCCGGTCGTTCCAATCACCATATTCACTTTCATTTTTGCAAATACTTTTGCATTTCTTACTGTGGCAGCGGCGTTTGAAAAGTCGATCACAACATCCGGTTTCTTCCGAAAGATAACCTGCTGAAGGTTATCGGAGCTTTCAACGCATATGCCGGTGTCACGACATTCAAGAATTTCTCCAAGCTCTTTTCCTTTTTTTTCGCTGTTCGGACTGCAAATCACCGATACCAGTTGTATATCCTTCTGCTCAAGCAATACCCTGGCAATTTCCTTCCCTGTCTTTCCCAAACCGGACAAGCATACTTTAATCACTAATACCCC
>JAEWQC010000304.1 GCA_023399355.1 Bacillota bacterium | reverse complement strand
AACCTCCTGTTCCAATTCTGATTGTGCCCGACGGCTGGGAGCAGTAATACCGTTTGTACGTCCATCCTGATTGGTTCCAATGCCTTTTATAACAGCATAGATGTAATCCCGATCCATCCGCGCCTTTTCCAGAGGCTTTAATATGACGGCTCCCACTGCTTCCCCGGGTACAAATCCATCTGCTCTGTCATCAAAAGCTTTGCATTTTCCATCATGGGACAACATATTGGCATTGCTTGAAATAATATATCCGCTGGGTGTATTTGAAACAAAAACCCCTCCGGCGACCGCCATATTGCATTTCCCCAGGCTTATGCTTTCACAAGCCATGTGTATTGCAGCAAGTGAAGACGAACATGCCGTATTAACTGCCACACTGGGTCCTCTTAGATTTAGAAAATAAGATAGACGGGCAGGAACAATGGAGGTGTCGTTTCCCCAAAAGGCTTGGGCTTCATGAGCGTAACCCACCTCACTTAAACGTATCTGGTAGTCTCCCTCTTTAACACCAACAAATACTCCGCATTTGGTATTTGAAAGCTTTTCTCCGGTATACCCCGCATCTTCCAAGGCATGCCAGCTTTCTTCAAGAAAAAGCCTTTGCTGAGGATCCGTTAATTCTGCTTCCTTGCCGGATATGTTGAAAAACAAAGAGTCAAATTTGTTGGAATCATCAATAAAGCCACCCTTGTCCAAATATGTCTTCTCTTTATTTTTAATATCCGGATCATAAAATTTTGAAATATCCCATCTCTCGCCAGGTACTTCCTTTATTGAGCAAACGCCCTTGGACAAGTTATCCCAGAACTCTTTCACATTATTAGCTCCCGGAAAGCGTCCCGATATTCCAATTATTGCAATATCCTGCCACACTATTGTCGGATCAATATTTGTTTCATGTTCATCTTCCTGGTCTGCTTTTATATATGTTTTTATGTCTTCTTTTATTTCTCCATAATCATGTTGGTACTGGCTTCCGCTGTTTTTAAATAAATTCTCAGCCTCAATATATTCGTTGCAATGAACATCATTTTTGCTTCCTTCATCGTTTTGTGAAAACGGTGAATAATTTCCAAGAATACTATTGCTCATTTTAAACCCCCAAGCTTATATTCGCTTAAATTTTAATATTTTTATGATCTGGTATTTTTCACTTGCAATAAATTCCGGATATACACGGCCATTTCATTTACACTTGGATAATCAAAAATTACAGTCTTGCTAAGCTCAACCTTAAAAATATCACTTAATTTGTTTACCAATTCCACTCCATTGATTGAATCAATACCATATTCAAAAAACTGCCTTTTCCGGTCAACTGCCTGGGGTACCATCTCAAGCGCCATAGCCACCATTTCTGTAATAATATCCTCCTCTGTTCCTGATTTTCGTGCTATATTTTCAGGAATCTCCGCAGGCGCTTTTTTTTCATTTACCGGCGTTATTTGTAAATCCTTTTGATTGGAATTGCCCTTGGGCTGTTTAATGATTCCGGTATTACCTTGTATGTTTTCCACAATCCTAATTGCTCCATTACTTTCAGCTAATATAACATGTTGGTTTACAGCCTGTTCCTGAACAAAAACCGGAGCAAATCCCTCTTCCTGAAGAAGCCTTTTCCACAAGTCCATCCCCAGCAAAGGACCCCCGGGCAGACGGTTTTCACTATCCTTATATAGCCACCAGCCTTTTAGCAGTCCAAATGTAAGGGTAGAAAACTCATCATTTTCAGTGACCTCGTTCAATATTAAAAGCCCATTTGTTTTTAACACCGCTTTAATATTTGATAGTGTTGCTTTGACGTCTCTTGTAGCATGAAGAACATTAGCTGCAATTACAATATCGTACCCGCCTATACTCATATCCTGGAGCTGCATGCTTTTATCAATATCCAAAGTTCGGAACTTTACAAACGGGTATTCAGCTGCAAAGGTGTTCTTTCCATATTGAACGAAGCCAGAAGAAATATCCGTATATGAATAACTGATACTATGTGAATATGGAACTAAAGCCTGTAAAACAAATCTTGAGGTGCTTCCCGTTCCGGCTCCGATTTCCAATATGCTGATTTTATCCGGTTTTTCATTCAGCCTCATCCTCACATAACTCAAGGCCTTGGCAGCTACAATACGGTTAAAGTAGTCAGCCACCGGATTCCCTTGGTAAACCGCTTCTACTAAATTGTTTGAGCCTTCTGGAAACAGCACGTCTGTTGCTGCTATCCTGCCTGATAGAATTTCCTCTAAAGACTCAAGCCCTTTCGAAAGCAGTGAAATATGGGGTTTTACTGAAGGATATTTCCGAATAATTTCATCCATTATCTCCGGCAGCCTTATAACGCATCGGTTCAAAAGAAATTTTTTCGACTGTAGAAATATTTTCTTACCGCTGCTGCGTTTCAACGAGGCTGGTCGCAAGCTTTGCTTGCTGCTCGGCCATGCATCCAAGGTGGGGGACATCTTTCGCCTCGTTATTATTTCCTGTGATAGTTTTCCTGGTGTAGTTTCCGACGCTATACACAGACAGTCACCTTTCGAATAAACAAGCCCCGACTTTTGCAAAATGCAGATCAACTCCGCAAACAGCCTTTCATACTCAGGAATTACACCAATTTTTATTTCCAGATCCTCCTGTGTAACACCACTACTAAAATACTTTTGCAGTTTACTAAAAAGCAGCATTCTACATAACCATCCAAGATTACTAAACGGTTCTTTTAAATTTTCATAATCCAAAGCGCCAATTTTGTAATCGACTTCAGTCGAAATAGCTTTTATAAGTGATAAGTTCTGCTCAGGTAAAAACATATGGATGTAATCCCCATTTATCCCCATCTTTTTTATAAGTTCACTTTCAGCTTTAAATACAATGACCTGGCTGCAAGGCTGGCTGAGAATTCTCATTATTGCATCTATTCCCTCATCAGGAAGGATGGAATGTATGCCCTGGGACTTAAATCGCAAATCGTATTCATCACCTGATACAGCCCCAACTATTCCCCACCTGCCCCAATTAATTAATTTCACAGGATAGCTGGATTTATAATTTAGAGCAAGTGATAGCGCATCTTCAAATGTGCATCCTGCTACATAGTTTGCCTGACCTACGCCTCCGAAGATGGACTGGACTGAAGAAAAAAACGCAAGAAAATCCAGAGGTTCATTTTTCAGGATATGCCAGAAGTTGAAGCAACCTGCCGATTTAATATTGTATCCCTCACGGAAAACATTTTCATTCATGGCATCTATGGAAGTATCCTGGAGTTCAAGTGCAGAATGGAATGCACCGTTGATAGATCCATACGCAAGGTGGATACGTTCAAAAGCCGCTTTCAAGCTGTCCTGGTCATTTGCATCGGCCCGGATATATAAGACCTCTCCACCATTGGACGTAAGGCCTTCTATGCGTTTTTTCATATCAGCATCCAGCTCTTTTCGTCCTATCAGGACAAGCTTTGCTTTTGCTTTTTCAGTCAGGTATCCTGCAAGCTTAAGCCCTATTCCACCTGTCCCGCCCAGGATTACATATACTCCCCCATTACGGATTGGAGTTTCTTTAGCAGCAGGTATTATTGCAGGCTCCAATGTCCGGACATAACGAGCTCCCCTGCGGATACTAACTGCTTCTGAATTTTTATGGGCAGGTTCATTATAAAAATGGCTGAGCCATTCCCCAAAATTTTGCTCCGTATTTTGTTCATGAGTATTAATGTCAATGCATGTTACCTGCCAATTCGGATACTCCCTTGACACCACTCTGAGAAAGCCATCTATCCCTGCAGAAAAAGCGCTGGAAATATTTCCTTCCCTTTCAGGATAAACACCTGTAACAGCAGCTTTAAACTTAAAATCCTTTGAAAGCCCCTTATGAAGGCTTAATGTCTTTATTAGTCTAAAAAGGCTATATATGCCTGCCTCCTGTGAGTTTTCAAAGACCTTTTGGTTAAGCTCATTATCCTTACACTGACCTGCAAGGCCACCCAGGAAATAAACTCTGTCAATTCTGGAAATTCGGTTTATAAACCTTTCTATTTCTTCGTGACATCCCGAATCAATCTCGATGTTGTTCATTGATTCCTGAAGTTCGCATGCGCCAAGTTTTATACCATACACAACATCATCGGAGTGCAGCTCCTCCAACGCTTTTTTTATACTTTCCGTTTCCGGCGGATATATAATTACAACACCTTCCACGTTTGAATCCTTCAAATCACTTGTTGGAGGAACATCCTGACGCACCCATTGAGGAGTAAAATACATATTCTCCTGCAATTTTTGTATTTCCCGTAACACCACACCGGAAATTCTAACGCACAGAATCCCGTCCTCATCAAGGATTGCAATATTGTACCTGTTGCGGCCATCTGGCCTAAGATATGAATAACACCTGCATGTTATCGGCTTTATATACTCTACCTCTTCAACCATGAAGGGCAGCATGGTTTTTTTCTCCACTCCCTCACTCCTTATAAAGGACAACATTCCCTGGAGTGCACTGTCCATGATGGAAGGATGCAATAAATACTGCCCGAAGCTATCCACAAGTTCCGAGGGTAACTCAAGCATTCCCAACGCCTCATTTTTGTTACACCTGATTTCTTTAACGCCTTGGTAAAACTTCCCATGATTTATTCCAATGTTTCGGAATCCCTGATATATGGTATCTGCGTCAATACAAATATCACAACGATCTATAATGGCCCGGATATCAACCTTCTTGTTTTTTTGTGTGCCATCTTCCTCTACAGGAATATAAAAGCCCTTTGAAAAAACAATAGTATTATTTCCGTCATACCCGCTTGCCTCAAAGCCAAGCTTGCCGTTTATCTCCTTAACAACCAGCTGTACCGGCTTTTCCCCGCCATCCAGTTCAACAGGCGACTGCCATACAACCTGTGCCAGCTTGTAATTAGTATGCTCCTCCAATAGCTTGACTGCCGCATAAGCCATTTCCAAATGTGCAACACCCGGCAGAACCATCTCATCCCTTACTTGATGCTGTGAGATCACCATGTCCGATAATGTCAGTTTCTTTTCAAAAATTACACCCTTGGATGGCATTGCAGGCAACACTTTGTCAAGCAATGGATGCAGGGCAGCTATCTGTGCTGTTTTACTCCTGCTTGGATTGACCCAATAATGCTCCCTTTTGAAGGGATACACCGGAAGCGATATCTTCATTGGCAGCTCATTTTTATACAGAAGCCTCCAATTGAATTCAACACCACTAACCCACATACTGGCAATGTTTGAATAACGCTTGTTCAGAAGCATGTTATCAATATACTCCCTGCCCTCATCGCCCTTTATAAACTGAGCATATGCGCCATTACTTCCCATACTATCACCATAGAACAAGTTGAAAATGTTCTCTCTTCGGGGATTGCTTACAAATTGCTCCATCATTTCTTTTAGTTCATCTATATCAGAAGCAATCATCGCCAGCCTGTATCTCATAGGTTCCCGGCCCATCTGGAGAGTGTAGGCAATATCTATTAACCGGACAGCCTCATTCCTGCTCAAATATGCCAGCATTTTTTGTACATATTCGTCAATCCTTTCAGATGTTTTGGCTGAAAGGATTACTATACATGGCTCATTTCCGGATCTCACATGAATAGGTTGTTGATATTCTTCCAAAACGATATGTGCATTTACTCCTCCTGCGCCAAAAGAGCTGATGCCAGCCCTTCTTGGCAGCAAATTCCCCGAACCGTCCCGGAGCAGCTCCCATTTTCTTACTTTATCAGCAATACAAAAAGGACTATCCTGAATTTTTATAAATTGGTTAAGTTGATTAAAATGAAGATTTGCAGGGATTATACCATTTTTCATAGCAAGCAGCACCTTAATAAACCCGGCTATTCCAGCTGCCGATTCCAAATGTCCTATATTAGTTTTAACTGAACCTAAAACGCAGAAATTCTTATTGGTAAACTCAGATTTCCTATTCTGCATCACAGTTTCAAAAGCTTTTGTCAAAGCTGTTACTTCTACCGGATCTCCAAGTGCTGTACCTGTACCATGTGCTTCAACATACCCTATGGTCTGAGGGTCTATCTGAGCTTCTTCCATAGCTTTGATAATAACATCGGTTTGTGCAGCAGTATTTGGAGAAGTAATTGTACTGCTGCGACCTCCATGATTAACAGCACTCCCCTTGATGACGGCATAAATTCTATCCCCGTCTTTTTCAGCTTTACTCAAAGGCTTTAACAGAATTGCGCCTGCACCTTCCCCCCTTACAAAGCCATTCGCATCCTTGTCAAAAGTTTTACACATACCCTCAGGGCTAAGCATTCCCGCTTTGCTGAAGAAGATATTCAGAGTTGGTTTCAGTATGATGTTGATCCCACCTGCTATGGCTAAATCACTGCTGCCATTACGAATGGACTCGATAGCCCTGTGAATTGACACCAGTGAACTGGAACATAATGTATTGATAGGTTCACTTGGACCCTTCAGATTTAAAAGAAATGAAATCCTGTTTGCAAGGTAAGGGTGTCCATTGCCAATCATCCCATGCACATCGATTTCTTCTCCTGCTTCCTTTAGTAAATCCGAATAGTCTGAATTGGATACCCCGACAAAAACGCCAACGCTTTTTTGAGATAAATCTGAAACCTTGTATCCGGCATCTTCCATGGTGTTCCATAATACCTCAAGAAAAATCCTTTGCTGAGGATCCATCATCTTAGCCTCTTTGGGTGATATGCCAAAGAAGGATGCATCAAATCTGTCTACTCCTCTTATGAAAGCCCCCCACTTCGAATTGGTCTTATTCCCCTGTGTAAGGGGATTCCCATAATATTCGCGCCAATCCCACCGTTCAGTCGGCACCTCCGTTACAAGGTTCCTTCCACAAAGCAGATGATCCCAAAACTCCTCCAGGCTTTCCGATTGCGGCATTACACCAGACATACCTATTACAGCTATGGGCTCATGCTCTGGTATATTTACAATCCTGGACGATGTATACTTTTTAATAACCGGTTCGCTGTTGAATTTGGGTATGGATACTGCAGTCCCACTCTTCCTGGCTCCTGATCTTTGTAAGTATTTGTTATGAAGCAAATCCTTTCCCTGTATGCAAAGATAGTCCGCTAAAGTATCCAACTTCGTATATTCAAAGAAAACCGAAGGTGTAATCTCCATATTGAATGTTTTATTGATTGCTTTGGATAAATCCATAAAGCTTAAGGAATCATATCCGTACTGGGTCATTTCTTCCATGGAATCAATCTTTTCAGCTTTGATTTTTAGAATGTCAGAACTGATTCTGATTAAATCCCTTAATACGTGATCCTTCATTTCTCCAGCATCCATTTCATTGTCAGCCGGTAATATCACTTCATGCAGAGTTTTGCCGGAGGCTATCCCGGTGTCTTTCTTAAAGAAATTCCGTATTTTACTGTGATCGCCTTCAAGAACTATCAATTGGTTAAATGGAGACTCAAGGATTTTAACTGCAGCATCTATTCCCGAAGCAGTAGCTAACGCTCTAATACCCATATGATCTTTGTACATATTCTTATATGCATCATCTATCTTTATCCCGCCCTCTTCCCAAAAAGGCCAGTTTATTGAGACTGTCTTGCCATGCCGAAGCTTTTCTTCCCGCAAAGCTTCCCTGTAAAGAACAAATTTATCCAAAAAACTATTTGCATACGAATAATCGCTCTGTCCTATGTTACCGAATACGGCAGATAATGAAGAAAACATCATAAAGAAATCTAAAGGCTCTTGGGATGAAGCTTCATCCAGGTATGCTGTTCCCCATACTTTGGGACCTAGAACCTCTTCAAACTCCTCTGTATTTTTATGTGAAAGAAGTGAATCTCTAACGATTCCTGCACAATGAATTATACCGTTTACTGTATTGAATCTTACTTTTATCTTTTCAATAAGCTTATTTGCCGTTTCAGGGTGGGCAATATCTCCCTGTAAAAACAGTACTTCTGCGCCAAGCTGCTCTAGGCTGCTAATCATATCCTTATGCTTGTCTGCAAGGGCGCTTCTGGAATTCAAAACCAACCGGGCTTTGAAATTCTCTGCCAGAAATCTGCCCAGTTGAAAACCTAATGCCCCAGTCCCGCCGGTAATCAAGTAAACTCCCTTTTCCCTGAACATGGCTTTTCCGTTAGCTTGCCCCGAAAGATCCACCTTATTTAGCAGACGCGTGTACCTTTTACCCCCGGCATATAACACCTCTGAAGCCCAATCTCCCATATTCACTATTTCATCAGCAATAGCTTCTCTATTAACCATATCCCTGAATTCAATGCTTTTTACGAGACACTTTGGATTCTCGGCGGCAATCGCCTTTAGCAAGCCACTCACTGCATCAAACAAAGGGTTTCCCGCCTTCTCGCCGCTGCAGTAGGTATATATGAGCTTGACTTTACCTTCCACACTGCCTTCGGCTAAAGCCTTCGCAATGTTGAACACCGATTGTACGCTTCTGATATAGGTTTGGTTTTCTATCTTACCGCTTGTATTGAATTTACCCTCTGACCAATTATGTATTATATTTAAAAGCCCCTCAGATTCAATCTCCGAGAATAATTGCATGTAGTGCTTACCATTGGAGGGATCAATGCAATATTTGTCTTTACCTGTTTTTTTATATTCACTATCTGCATAAATGCGAATCAAGGTAGAATCTATCCCATATTCCTCTTTGCCAATAGATTCATTATTATCGAAGAGCAGCGTAGTTCCGTGAATACCTCTCGAATTTACTGCCTTATCAAGAGGGTTCGGAGACCAATCCACTTTATAGTAAAGCGGATTTTCAGACTCCTCTTTATTGATGGTATGCAGTACATAATCCTTTATTGCCGTAGCGACACTGCCATCAGCATTAATAACTAATATGTCGAATGTTCTTGATTTACCATGACCTGATGCTGTTTTCCCTGTTTGCACCACATATGCAAACATTTCATTATCCATCGGGTTATAAATGCATACTTCCCCCATACTAAAAGGTAAATACGGTTCATTTTTTTCTTCATTTCCATCTGCCAATAAACCGACAGCGGTCTGGAGTGCTCCCTCCATTATGGATGGATGCAGCAAGAATCCGGCGGTGGCGGCTTTTATACTTTCGTCAATACTTATGTGTGAAAAAGCTTTCTCTCCATTATAATAAACCTCTCTGATTGCTTTGAAGGTCAGCCCATAATCAAAACCCGCGCTGGGAAAAATCTTATAGAACTCATCTCCTTGTATCACTTGGGTGAATTTCTCTTTAAGCTCTTTGAGATCTATATGTCGTTTTTCCATAATTCCATAGCCCAGGCATCCATAAGAATGTATAACATTTTGATTATTCTCATTAATGGAGAGGACTTGAAACTCCATATCCTTGTCCTGTGGGTGAATTTTAATGAATATATCCTTAAAATCTTCTTCCACGACAACCGGTTGTACCCACACTATATTTTTTATCTGCCCGATTGTAAACTTTTCAGAAGCAAGTTCTCCAGCCATTCGTATCATTTCCAGGTAAACTACCCCGGGAAGTATCATTTTACCTCCTACAATATGATGTCTAAGGAAAACCTCATTTCTGTAAAACCGCTTCTTGAAGCATTGCTCCTCCGGTGTTGATTCATCACTGTCAATTAATGCAGACAGTGCTGCTATCTTTCCATGGGAGCTTGTCCCCTGCTCTATCCTCAAGCTTCTATCAACCCAGTAGCTTTCCTTTGCAAAAGGATAAGAGGGAATGGATATTCGGCATGGTTTTGAACCTTCATAGAGCGCATCCCACTCAATATAGCTGCCGCTAACCCATAATTGTGCAAGTTTTTCAATGTCCCTGTTACGAATAAGGTTCTTGATAAAATTTGTTCCTTCTTTAATATCCGATACATCTACTCCGGTATTCGAAGCAGCTTTAGAATTTCCTGCAAAGACTCCCTCCATCAGATGCTTCTTATTTGAGTATGCGGTAATTTTTTCAAAAAGCTGTGGAAGGCTTTCATAAACTATAGCCAGCCTTTCCTTCATATCCTCCCTGCCTACCTGAAGGGTATATGCAAGAGATTCGAGCCTATATTTATTCCATAAATGAGATTTGTTTTCCAGAAACTTAATAAATAAATCTATATACTCCTCCAACTGAACCCCATTTTGGGCAGACAAAACAAATATATTTGACACAAGAGGCTTATCACGATTCTCCTGTGCAGGATTAATATATTCTTCCAGTACAAGGTGGGCATTTGAGCCTCCCATTCCAAAAGAGCTTACGCCTGCCCTCAAAGGCAGCTTTTTACCTCTGGCATCGGCAGGATGCTCCCAGTCACGCGCCTCACTTACTATGTAAAAAGGAGTGTTTTCCAATTCTATCTGTGGATTTATCTCTTTGAGATGAAGATTAGGTGGAATTTTTTTATATTTTAATGACATCAATACTTTAATCAAACCTGTAACACCCGCCGCTGCCTCAAGATGACCCAGGTTTGTCTTAACAGAGCCCAGACCGCATACCGGCTTGTCGGACATGGAACCCCCGTGCTTTATGAAAAATTTTTCAAAACCTGACTTTAAACCGTTAATTTCAACAGGATCACCCAAAGGAGTACCTGTACCATGGGTTTCAATAAAAGTTACAGTACCGGGATCTATCCCCGCCCGTTCATAAGCTTCTTCAATCAATTCAGCCTGTGCATTTGGATTTGGCGCCGTAAGGGAATTTGCCCTGCCTCCATGGTTCTCAGCCGAACCCAAAACAACTCCATAAATGTGGTCCTTATCCTCTATAGCTTTGGAAAGCCGCTTCAGGAATACCGCTGCAACTCCCTCCCCTCTCACATAGCCGTCTGCTGATTTATCGAAGGTCTTGCAACGTCCATCCTTGCTTGTCATTCCATTCTTACTGAAAGCAATATTTGCCACGGCACTTATAATTAAATTTGCTCCCCCGGCAAGCGCCATATCGCAGTCGCCTTGTTGTATTGCCCTGACAGCGCGGTGTACGGACACAAGCGAACTGGAACACGCCGTATCTATCGCGCTGCTTGGACCTTTTAAATTTAGTAGAAACGATACACGATTTGCAATTATTGTCCGAGCCATTCCTGTCAGGGAATATGCCTCAATATTTTCAATGGAATGACCCAGCTTTTCTTCATAATCGGTGCCGGTTATTCCCACATATACTCCCGTTCTGGTTCCAGAAAGCTCTGAAGGCTTATGTCCTGAATCTTCGATAGCCTTCCATGCCATTTCGAGAAATATCCTTTGCTGCGGATCCATTAATTCGGCTTCTCTTGGAGATATTCCAAAAAAGCCGGGATCAAACTTGTCAATTTCATCTACATACCCACCCCGCCTGGGAAAATCAGGCGAATTTGAAACGCCTTCTGCTGACCACCTTCCCTTTGGAGCCTCAGTCACAAGATCTCTACCGTTTATCAGATTATCCCAGAACATTTCAAGGTCGGGTGATCCCGGCAACACGGCACTGGCTCCCACAATTGCTACGGGCTGGTCTTTCGGAATTTTATCCCCTTCAACTTCCAAATCTGCAATGCCTTTGACATCTACCTTATCAATTATTGAATTGACATTGTCTATTGATGAATTCTCTTTGTAAAATAAATCCAACTCTTTTTTGAATTTCCTCTCGATATAGATAGTTAGGCTTTTGAGGTCGGGATACTGGTAAAAAGCTGTCGGATATATTTTTATTCCATAGAGTTTATTTATAGCCATGCTCAACTCAACGAATTTCACCGAGTCAAAGCCATAATCTCCAAAGTGCACTGTTGCTTTTATTTCTTCTATATTCAGGCAGCCAACCTGGGCAACTACTCCACACAAGGCTTCCTGCAATGTCGAATCGGCTCCATCTTCCACCAGTGTTTCTCTTTCACTGGCCGGGATGTTGTTCCCTCCGAACTTTGTAACGATTTCACTAATTTCCGTATGATCCAGAGTTTTTCTATCTATTTTTTTGTTTAATGTCATAGGAAATAATTCCAGCTGTATGAATCTTGAAGGCACCATATAGGAAGGAAGCCAGTCACCCAGCTTTTCTTTAAGAAAGGCTGCCTCCAGCTTAACGTACCTGTCCGGTATTATAAATGCAATCAATGAAGGATTGCCGTTCCCATCCTTCCTTACAGAAGCTATTGCTACAGTTATCCCTTCTATTTTCTGCAGAGCAGTTTCTATTTCTTCCAGTTCAATACGGAATCCATTTAATTTTACCTGCTGGTCACTTCTGCCTAAAAACTCAATTAACCCTTCCGAAGTGTATCGGGCTAAATCCCCTGTCATGTATAACCTCTCACCATTCGGCCTGAAGGGGTGTTGGATAAACCTTTCCCGGGTTAACTCAGGCTGATTCAAATATCCTTTGGCAACTCCATCCCCTCCAATATATAAATCTCCCGTTACCCCTGCCGGAACAGGCTTCATATGTGAGTTCAGAATATAGCATTCGGTGTTCCGGATTGGCCTGCCTATCAGAATTTTTTCACCCGGGGTAAGCCTGTAAGCTGTAGACCATATGGTTGTCTCAGTGGGCCCATAAAGGTTCCAGACCTCCCTTTCCCCGTCATTAAGCAAGAAGTCTGCCAACTCTCTGCTCAGCGCTTCTCCTCCGCATAATATTTTTATGGATTTTGAATTTGTCCATCCGGCGATCTGAAGAATTTTCCATGTTGCAGGAGTGGCTTGTACTACTGTTGCATCACTTGCTTCAATAGCTTCTTTTAATAGAATACCATCATGTATTATACTCTCTGAAAGAATTTCGACCGTACCACCTGTAACTAGCGGCAGTAATAATTCCAGCAACGAAATGTCAAAACATATCGTTGTAAGTGCAAGTAAATAATCCTTATTAGTAAAGCCAGGTTCTTCAGACATTGATAACAGGAAGTTGGTCAAGCCTTGATGTCTTACAGTAACCCCCTTCGGATTTCCGGAAGAACCTGATGTGTGAATAATATAGGCCAGTTCATCATTGTCCTGTAGACATTTATTTGTATTTTCCACTAATGGTTTTGGGGTACATTCCATTTTACCGTCGATTAAAATAACAGGTACTGATAACAAAGGCCGCCTTTCTTTGAGTGAAGACTGGGACAAGAGAATGGAAATTCCTGAATCCTTTATAATATAATCAATTCTGTGCTTTGGATAACCAGGGTCAAGAGGCACATAAACTCCGCCAGCCTTAAAAATGCCAATAATGGCAACCAACAAATCTGCAGTACGCCCCATAAAAACACCAACAGGGCAGCCTGCTGTAACGCCAGATTCTTTTAGGCATTCAGCCAGCATGTCTGCCTTGTGATTCAACTCTTCATACGTCATGCATCTCTTTTCAAAGACAACCGCTATCGAATCGGGCGATTTTTGTACCTGCTCTTCAAAAAGATCACAAACCTTTGCATTTCCTCTATAATTTCTTTTAGTATTATTATAATTGGCAAGCGTTGTCTTTTTATCATCTTCTGTCAAAAGAGCAGCTTCAAATATTTTTTTATCCTGATGCTCAATTATATCCCTCAAAGTATTGCAATAATGTAAAGATAGCTGTTTTATGTCCTCCGCCTTAAAAATTTCAGGGTTGAATTTAAAATTCAAGGTGAGATTATTTTTACAAAGAACCTCTAGTGTCAGATCAAATTCTCCATCCTGACCTATTCCCTCAATAACTCCCCTTACCAGCGAATTATTTTCCACATCTGACCCTTTTAGCCAGTTTTGAAAGTAAAACGATATATTCACAGGCTCTTTGTCTATTATTCCGCTATTTTTTCTCCATTCCTGTACCATGGAGTAATACGGATATTCTCCGTACTGCAGTGCCTCCAGAAAGTTACTCTGTGTGTTGTGCAAAAGCTCCCTAAATGTAATGTCCTGAGAAAAATTGCTGCGAAATGGAAGTAAATTAATAAAATTGCCTATAATATTTTCAAATTTACTCAGGCTGCGACCTGCGAACGGTACTCCTACTATAATATCTTCCCTGTTACTATAAATGCTCAAAAGCAGATTATACGCGCAAAGCATTACGACAAACAAGCTAATCCCAGATTCAAGCGAAAATGCTTCCAGTTTTTGAGCCAGATCAGCATCCAGAACCATTGTGTAGCGGCTACTATTAAAAGAAGCGGTCTTTAAAGTACAGGATTTGCATATCCCAAGTTCCAGAGGAGGGTCATAACCTTCCATTTGTGATATCCAGTATTTCCTTGCCTCTTTACTTCTGCCGCCGTTCAGAAAAGCCTGCTGTTGCCGGACAAACTGCGCATATGTTGACTCAAGGGGTAGAAGCTTTGGACAGCGGTTCTCAACCAAAGCACTATATTGTTCCAGTAGCTCGTTCATAAAAATCATCGATGATATGCCATCGAAAATAATGTGATGAAAGTTCATTAACAAAATATAATTTCCTATTACAGGTGTAAAAAGCGTAACTCTCATCAACGGACCGTTTTCAAGGTCAAAGGGCTTCCTTGCTTCAGTTTTCAAGACCTCCAGAACCTTGTTTTCTTCATCCGTTGTTAAATTCACCTGGTTGAATCCCGGGAATTGCTTATTTGTGACCTTCTGTGAAACAATACCATCTATGTTTGTAAATACTGTTCTTAAGGACGAATGCCGTTCCCAACATTTATTTATTGCATTTTTAAGTGCCGGTATATTTACTTCACGATCTATCCATAACGCACCCGGCAAATTATATGCATACAATCCCGCTGATATACTTTCAATAAGCCATAATGCTTTTTGGCCTTCAGTTAAGGAGAATTTATTCAACTGCAAATCATTGATGATGTCAGTAGCGCATTTAAACTTATTTCCCTCTTTAAGAAGCTTAATCGCTTCTTCTCTGTTCAATTCTTTTTTTGTAAATTTTTCAAGAATGTCCAGTTTTGATAGATTCATAAATTAAATAGCCTTCCTTTCACATACTATATAAAGTGAAACAAGCAGTCCAATTTAAAGGCTTCCATACTTTGACAGGACTTCATCAGGTGTAAGCTCCCCTGATTCAAGCTTATCCAGCAGTTCAGAAAAAACTTCATCCACACTGTCTGCTTTTATTCGTTCATTTATGAATTGCCAAATATCATACAGGGTAGAAATTGCTAATACTTTGGAAACAGGAACTTCAATCCCGAACTTTTCTCTAATGCGGTTTATTAATCTCATTCTGCTCAAGGAATCAAAACCGTAGCGTTTTAACTCAATATATTCATCTATCTCATTTACAGGTAAATTACTTAATTCACTGAAAATTGTTTTTAACTGGATAAGCATAATTTTGCCGTCATTTTTAGCATTCGCTTGCATTGAAGTTTTGTCCCGCCAGATCCAGTATGACTTCTTATCAAATGGATATTGGGGCAGCGTAAGTCTTTGACAGTCCTTATTCCCGGGCATGAGGCTCCAATCAATACATGCCCCCTTCATCCAAAGCTCTGCTATCTTGTCAAGCGAGCCTTTTCTTACAATTTCTTGTATACATTCAGCAGTATACTCTGTGCTTTCCAACAACACATTCTGTCCTGCGCCCAACATAATGAAGGAACGTAAGACATTTTCCATCCCTTCCCTTCCGTCAATAACCCCCTGAAGTTTGTCCAAAAGGTCATCCCAGCTATCAGTAATAATTGCCAGCCGTTCTTCCATGGCCTCTCTACCAACCTGCAAGGTAAAAGCAACATCATCAAGAGTAAGTTCCCTATTGCGCATGAAGAAATTTCTCATACTGATAATCAGATCGTTCAGGGTTTCTTTTTTGCGTGCGGATAATAAAAAAAGAACCTTTTCGCTCCTTTTAGTGTAGCTGGTCGTCGGGTTTATGTATTCCTCCAATATTACGTGCGAATTCGACCCCCCTGCTCCAAAAGAATTTATAGAAGCTCTGAAAGGATACTCAACTTCCTCTCCATTTATTGTTACAACTCTTTGTTCCCAAACTTGCAAATCCTTCTGAATGTAAAAAGGGCTTCCTTCCAACTTGATTTTTGGGTTTAGTGGCTGCCAGTTAAGAGTGGGTACCAATTGCCTGTTACGCAACTGCAATATTACTTTTGTAAGCTGAGCGATTCCAGAGCTTGCTTCAACATGGCCTATATTTGACTTAACGGTCCCTATTGAGCAGAAGCTTTTATCTGTTGTAAAGAGCCGGAATGCTTTGCTGATGCCCTCAATTTCAGCAGCATCTCCTGTTGGAGAACCTGTTGCAGATAGTTCCATATAACTTATTGTTCTTGGATGAACACCTGATTTTTCAAGCGTTTCTATAATTAATGCAGCTTGTGCATCCGCATCAGGTAATGTGAAACCCTCAGTTTGTCCATTATGACTTATACCGCTGCCCTTTATCACAGCATAAATATGATCCCGATCCATAATAGCTCTGGAAACCGGCTTTAATAAAACAACCCCGGCACCTTCGCCCGGCACATATCCATCACTATCTCCAAGACATCTGCTATCTTCTTTGCTGCTCAACATCCCCATCTGTGAAATGCCCATATACTTATTCGGAATCAGACTAAGATTGACCCCGCCTGCCACAGAAATCGTACTTTCACCATTTCTAATGCTTTCACATGCCAGATGGATAGCAGTCATAGAGGATGAACATGCAGTATCGATTGCCATACTTGGACCTTTAAAATTGAAAAAGTAAGATATTCTGTTTGCTATGGACCAATACGAAGAATTGGAAAGAAGGCTTCCCATCTCCTTTTCTTCACCAGCCCAGGGATATTGCAGGTACATAGAACCTATAAATACTCCGACTTTGGGATGTTGTCCGTTTTTAGTTTTCTTTTGCAATTCCAGACGGGAATATCCCGCATCCTCTATCGCCTCCCACACCAATTCGAGCATGATACGAACCTGAGGGTCAAGAATCGCTGCTTCGCGAGGCGATATATTGAATAACAGCGGGTCAAATTTATCAATATCCTTAATAAATCCCCCCCACTTACTTGAAATTTTATCTTCTTTCCTGATGTCAGAATCATAGTTGGTTCTATAATCCCACCGTTCAAGTGGAACTTCTTCAATGCAGTTTTTACTCTGTCTAAGATTCTCCCAAAATATCTCTATGTTCCCGGACATTGGATAACGACCGCTTATTCCAATAACAGCGATATCCTCCTGCCCGGATGCAGTAGACTGTCTGTCTATGCCAACTTCAGATATGTCCGCACTTTTCCCGGAAGGTTTATTAAAATCACCGTCGACAGCATCCCCATTATCTGCCGCGCCAATAGTCTCCTCTTTCTTTGCCACCTTTACATTCTCACTTGAAGCTCCAAGCATTGTTTGCAGCTTTGCTGCCAGTAAATCCACCGTATTATGCTCATATAGATCTACTGTTTTTATTTCAGTAAGAAATATCTTGCTCAACCTTTTTGCCAGTTCAATGGCAAGAACCGAATCCATGCCTAAATCCGAAAATTTTCTAGAAACATCTATATCATCTCTATCCAGGTAAAGCACATCCATCATTGCATTCTCAATCTCACACCTTATATCCGGACATACTGCTGCAGATTTTAGTTCATTCCCATCCTCAGTTGGTTTTTGTTCAGGATGAGTCACTGCAGCTTCAGTCAGGGCTATGTTAAAATTGTCTGTCATAAGGCTTGCAGCTTCTTTATACGTTATTTTTTTAAGCACTATCTTCTTGGCATGAGTTCCTTCAGAATGGCCGCATTCTTCTTGCCATGCGTCCTCTGGCTGCACACCGGCAGGATTTGTGTCAGAAACAGCTTCAGCCTCTGCAGACGTTTGTAACAGCGCAGTATCAAACCAGCACCTTTTCTGTTCAAATACATATCCCGGCAGAGAAATATGACGCGGTAAATACCCCTGATACAATGCCTTCCAGTCAATCCGCCTTCCGGAGGCCCAAAGTTCTGCAATGCTTTCTTCATCCTTGATATTGTTACTAATTTGCGTATATGATTCATTATTTTCCAACGACGTTTGACCTGTATATACGCCCTTAACATCAGTTTTTCCTTCACTATGCAATTTCAACTTTTCAATAAGCTCTGCCATGTCTTCTGCAACAATAGCCAGACGGTTTTCCATTTCCTCCCTGCCGATTTGGAGTGTATATGCTACATTGCACAAAAGAGCTTCGGAATTCAAATCCTTACCATATATATTCTTTGAAAGAAATCCGGTCAGATTATCTGCATAAGATCTTACACTTTCACTGGTTTTTGCAGAAATGACCACAATCTGCTTTTTAAAATGTTTATTCTTTTGTTCATCTGCTTCTGCATTATAATCTTCAATCAGCAGATGTGCATTTGATCCCCCGGCACCGAATGAACTCACTCCGGCCCTTAGCGGTAGACCGCTATCTGGCTGTTCCCATTTTTCCATAGTTCGTTGTACATAGAATGGCATATTGTTAAAATCAATAAGAGGATTAAGAGTTTCAGCATGAAGAGATTTTACCAATGTCTTGTTCTTCATCATAAGGATTACTTTAGTTAAGCCTGCGATACCCGAGGCAGATTCCAAATGCCCTATATTCGATTTAACAGATCCAATAGAACACTTCCTGCCATTACCGGAAGTACCGAACACTTCCGATAAAGCCCTCATTTCAATAGGATCACCCAGCGAAGTGCCTGTGCCATGAGCTTCCAGGTAACTAATAGTCTCCGGCTTCCACCTCGCCATCTTTAGTCCCATGTCGATAACCTCTGACTGAGCTTTAGGATTCGGAACAGTATATCCACTGGATTTGCCCCCATGGTTCACAGAGCTTCCTCTGATAACAGCATAGATCATGTCCCCATCTTCAATGGCCATTTCCAATGGCTTGAGTAATACCGCACCAACGCCTTCTCCTGGTACATATCCGTCGCCCCCGCTTCCAAAGCTACGACACAGTCCTTCGCTGGATATAAAGTTACCCTGGCTCAGGTTTACATATTTAGAAGGATGAATTGTTAAATTTACACCACCTGCCAACGCCATCTCGCATTCACCCGCTCTTATACTCTGGCAGGCAAGATGTATGGATGACAAGGATGATGAACACATTGTATCCACTGCAATGCTTGGCCCTCTAAAATCAAAGAAATAGGATACCCGGTTTGCCACGGCAGCATAAGAAGAGTCAAGTACAGTTCCGTTATTTCCCATTTCAGTCTCAGAGTTAAATAGTTGATATTGTCCATACATAACCCCTACAAAAACTCCCACCGGTTTACCCTTTAAATTTGACGCAGGATAACCAGCATCCTCCAGCGTATGCCATGCGGTTTCCATAAACACTCTTTGCTGTGGATCCATTGAAATTGCTTCCCGTGGAGAAATCTTGAAAAACAGCGGGTCAAACCTGTCGACTTTATCAAGGAACCCACCCCACTTACTATATGCTTTGCCAGGTCTTCCCTTCCGGGAATCAAAGTAAAGGCTATGATCCCACCTTTCGGCGGGAATTTCAGAAATACAGTTTTCACCCTTTTTCAGGTTTTCCCAAAACTCTTCCAGATTGGCCGATTTGGGGTACCTTCCGCTAATACCAATAATAGCAATACCACCGGTTGTTTGATTATCGGTACGCAGGTTAATAAATGAAGAATCCCCCGATCTACGGAATTCAGTTGTTTTGTTTGCAGTATAATTGTTAACTGGGTCTACACTGTCAAAGTCGGAGTCGCTTGAATTGGAAACCAACTCCTGAAGTTTATTGAAATGCTGTTGTTTGAAGTATCGCGTCAAGTCCTTTAAGTTCGTATATTCAAAAAACAAAGTTCTGGACAATTCTCCGAAATGCTTTTCCAGAGCTGCAATCAATCTTAAATTCACAGTAGAATCTATCCCTAAATTAGCCCATACCTCATCCGGCGTAATGTCTGCACTTCTGAGTTTAGTTTCCTCAATGATGATTTGTTTCAGTAACAGGTATATCGAATTGTCATCTGTATTATTGATAGTCTTAGGCTCATACTTCGCAGGTTCTTGTATATAGCGGTACACATTCCCTATCATTTTTCTCAGTAATGTACCGTTACCCTGAATTGCAATAATATGATCACTATCCTGTAAGAGTCCATATTCCAAAGCGTGAATGCCATTATCCGTTGATAAAGGGTATACACCTATATTTTGTTTCAGGTGCTCTAAAGTATTATGAGGGACTTTCATCGCGCCGTCCTTCCAAAACGGCCAGATCGCAGACAGTGTCCTGCCTCTTCTTAAGTTACGGGCGACAAGGCCTTTCCGGTATCTTGCAAAATGATCCAGGAATACGTTGGCATATGCATAATCAGCTTGTCCATAATTTCCGAAGACTCCGCTTATGGATGAAAACATGACGAAAATGTCCAGGTTTTCATCTTTTGTAACCTCATCCAGGTTGATGGTGCCAAGAATCTTTGGTGCAATAACTTTTGCAGCCTTTTCAATGTCTTTATTAGTAATAAGCGAATCGCCGGTCAAGCCTGCAGTATGAATTATTCCATCCAATCTGCCAAATTTACTTTTAATATACTCATAAATATCACATACGCATTTATGGTCTGTTATATCTCCTTTGCAATATATCACTTCCACACCAGACTTGCGCAGTCCATTCAACTTTGTTTGCCCTTCAGCATTCAAATCCGATCTTCCGGAAAGGATTAGCCTTGCCTTGTACTTCTGCAGCAAATAGTTGGCTACAATACTTCCCAAAGCACCTAGCCCTCCCGTTATCCAGTAGATTCCGCCATACTTGAAGGGTGCATTTCCCAAATGTCCTGTAAGAGCATTATTTTCACTAATAGCTTCCACCATTCGTCTGCCGCCGTCATAAAATATATTTACTGCGCCTTGTCCTGTGTATTTCAGTTCACTTGCAATAATCTTCTGTATTTGTTCATAGGAATAAGAATGATCTACCTCAAGGGTTTTATATAAAATATTGGTGTGCTCCAGCCGTACAACCTGCGCTAGTCCTTTGACTCCCGCCTGCAATACGCGCGCCAGATTATTGCCGCCCCCATATACATATAAAAATCCGACTCTATTTTTAAACTCCTTTGAAAACGTTTGAAGAAGGCTAAGCTGGTACAGCAGGCTCTCATCCAGTTCATTATTTATTTGTTCTTCATCCAATACCGGAAGGTCGTTTTTTAAGCTGTAATAAACAATGTTTTCAAAAAATTCACCGGTCTTTTTTAGGTGGGCAAACAATAAACCATAATCTGCTGCATTCGAAAAATTTATTTGAAATGATCTGTCACCGAGCTTTTGAAAACAGTTTCCACGAATTACATATATGGGAATGCCCCATGAATAGTCAAGTTCACTTTTCTTCAAAGCATCGCCAAGCTGCCCGCTGATATCGAAAACTAAAGTTTTTGAGTCAAGCTGTACTTTTTCATTGCCCCCCGGAATTTCTTCCTGTTGCCATTCTCTACAGAAAAGCATTAGCTGCTCACTATTATTTGCTTGCTTTATTTGTAAATTTGTAAACGCCAGCAAAACCACTCCATCTGTATCAGTAACTTGTATATCAAAGTGGAGTTCTTTGCTGCCGGCATCATTTTTATTAACAACATAAGCATAACACTCTGGCTTAAGATTTCCGGCAAATTCTACTTTACCCACTGCAAAAGGCAGATACATACCGGAATCATTGCCTTCTCCGTTCAACAATAAACCGATCATCGTCTGTAATGCTCCATCCATCAATGCCGGATGGTAGTTAACTTCGTCTTCGCTGTAATAACTTTTGTCCGGCAGCATCAGAAGTGAAAGAGCTTCATTTTGATTATAATAGACTTCATGAATGGACTGCAGCCCCGGCCCATAATGAAGACCCATACTGTCAAACAATTCATATGCTTTGCCTGATGATAATGTTCCAAAACACCTATCCTTTATTTTTTCTATGGAAATCCGTTCATGCCCCCCGCATTGCTCATTATAAATTATTTCACCCCGCGAAATTATCTTTTGCTGCCTGTCCTCACCTGACGTTATATCAAATAATACTGATCCATCCTTTGTGGATATTCCAGTCTGGACTGTCACAAGACTGCCGTTATGCTCACAAGGATGTGACCATATGACTTCCTTAAGCCCGCTAACTCTTGCCTCTCCTGCCAGTTCTCCTGCCACACGGGCCATTTCTATTTGCACCACTCCTGGCAATATCTTTTGACCACTCACGACATGGTCCTGCAGAAAGAATTCATCACCTGCAAAGCCTGATGTAAATTTCTGTTTATGTAAGGTTGACGTATTGCTATGAATGAATGGGTGGAGTCTTAAACTTTTTATATTTTCAGGCATTCTGTCCCTATTGGGTGGTTGAATCCAATAATGACCTTTGGCAAACGGATACCCTGGTATCGACGTAACAGGTGGGTGAACATCACCATAAATTGCTTTCCATTCCACATCAATACCGCAGGTCCATAACTGTGCCAGCTTGGAAAAACGCCTTTTGTCTATCAGGCTTTGCAAATACTGTTTACCTTCTTCACCGTCTACAAGAATTGAAACTCCGCTGTTTTCACCCAGTGTTGAGCCGATAAAGAGTTGCCCGCCCATTTCATTTGCATTTACAAATCCATCAAGTTTTTCAATCAACTCTTCAAGGCTTAGCACTGTCATTGCCAACCTGTGCTCCATAGCCTCCCGCCCGGTCTGTAATGTATAAGCCACGGAGGCAAGGTATGCTTTGTTTGTATTTTCATCTCTGGTTTTAAGGTATCTTGCAAGGTTTGAAGCATATTCCTTAAGTCTATCTTTTGTTTTCGCAGATAAAAGTATGAGAATCGGTTGAGAATCATTATCTAATACATACTCTTCAGTTGAATCCGAAATATATTCTTCCATCAGAATATGCGCATTTGCTCCTCCGGCTCCAAAAGCACTTATTGCTGCACGTCTTGGGCATAAAACATCCTTTCCGTCTTCATTTGTTATAACGGGTTCCCATTCCTGCAGCTTACTTTGTATATGGAATGGTGAGTCTTTGAAATCAATATTTTCATTAATAATATTGGAGTGAATAGAGGGCACAAGCTTTTTGTATTTCATCATAAGGAGAAGCTTACTAAGGCCGGCAATGCCTGCAGCTGATTCCAGATGCCCTATATTTGATTTTATGGATCCTATTGAGCAGAATTGACTTTTCTTTGTATACTTTCTGAAAGCTTTCGTCAAGCTGTTTATTTCAATAGGATCTCCCAGGGAAGTGCCTGTGCCATGAGCTTCAATATAGCTTATCGTTTCAGGATTCCACTTTGATTGTTCCAATACATTTAATATCAAATCCGTCTGCGCCACAGGATTTGGAACCGTATACCCGTTAGTTTTTCCGCCATGGTTTATGAAGCTGCTATTTATAACCCCGTAAATCCTGTCTCCGTCGTGAATCGCCTTTTTTAAAGGTTTGAGGAAAACTGCTCCCACACCTTCACCCGGTACGTAGCCGTCCC
>JAEWQC010000181.1 GCA_023399355.1 Bacillota bacterium | reverse complement strand
TGCCGTGCGATGGGTTGCTTTCCGGTGATGTAGGATATATTGCGGCAAGTATCAAGAATGTGCGTGATACCAGAGTCGGCGATACAGTGACGTTGGCTGGAAATGCGGCTGCAGAACCGCTACCTGGCTATAAAAAAGTCCAATCCATGGTGTTCTGCGGGTTATATCCCGCGGATGGCGCAAAGTATGGAGATCTCAGAGATGCACTCGAAAAGCTGCAGCTCAATGATGCTTCTCTTACATTTGAACCTGAGACCTCAGTGGCTTTGGGTTTTGGCTTCAGAGGCGGCTTTCTCGGCCTTTTGCATATGGAGATCATTCAGGAGAGGCTTGAGAGGGAATATGACCTTGATCTTGTCACAACTGCACCCAGCGTTATATATAAAATTACAACGCAGGATGGAGAGGTCAAGGATATCGCCAACCCCACCAATATGCCGCCGGTGGACTCCATAGTCAGAATGGAGGAACCGATTGTCAAAGCGACGATCATGACGCCTACCGAATATGTCGGGAGTATCATGGAGCTTGCCCAGGAGAGAAGAGGCATTTACAAGGATATGTCCTACCTCGATGCGAACAGGACAATCCTGACTTATGAGCTTCCTCTCAATGAGATCATCTATGATTTTTTTGATGCGTTGAAGTCAAGAACCAGAGGCTACGCGTCGTTTGATTATGAACTGATGGGCTACAAGGTCTCCGATCTTGTCAAGCTGGATATCATGTTAAATGGAGAAATCGTGGACGCACTTACCTTCATTGTGCACACGGAGAAGGCTTATGCCAGAGGACGTCGTATCGCAGAGAAGCTGAAGGAGACGATACACAGACAGCAGTTTGAAATACCGATCCAGGCTTGTATCGGCGGGAAGATCATTGCCAGGGAAACTGTAAGTGCCTACAGGAAAGACGTTTTGGCCAAGTGCTATGGCGGCGATATCACAAGAAAGAAGAAGCTGCTTGAGAAGCAGAAGGAAGGCAAGAAGCGTATGCGTCAGGTAGGTTCCGTGGAAGTGCCTCAGGAAGCCTTTATGACAGTACTGAAGCTGGATTGAGTTGAGGATGAAGCTGGAACTGGAACTGAATTATAGCTGTAACCTTAACCGGTACTATGGCTGGAACTGAAGCTGCTGGAACTGAAGTGGTTGGAACTGAAGTGGCTGGAACTGAAGTGGCTGGAACTGAAGTAGCTGGAACTGAAGCTGCTGGAACTGAAGCTGCTGGAACTGAAGTAGCTGGAATTGAAGCTGTAGCTGGAACTGAAGTGGCTGGAACTGTTACTGAAGAAGGCTTTATCAGGTGAATTATGGGTAACGGCATTGGAATATATATTCACATTCCTTTTTGTAAATCAAAATGCAATTATTGCGATTTCAATTCCTATTCCGGCAGGGAGCACCTTGCCGGTCCTTATTTTGATGCGCTGCTTTCCGAAATGAAGCTGCGATCGGGTGAAATTGGAAACTGCCGTGTAAAAACAATATTTATCGGCGGCGGGACACCTTCTCTTGTCGATCCGAAACAGATTGGCGCAGTACTTGAACTTTGCTCAAAGTTGTTTGATGTGGATCCTGAAGCGGAAATAAGCATGGAGAGCAACCCGGGCACGCTAACGTATGACAGCTTGAAAGCATACCGCTCTGCAGGCGTGAACAGGCTCAGCATTGGACTGCAGGCATGGCAGGACAAGCTGCTGAAGGAACTTGGAAGAATTCACGACAGGCAGCAGTTTGTCAATAATTTTGAAGCTGCAGTAAAAGCAGGTTTTCGTAATATCAATGTGGATCTGATATTCGGCCTTCCGGGACAAACCATGGAAGAATGGGCTGAAACGCTGGAATCAGTTGTGACAATGGGAACAGCTGCAAGTTCGGATTTATATCCTGTTACCGGTGCAGCTCTAACCCATCTATCCTGTTACAGTTTAAAAATAGAAGAAGGTACAAATTTCGGCGACAGATATGAAAAAGGCACACTAAAACCTGCTGACGATGAGCTGGATCGCAGAATGTACAGATATACTGTTGACTACTTGGCACAGAAGGGGTTCAGGCATTATGAAATTTCCAACTTTGCCCTGCCGGGTTTTGAATGCAGGCACAACCTTGTTTACTGGAAAGCACTCGAATATGCCGGCTTTGGCGCCGGAGCACACTCTTATCTTCATTATAACAGATTTGGTAACATTTCCGGTATCGAGCAGTATATCAAAGCGGTGGAACAGAGGGCGGCGGGTCTTCATACAGGACAGGCTGAGATAAATGCTCAAAAGTTAAAGAACATGGATTGCGCTAACTATTATTCAGAGTTCGGCCTTCATGAAGAAATACAACACATCAGCCCATATGAATCCATGTTTGAATTCATGATTCTTGGTTTGCGCCTGACGGATGGCATAAGTGCAGCTGAATTTGAAATTCGTTATGCAGAGAGTTTGCAGAAAATATATGGAAATAAGCTGGATAAGCTGGTTAAAGAAGGACTGCTGGTTTGCGAATGGAATGGAAACAGGGAAGCTTGCCCGGAAAGCGGGAAGGTGATTGACGGAAGGTGTTACAAGTTAACCTCACTTGGCCTGGATCTTGCCAATCAGGTGTTTGTTGAATTTATTTAGGGTACGGTCAGGTGCTGCTAACCCTTGCAGCCTTTAAAATCTTGATTTCCACTTCATGCCTTTCAACCTTGTCAGAAAGACGATCCACTTTTCTGTCAACCTCCAGGAGCTTTTCATAAGTCTGACTGTAACCGTCAAATAGAGCTTTTGAGTTGGTATCAATCTTGTTCTCCAGACGTATGACATCGTTCTTCAGGCCGGAGACATCGTTCTTCAGGCCGGAGACATCACGCTTCAAACCGGTAATCTCTTTATCTACATTGTCAAACCGGCCGGTGAATTCGCTATACATTTTCGTCAACAGGTCAAAAGTTTTATCATCCATACTCAACACGCTCCCTTTACCTATATCATTTTATCAAAGCAGTAAGTGAATTACCATATGATTTCTGTCTATATTTTTTCACACTGGTTCAACATATTCATGATGCCCGCGATTACCGGTTTTTAATATTTCTAGGAATTGACATTATTCGCAAAGAATATATAATTTACTCATAAGCAACGGATCACAAAAAAAATGTGTTTTGAGGTGCAGCTATGGTAGTTCTGGATGCCGAAAATCTGGTGAAGGTTTATAAGGGCGGGGATAAATCCAATTTCACCAGAGCATTGAATGGAATTGAACTCAAGGTGGAAGAGGGTGAATTTGTTGCCATCATGGGACCCTCAGGAAGCGGAAAGACCACGCTGCTGAATGTGTTGAGCGGGATTGACCGGGTTTATGAAGGTAAGATCCATATCTCAGGAGCAAGTATTCATGAGATGTCGGGGGATGAACTGGCGCTATTCAGGCGACGGAGATTGGGCTTTGTCTTTCAGGAATTCAACTTGCTGGACAGCCTCACGCTGAGAGAAAATATCATGCTTCCGATGATACTGGATCATAAAGGTGTTGCTGAAATGTCGGAAAAGACAGATAAAGTGATGAGTATGCTTGATATCAACGACATTACGGACAAATATCCTTATGCTGTTTCAGGCGGTCAGCAACAACGAACGGCGATATGCAGGGCTGTGATAAATGATCCTGACATTGTTTTCGCCGATGAACCGACCGGGAATTTGGACTCCAAATCTTCAAAGGCCGTTATGAAATGTTTTGAAAGGTTAAACTCTCTCAATCACAGCACCATTTTGATTGTTACGCATGATGCATTTGCCGCCAGCTATTGCAATAGAGTAATTTTCATCAAGGATGGACTGGTTCACATGGAGATTGCAAAGAAAGGCGAGCGGAAGGAGTTCTTTGATCATATCCTGGAGAGCCTTGCAATTGTCGGAGGAGACCTTTAATCAGATGGCGTTTAAAATGCTGAAGGCCAATTTGCGAAGGTATTTGTTATACTATTTATGCAGCAGCTTTACAGTAATGATCTTTTTTACCTACTCAACCCTTTGGACCAATAAGGACTTTACAAATCCCAATAAGGTGAATACGATGATTTCAAGTAACATCATCGCACCCGGCATCATTCTTTTGGCTTTTTCCATATTCTTTATTTTTTACACGCAGAACGCCTTTGATAAATACAGAAAATCCGAGTTTGGCCTGTTTATGGTTCTCGGGCTGACTCATAAAAATATTGTAAAACAGAGGGAAATTGGTCTTAAGAAGAGAATTGCTCATAATGGAAATTACGATGGAGGATGACTGTGGTAAAACATAAAATTCTTGTGGCGGAGGATGATCCGGAAATCAATAAGCTTGTTTCCGAACACCTGTCAAGAGAAGGGTATTCGGTGGACCATGCTTTTGATGGACAGGATGCAATACGGAAAGTATCTTCAGTGTCATATCAAATGGTCATTTTGGACATTATGATGCCTGCAGCGGATGGATATGACGTCTTGCAAAAGATTAGGAAAATGGGCAACATACCGGTTCTGATCCTGTCGGCAAAAAGTGAGGAAACAGATAAAATCATCGGATTGGGTCTCGGGGCGGACGATTATATGACAAAACCCTTCAGTATGGGGGAATTGACTGCCAGGGTTAAGGCACAATTGAGAAGATACCTTCAATTTTCATCCGAAGCGGAAGAAAATCAAAAAGAAATGATTATCAGGCATCTTGATATTGAGATGGATACGAATTCGTTTGAAGTAAAGGCCGGAGGCAGACTCATTTCTTTGACGGCCAAAGAGTTTGAAATATTAAAGCTTTTTTTGTTGAACCCGAAGAAGGTATTTACGAAAACACAACTGTTTAAAGCTGTCTGGGGAGAAAACTATATCAATGATGAAAATACGGTAATGGTACATATACGCAGGCTGCGTGAAAAAATTGAATTAAATCCTTCAAATCCGGAATATATTCAGACCGTGTGGGGGATCGGTTATAAATTGAAAGAGGAGTAATGTGATTTTGCTGCTAAAAGGTTTTCTTATTTTTTCGGGCATTCTTAATTTGTATCTGCTGTATAAAATAATCGGTTATATAAAGGGCACCGGTTTTATTGTTTCCTTGCTGTCCGAAATACGTAATGCAGGATTCAATAGCAGGATCCATATCGGCAACCGGTACAAATCACTTGGCAAGCTAAGTGCTGAACTGAATATGCTGATGGACAGATTTCAAAGTGCTTTGGAGGATAAACAAAAACTCGAGGTTTCCCATAAACAGCTTATATCCAACATATCACATGATATCCGCACGCCATTGACATCCCTGCTGGGTTTCGTCGAGGTGCTTCAGAACAGCAATACGCTAAGCATTGAGGAGCAGAAAGATTATTTGAATATCATTCATACGAAAGGTCAGTCTCTTTATAAGATGATACAGGATTTTTTCGAACTGTCAAAACTGGAGTCCGAGGATATGGAAATACAGATGGACAAGGTGGATCTTGCAGACCTGGTAAAAGAGGTCCTTGCTGCATTTTACCAGGATTTCGTGATGAATGGGACCACGCCTGAAATAAAGCTTCCGGAGCATGCTGTATATGTCCGTGGAAATAGCGCATGCCTGGAAAGGGTGCTTCAGAATCTCATTTCCAATGCATTGAAATATGGGCAGGACGGAGGAGTGATCGGAGTCACTCTCAGGGAGGAAGCGGATAAAGTTTGGATAGATGTATGGGATAAGGGGAAAGGCATCCCTGAAAATGATTTGCCGTTTGTTTTTAATCGTCTTTATACCATTGAGGCTTCCAGAAATGCGAAAATGCGCGGAAGCGGGCTTGGCCTCGCAATTTCAAAGCAGCTTGTCGAAAAACAGAATGGGAAGATTACCGTCACGAGTGATCCCGGTATCAAAACAACCTTCTCTTTTTTTCTGATGAAATTTTAATCACTTTTATTCAAAATTTTTGTAAGGTTATTTATACGCATTGATTTAATATTTTTGTAAGGTTATTTAAACGCATTGATTCAAAATCTTTGTAAGGTTATTTAAACGCATTTATTTAAGATTTTTGTAAGGTTTTTTTAAACGCATCGTAAGGGCTAAAACGTATAATTGAATTAACGCGTTAATAAGAAAACCATAATTAATCGAGGTGTTGAAATGAGCAATGTTATAGCGACAGAATTTATGAAACTACGAAGATCCAAAGTGTTGCTTTATGTAATCCTGGCAGGCTGCATTCCGTCGTTGGTCAAATTTTTGCAGCAGGTTTTGGGAGAAGACAGGGATAAAGTCCGATGGGAATGGTTTATTGCGCAGAATAGGGAAATTATGGTGTATTGTATGTTTACAGTACTTGTCCTGACCTCATCCTTTGTTTTCAGCCTGGAATACAAATATGGAACAGTATCGTGCATCTTTACATCCAGCATTTCCAGAATCAAGATTTACATTTCAAAAATGCTTTCTTTATTTGCAATGCTTCTGCTTCTATTTGTCATTTCAGCCTGCGCTGACCTGCTTCTCGGATTTATAGCTTTCGGGAAGGGAATGCCGTCGGATTTAATGCTTGCTTTTGTAAAAACCACGGCTTTTTATATCGTCTCCTATTTTTTACTGTCAACGATAGTCGTAATGGTAGTGATCTTATTAAAAAGGTTTGTCCTTTCGGTAGTTGTAGTAATGGGTTATCTGATGCTGGTTTTCCCGTTTCACTTGAAATACAGCCCTTACATATTACCGTTTATGACCCCTGCTTTTGTTGCAACCAAAATATTTGGCAATGATAATTATATTTTTTACAAGGGGTATTCCGGTTTTTCACTGGATTTCTTTGAAGTGGTGGTATTTTTGGTAGTTTTAGCTGCTGTTTCGGTAATGGTCGGCTTATCCCGGTATGCGAAACAGGAAGTTGGATAGGTTGTTTCCTGGCGTACTAATTTACATGGGGAGACCAACTATGAATAGTCAATAGGAATTTCAAATTATCTTTGGACTATGGT
>JAEWQC010000148.1 GCA_023399355.1 Bacillota bacterium | reverse complement strand
GAATAGGATATGGAACTGAAGCTGTGAATGAAATTATTCGATATGCAAGAGATGAATTGAAATTGAACAAATTGATAACGGGAACAGTTCAAAATAATATTCCTTCTGTGTCTTTATTATCTGCAGTTGGGTTTAAAAAGACCGGTGAAAGTAATGGCAGTTTTGTTGCAGATGATAAGGGACACCCGATTGAGTTTATTGGAAATTCGTATGAATTGATATTGAACTAACAAGACCGCGACAATATTTTGATTGCTTCTCCTATTTATTTTTCAGAACTTACAGGACAATTACCTGCTATATCAAGCAGATTGCAAACTTACTATTGTTCGAAATCCTTTGGAAAAGAAGTTCCTATATCGAAAGAGAAAAAAGGTGGAGTTATATTAATTGGCGGCGGAGATGGAAATAAAGAAACTGTTTTATTATACCTAAATAAAATAGAGCGACACCGCGGCTATCCAACCAACCACTCCGATCATGGCAAGCCACTCCACCAGCGGCATCGCCCAGATTCCGGGACGGTCGGCTCCAAAGAGGTCCAATTTTACACTGGTTTTGGGCCTCAATACCGGTATCAGTATAAAAGCCATAAAAGCCAATGCTACCAATACTGCGAATAGAATAAAAACCATCGGCAGTCGGTGCCGTGCATCAAGCAGTGAAGTTAGCCCAAACAGTAATATTGTCGCCAGTCCTCCATAAAAGAAGCACATTGCTGCGTCATCGTGCTTTTTCATCGTATCCATCGGAAAGACTCCGACCATTATGCAGGACAGTGCCGTGAACACGCCGACTGCAGCCGCAGCCAACGCAGGTACGGTACCGAGAAAAAAGCCGAACTGGATCATATACATTGCAAACACCAGACCTGCTGCAACGAGACTCAGATTGAATACCCGTGCATATGTGGAAACATTTCTCTCACCAAGTTCCGATATAAAATGATTTAGCGGACTGAACCTCTGCCCCAGTCTGCCCTTATATCCCAGCGAGGGTATGATGCAGCCTGCCAGTAACAGTATCGTACCTGAAATTCCCCAAACCGGGAAGGATGCAGGGTCGGTAAAAAGCTGAAGGAATATGTCCATAAAATAACCTCTCTTATTCACCGTTGCTGATCGAGTTCACTACTATACAGCATTCAATTATGGTATTATTTTATATGTATTAAAAAAATCCCGCAACAATATTTTGTCCATCCGGAGGCTATATGACTTTTTATATCATCCTTGCCATACTGGCGGTTTTTATAACAGTTATCCTGTGGAGGACCGCCTTCTTTAAACCAAAGCGCTCCATTGCAGCGGCATACGATGCGGGCGCCGTCAATGCCGGCAAAGCGGCTGAAAGCTTGTCGGGGGCAATCAGGTTTAAAACGGTATCAAATGAAGAGGCTTCGAAAGTCGATTTCAGCCAGTTCGATTTGTTCAGGAAATATCTCGCCGAAACGTTTCCGAGGGTTCATACCGAATTGACGGTTGAAACTGTCAATTCATACAGCCTTTTATATCACTGGAGGAGCGCCTGTCCCGATAAAGAACCGGTCCTGCTGATGGCACATTATGATGTCGTACCTATTGAAGAAGGATCGGAATCCTTATGGACCTTTCCTCCGTTTTCAGGGACAATAGCGGATGGCATAATCTGGGGCAGGGGCGCTCTCGATATTAAATGCCAGGTGGTCGGTATCATGGAGTCTGTTGAGGCACTGCTGGAGGAAGGGTTTGTTCCGCAGAGGGACGTTTACATCACTTTCGGCCACGATGAAGAGGTGGACGGACAGCAGGGCGCACTTCGCACTGCAGAGTTATTGAAACAAAGAGGTCTGGAATTCGAATTCATCCTTGACGAGGGTTCCTATATCACAGAGAACATCATGCCTGGTATGAAAAGGCCGCTTGCTCTCATCGGCGTCTGTGAAAAAGGCTATGCCGATGTAAAACTGAGCTGCGGCAGCAGTGGCGGCCATTCCTCCACTCCGCCAGGCTGCACTGCCCTGAGCACACTTTGCGAAGGTGTTTCAAGACTCCAGAAGCATCAATTCCGCAGAAAAATGGTCCTTCCGGTAAGATGGTTTCTAAATACTGTCGGGCCTGAAATGCCGCTTGTCGACCGCATTCTCCTGTCAAATCTCCGGCTCTTTGGTTGGTTTTATATGAGAAAGCTGTCCGGGATACCCTCCGTAAATGCCCTGTTCAGGACAACTACTGCCGCAACAATGGCCGGCGGCAGTCCGCAGGCCAACATTCTCCCGCAAAAAGCCTGGGCAGTTGTAAATTTCAGGCTTTTAAGCGGTGAAACCTGTGACGATCTGACAAGACATATAAAAAAGGTGCTTCACGGACTTGACATCAAGATGGAATTTTTGATCGGCAATAATCCTTCCGCCGTTTCCTCCTGTGAATCCACCGCTTTCAGAACAATAGAAAAAACCGCTTCCCAGGTGTTCCCGGATGCACTTCCAACCCCTTATATCATGACCGGCGCGTCTGATTCCATAAAATATGAGAAAGTCAGCCGGAACATATTCCGTTTTTCTCCTTTTCGCATGACACCGGGCGATATCGGCAAGGTCCACGGCAATAACGAATGCATTCCGGTACGCAGTATGACGGATTTAGTACGTTTTTACAAACAATTGATAAAAAACGTGTAAAGCCAATATACCTAAAAGTACATCGGCAGCGTCAGTCGGACCCATTTATCGCAAAAATAACCGTAATGGCTGTCCACGATCCTATTTTTCAGGTCAAACACGGATGTACAGCCTTCGATGCGGATCTCCTTTCCATCCTTGCTTCTGGGGTTTCCGGAATAATAACCTGCATTTTTACCATACGGCGACAGAAAGCCAGCAAGCTCTTTCGCCTCCTCAAAGCCTATGAAACCGTTTTTATCGAGCATAATCCGAATCTGTGCATTCAATTCATCATATCTCCATTGGATATCGTTCACCCTATCCCCTACAAGGCTCTCGGTCCATTTGTACATGGCAAAATATCGCATTTCAGGGATGATATAATGGTTTGTTGCAATCAGAAGCTCACTGCTTTCTTCTCTTTGAGGCGCAAAATAGTAGGCGGATGGACAATTTTTATCATATGCTTTATTGATATAGCCATGTTCCGAGAAAGCTTCTTCATAAACTTTTTTATCAGTCTTGTTCTTTTCATTGTAAAAATCCCACATCTTCCGATTGAATTCAAGATATGCCGCGGGGTATTTATAGTCGTTCCATCTTGCCATAATACCGTTTCTAAAGGTTTCCGACCTGTTTTTTTCCATAAACTCCTTATCCGGTAAGACAGCCCGGTACCCTTCGTCCGGGAACAGGGCGAAATCTACGGAAGTAGCTGATGCTCCGGCCTCTGCCACACAGGATCGTCCACTTTTCCCATCGGCAATGATGTAATTCCAGGAGACGCCTTTCACGGACTGTGCCATGAACTCGACCGCCGCTTCAGCACTGCTGCAGTATTGTGCACATTGCCTGAGCATGAGCAGGGAGTTGATACCGACATTCTGCGGATTGCAATTGGCCCCAGGAGACATATCTACGCCAAAAGCAACGCCTTCCATGTTCATGGCGGAAATGCTGCCGATCATTCCAGGCGCTGTCACACTAATCAAAGGAATCGCTGTCCTGCCTTCCGGACTCACAGGATTGTAAATCACCATGGCGGCCGTATCCTGAAATACATCCGCCGTCGGGAACATGAAATCCCTGGCAAAGTAACAGCCACCACCGGCACTTTTACCGTTCACAGTGAAGGCATTACACATCAGCGGAATAAAAAAGTCCTCCGGAATAAAGTCAAATGGCTTGCGTTTCAGAAAATTGCCGGGATAGACCATGGAGCACAGGACATCTATTCCCGTGTTGAGTACGATCAGATGCTCCATATTCACCCTGGTCTGTCTGTTCCGGCTTTTACAGCCGTCATAGATGCCCCGGATCTCATCCTTTATGTCATCCGGGAGTGTTTCAAATGTTTTTCTGGAAAGCTCGAATATCAACAAAATAAGGAATTCCTGAATCAGCTTGATTTTCTCAAGCACCTTGCATCCAATAAAGGTAAAGGTTACTTTGTCGGCAAACTGTGCAGTCATCCTTTCAACTTCCGCTTCTGCGAGACTACCCATAAGATAGCCGCTTTCATATGCATTTCCTTCGAGATAATACACTTTTTTAGGTAACGCATTATCGTAGTTGACTGCTGTCCTGCTTTTTGCAGCTATTCCCAGCCTGCCTTTATATGTAACTACCTTGTCAATCTCGAAGCCATCGTTGTTAAAGGCTTCAGTAAGCTTAATCAGGCGCTTGCCCGATGTGCTTCTTCCAACCATAAGCTCCACCCATCCCGGATTCCAACCATACTCTGCTACATGATATTCCCGGGATAGCTGAGGAGTTACATTCCATCATCCAGCTTAATTAAATTGGCTGCTATTGTATCTCGTATTTTCTGGAGGATAATCGATTCCTTTTCGCATTTCAATGTAGCTATATCAATTGGTTGGGATATAATGCACTGCACGGAAGCCGGCCTTATTTTTGAGCCGTTTCTGTCCATCAGCAGATAGGAATTTTTCACTGTCAGCGGCACAATGGGCACACCCGCTTTAACAGCGAGCCTGACACAGCCCTTTCTGAACTCTCCGAGCTGTTTCCCTTCATCAAGCCTTCCTTCCGGGTAAATTACCATGGAACAGCCTTCTCTGAGTATTCTTACGCTTTCCTCCACACAACGGACATTATGACGCATATCTGCCCTGTCGATAAATATGGATTTCATATATTTGAGCCAGGTCCTCAGAATGGGGATATTTCTGACTTCCTTATCTGCAATGAAGCCTTTCTTTATTTTGATGAAGCCATGTATAACTGCACTGTCCATATGGCTCTGATGATTGCTGACAAACAGCACAGCCTTGCCCGAAGGAATGTTTTCAGTCCCCGTAACTTTGACTGAAGAGCCTGTCAGGCGAAAAATCCCTCTTGCAAGCATCATGCTGAAATTATTGGCAAATTCGTCTCTTTCTCCAATTCTACGCCTTTTTTCCAGATATTTCACTCTTAAAAGCGCAGGCAGCGTAATAATCAGGTAAGCCCAGCCAGCAGCATACCAAAAAAATGTCCGAAGCATACGAACCCTCCAGAATAATAGGATTATCTATTATGATTTTTTGAGAAAGCAGTCAATGCATTGAACACTGCCTTCTTCATTATTGCTGCACACCTGGTGCAGTTCCTTCCCGCAGACTGAACATTTTACAGTAACCGTCGCCGGCTCTTCCACGTCGGAAAGATACTGGCTGCAGGTCAGTTCACATTCTCCCGTTTCACAGGCATCGCAGCTTTCCGACGGATAACCGTACACACACTCAAATTCCTCAACTGCACCGTTATCATCGATGACTCCTTTGAGATTGCTGCAGCTGCTGCAAATACACTCATTCATTACAAACCCCTCCTCGTCAGTTCATCCTCTTTGGAAAACCGGGTACGGTAGCCGCATTTCCTGCACAGTTCCTCCACGGCGCGCCTTCCCGAAAATCCATCGTAAATGATTCTCGCACGTTCACCTTCAAGTATATCCAAAACATCGTCCCCGAATATATTCCCTAGCCGGATAACACCCCCGCTGTCCAGACAGCAGGGTACGACCGTTCCGTCGACAAGGACGGCAATCTGATCCCTTAATCCGAGGCAGAAACCTTCGTTCCCGATTTCATTTGCTGTGAGGTCCGGCCATTGGAATACCTCTGCGCAATTCAGGAAAAAGCCTTCGCGAAGCTTGATCCTGCTTGTTCGCTGTAATTCCTGCAACACGGAGAATCCGGGTTTGAAGCGCTGTTCAAGCTTCTGTGCCACGAACACGTTATATTGTCCCATACTCCCGGGGCTGGTCGTTGACTCCGTCAACTGCTCGCCCATGCATCCGGGGCTGGTCGTTGACTCCGTCAACTGCTCGCCCATGCATCCGGGGCTGGTCGTTGACTCCGTCAACTGCTCGCCCATGCATCCG
>JAEWQC010000144.1 GCA_023399355.1 Bacillota bacterium | reverse complement strand
GTATTGAGTGCTCCGTACAGCGTCCCTGCACCCAGGTTCAGCCTTTCTTTGCTGATTTCCCTGGTAAACTGCATGATCCCATATCCGTGCATCGGCTTGTGAAGGGCCAGCAGAATATAATAAACGGCTTCCGTAAGTGCACTGCGTTCTTGATTCTCCGGCATATGCTACCTCCTGTAGGTTTTATTTTGGGCTTCCTGATTTTTCGGCACTGTCCTGTTGCTTTAGTTATATCGTCAAGCGTTACTTCGTACATCGTTATAACGCCTTCCGTTATATCTGTGTACATTATATCGTCTTCCGATATAGTTGTCAACACTTTTTTTAGAAGTTTTTACTATTTCGTTTGGAAGTTTTATTATTTATTTTTGCAAGTTCGGCAATTTATTGCTGAGGTTGTGACAATTTGCATTTTCTATGTTAGAATAATGAGGCAAAATTAGTTTTGCATTTAAAAAGTCTATAGAATAGGATGTAACAGGTTATGATTTCAACCACTGGAATTTCCCTGAGGTTCGGGGAACGTATATTATTTGAAGATGTCAACATCAAATTCACTCCCGGCAATTGTTATGGCCTTATAGGTGCAAATGGCTCCGGGAAATCCACCTTTTTGAAGATCCTTTCGGGTGAAATGGAAGCCAACAGCGGCGATGTCACCATTGAACGCGGCAAAAGACTTGCAGTTCTGAAGCAGAACCAGTTTGAATTCGATGAGATTGAAGTTCTCAGAACAGTGATCATGGGCCATAAGAGGCTCTGCGATATAATGGATCAGAAGGAATTGCTGTACAGCAAACCGGAGTTTTCAGAAGAAGACGGTATCAGAATATCCGAACTGGAGACGGAATTTTCAGAGCTTAACGGTTGGGAAGCCGAATCAGAAGCTGCCACACTGCTTAACGGGCTGGGCATCAGCGAGGATTTGCACAATAAGAAGATGGGAGAACTGGAATCCAGTCTGAAGGTCAGGGTATTACTTGCCCAGGCTCTTTTTGGCTCACCAGACATCCTGTTGATGGATGAGCCTACAAACCATCTTGACGTGCCTTCCATCACCTGGCTTGAAAACTTTTTATACAATTTTAACAATACCGTTATTGTTGTTTCACATGACAGGCATTTTATGAACAAGGTCTGCACGCAGATCGCCGATATTGATTACAGTAAAATCCAAATGTATGCAGGTAATTATGATTTCTGGTATGAATCTAGTCAGCTTGCCCTTCAACAGGCAAGAGACATGAACCGCAAAACCGAAGCCAAGATGAAGGAACTCCAGGAATTCATCCAGAGATTCAGCGCCAATGCATCGAAGTCCAAACAGGCGACTTCCCGTAAGAAGCAGCTGGAAAAGCTTACACTGGAAGACATCCGTCCATCGTCACGCAAATATCCCTTCGTGGATTTCAAACCTGAAAGGGAAGTTGGAAATGATTTGCTGACAGTGAGTGGGCTTACAAAAGAAATTGACGGTGTTAAGATCCTCAACAACATCAGTTTTACGATCTCTAAAGGCGACAAGGTCGCATTTGTCGGTCCAAACGGCCTTGAGAAGACGACGCTTTTCAGAATTCTGACAGAGGAACTGGAACCGGACAGCGGAAGCTTTAAATGGGGCATTACCACTTCCCGGGCCTATTTCCCGAAGGACAATACCGCCTACTTCGAGAGCGTTGATCTGACCCTGGTGGAATGGCTCAGACAATATTCCAAGGAGCCGACTGAAACGTTCCTGCGGGGATGGCTAGGCAGGATGCTGTTCTCCGGTGAAGAAGCAATGAAGAAGGCCAGCGTTATTTCCGGAGGAGAAAGAGTGCGCTGCATGCTGGCAAAGATGATGCTTTCAGGTGCAAACACGCTGCTTTTTGACGAGCCGACGAACCATCTTGACCTGGAGTCCATCACTGCACTGAACAACGGTCTGATCAACTGCAAGGGAACGATTCTTTTTGTATCGCATGACCACCAGTTTGTGCAGACCATTGCGAACAGAGTCATGGAGATAACACCCAAAGGGTTGATCAACAAGCAGCTGACCTACGATGAATATCTTGAAAACGAAGATATCCAGGCAATGAGAAAGGAAATGTACAGCTAGGAGTCCGCACAGAAATGTTGAATCAACTGAAATCATTGTGCCGGCTGACGGAGGAATTATTCCTGTCGACCGGCACATACTGCTTTCTTGGTGTCCAGGAGTCCGTTTAAAAATCATATAAGCATTTTTCCATTAAATCTCTTGTAAAAAAACATTAAATAACCAGATCGACAAAATCACTTAGTAATTTCCCAATTGCCATTTTTTTGAGGAATTTGAACGAATAGATTCGTCACAAATCTGCGTAGACTACTTTCCGGGCAGGGTCCGGGGCCATCATTCAGAGTATACTTGAAAGTTACCTGTATGGCGTAATAACGTATCCGTTTCACAAGCTACACTTCATAAGATCTCCTTATTACATCAAACAAAACAGATCCTCCCATTTTGCTTTGTTTAAAATATTCATATATTTTTTTTATTTTCAGTGTAACTTTTTTTATTATTTTTCGAATAAATGATAGAACGGGCAGCCTGGAGTTATTCAGGCAAGAAAAACGTGAGTTATTTCTCCCTATGTGATGTTTTCCTTATGTACTATTCAGGACAGATAGATAGCTGGAAGAACTTTTAGATTGCGAGGAGTTGCCATGAAGGATTTTAATACGACAGAAGAGGAGTTCGTCAAAGGCGTATGGTGGAACCTTAAGCTTTTTCCGGGCTCTGAAAATCAGAATTTTTATCTGTCCCGTGCTTCTTCCCATGATACCTGCAATTTCAGCATAACTGAAATCCTCATATTCTTTCAGGTACAGAACCATCCGGTACTCTCCCTTCATCTGGCTGATTTTTGACCTTAAAAGGTTTAGGTTCTCCTGGACAATGTAGTCGGTTTCGGGGGTATCGGAGCATTGTATTTCAACCTCCTCAATGGAAATTTGGCTCTTTTTTCTCAGATAGCTAATGCTCTTATTTTTCACAATCGTAAAGAGGTAGGTTTTAAAGGAATAATTCTTTTGATACCTGTCCCTGTAAACATAAAGATCCGCAAAGCTGTCCTGAACAATGTCTTCGGCAGTATATCCGTTTTTTACATACCTGAAGGCAAAGTTGAGTGCAGGTAATCTGTATTTATTCATCAGTATTTCAAAGCTCCTATGGTCACCGGATTTGAAACCGGTTATAAGAGCAGTGTCTTCTTTCATGGTACTGACCCCCGTTTTTCTTGTCCTCTATTTATTCGGGAAAAAAGAGATAAAGTTACACTGCTTTTGAAATTATTTTTAAGTTATGAATTGACTATACAGGAAAATTGACTACAGTATTCCAGTACTGCGGCATATTCTTCATAGAAAAGAAACATCCTGTGTGGGATTTCTCTCACCGCTTGTATTAATGAGCCTGGACTACCTTCTACACATCAACAAAATCCAGGCAAAGAACAAAGCGCCGGTTCAACGAATCCCTGAAAATCTTGGAGATGGTAATGCACCTGCTGCCGGATGCCAGGGATGTATAGGGTTCGGTTATGTACTTGTTCATTCTTGCATAGATTAGTTCGTAATAATATTTTTTGGATGAATGGTCGTACCCTCTGGAAGCCGGTCTGTAAAGCGAGTCCTTTTTGTTGTAGAAGTGTTTCAGGCAGACTGTCTCCGATACCTGGAAACCATTTCCGTCCAGAATGTAGGCACACTCGATTCCTCGATTGGAATTTACGACCATTTCCAGCAAATCATTGAACCGTCCCAGCTCCGCCTCACAGAATAATTTATATATGCTATCCAGGACAAAATTCATTCCGGAAATAACGCTGCGCCGGACTTTGGCCTTCTCTTTCATATAAACTCTGTAATTCTTCATGGTTTCTTCCATGATTACGGAGGGGATCAGCTTTAGATCATCTGACGGAAATAAGGGTTTTGAGAAATAAAACCCCTGCTGCATGTGGGATCCGAGCTCCATTGCACTCAACACCTCGCCGATCTGCTCGACTCCTTCGGCAATGACAAGGGCCCCTATCCTGTTCGCAAGGCTGATAAGGCTCTTGAATACTTCCTGTTTGTATAATATCCGATTCAGGCTGGAGACAAGCTGCCTGTCTATCTTGATGATTTCAGGCCTGATCATGGCAACTCTGTCCATATTGGAGAATCCTGTGCCGAGATCATCCACAGCAATCAGGAATCCATAGTTTTTATATCTTTTTACAAAATCGACCAGGGAATCTGTATTGGTCACTTTGGATTCATTGATCTCGATGATGATCCGTTCAGGGTTTATGCCATATTCCTGCGTTTGCTTCAGCAGGTAATCCGAACCTCCGACCCGGTCGATCACCGAGGAATCGATATTTAAAAACAACATATAATCCGTGGTTGTGTAATAGTATTCGGAAAATGCCCTGATGGTCTTCCACCTGCAAAGCCTGTCGAGTTCGATAGTCATGTCATTTCTTTCGGCTGCTTCAAACAGTCCGAGCGGTGAAACATATTCACCCGGACTTCCGGTCACACCCCTTATCAATCCTTCAAGCCCGACAATACTCCTTTTGGCAATAGACACTATGGGCTGAAAGCAGGACTGGACATTTTCATTTCTAATCATTTGAACAATGTCTGTTTTTTCTTCAGTTCTCATGTCGTTTATCATTTGTTTCCCCACTCATGATATGTTTTAAAAATAAAAAAGACTTTTTGTAAGACATAATCTTTCAAAAAGCCTCGTTGCTTTTTGGGGGTTCAATATTAAGTTGGGCTTTATTTTCTATTGACTTTAATTTTAATTTCTCTTTGATTATAATAAAGTATTTTACAAATTTCAACAAATTTATTTCAAGTGCCCGGTTGGCAGGTAATCGACAGGTGCTGTGACAAATTCCGTTTTGTATGTTAGAATAGTGAAGCAAAATATTTCTGAATTGTATATTCACGTATGGAGAAAGGAAATATTTAACCAGGTGAACCTAATATCCGCAGAAAAGATTTCAAAAGCATATAGTGAAAAGAAACTGTTCGACCAGATATCCCTAAGTATCAGCGAAGGGGAGAAGATCGGTGTGATCGGCATCAATGGCACCGGAAAGTCCACCCTTCTGAAAGTGCTCGCCGGTGTCGAGGTCCTGGATGAGGGAAGAATCCTTATGGCCAACGGCATCCGGATAGAGTATTTACCGCAGAATCCCGACTTTGAAGGAAATGCGACCGTTCTGGAACAGGTTTTGATGGACCTTTCTCCCGCTGCCCGTGAAATGGGTGAATATGAGGCAAAAACCCTGCTTACAAGGCTTGGAATACTGGATTTCGAAGCAAAGGTCGGCAAACTCTCGGGAGGACAGAGAAAGCGTGTCGCACTTGCCGCTGCGCTAACACATCCCGCCGACCTTCTGATCCTGGACGAGCCCACAAACCACCTGGACAACACCGTCGTGGACTGGCTTGAAAAATATCTGAACAGGCGAAAGGGCGCACTTTTGATGGTCACGCATGATCGGTATTTCCTTGACAGGGTGGCAAATCGGATTATTGAGCTGGATAATGCACGACTTTTCAGTTATCAGGCCAATTACAGCAAATTCCTTGAAATGAAAGCGGAACGGGAAGAATTGGAGCAGGCATCGGAACGGAAGCGACAGAATCTATACCGCAGCGAACTTGCATGGATCAGGCAGGGCGCTCAGGCCCGCTCGACAAAGCAGAAAGCCAGGATTGAACGGTTTGAAAACCTTGGAGATAAAAAGTCTCCCTCTGCTTATGAAAGTGTCGAAATCAAAGCCGGTTCAACTCGTCTCGGTAAGAAAATCATTGAACTTTCGCACCTGGGAAAAAGTTATGAAGACCATATCATTATAAATGATTTCAACTATATCCTGCTAAGGGATGACAGGATCGGAATCATTGGTCCGAACGGTGCCGGCAAATCAACGCTGCTCCGGCTGATGGCCGGAATTCTGCAGCCTGATCGGGGGCATGCAGATATTGGCGAGACGGTAAAAGTAGGTTTCTTCATGCAGGAAAATGAAGAAATGGATGGGACCCGCAAAGTCATCGAATATATCAGGGATCAGGCAGAATACATCACTACGCCGGATGGTGCCATCAGCGCATCTCAGATGCTGGAGCGTTTTCTGTTTCCCCCTTCGGCGCAATGGACACCAATCTCGAAATTATCAGGCGGAGAAAAAAGAAGGCTATATTTACTGCGCATTTTAATGGGCGCGCCAAACATCCTTCTATTGGATGAACCCACAAACGATCTTGATATTCAAACGCTTGCCATTCTTGAAAGCTACCTCGATGATTTTCCGGGAGCTGTTGTCGCTGTATCGCATGACAGATATTTTCTGGACAGGGTATCCGAGAAAATCTTTCTGCTGAAAGAGGACAGTTCCGGCATTGTAGACAGGTACGAGGGCAATTATTCCTGGTATGCGGAAGCGGTACGGCAAAAAGCAGGAGCATCGGAGGCAGCAGGAGTTATTACAGGAGAGCGCGCAGGAACAAAAACGGCAAGCGCATCAGGTGCGGCCGGCTCCAAATTGGCAGCCACCGAAGAAAGCGCTAAGGAAAAGCCCAGGAAAGACAGGCCCTTGAAGTTCACCTTCAAGGAACAGAAGGAATATGAGCAAATTGACGAGCTGATCGCCCGTCTTGAAAGTGAAATGAATGATATTGATACGCAGTTGGCGGCCGCCGCATCGGATTTTACCAGGCTGCAGGGGCTGATATCCTCAAAGGCACAGCTGGAGATACAACTTGAAGAAGCCATGGAACGCTGGGTCTACCTCAATGAACTGGCTGAAAAAATTGAACGGAAGTAAGTAACTCGTTCCATGATTGTATATTTCCATCTGTTGATGACATATGAAAAGCTTTAAATTTCCATATAAGGAAGTAGAGATGATGATTTTAAAATAATCTCCCTGCCAGGTGACTCTTGATCCGGAAATCTATATTTATGAGAGTTGGATTATCGGAATTTTACATAACCAAGGAGGAGGGTTTTGTATCAATAATAACCGTTTTTGAATCCGTCCATTCGCCAGGCATCTCAATTTGTGCTGTAAATTCTATTTTCCCTCCGCTTTGCATACCGGAATGAATATCCAGGGTGACAGAGCCTGCTTCTTTGATTGACGGACTAGAACTTAATGAAGAGGGTATTGCTATTCGTCGTTTTCCGTTGTATGTTTTCTCGATCCCTGTTTGAGCATTGAAAATCCGGGTTTCTTTGATTTCATCAAGCGTGCTTTTTAAAATAGTAACCAGCGAGTTTTTAATTGCAATTGTGGTTTTAACAGTAGCAAGTACTGGCACTTCACAGGCATTTCCAACATATACTGTAAATTTTATGTTCTCACCGGCAGATATCCAATTTCGATTGGAATTAGTTTGTGTAACGACGCGTATACAGGGATGGTACTTCATTTTCATCACTTCCATAATGTACATTATGTTAAGTAATTATGAAAGGTGACATAAAAACTGCTGTAAATGCAGCTGGTACTGATCATCAACCATAGGACATCCGTTAACGCATGTCATTGGAAAAACATTTCATTGTAAGTCAACAAATCAGGCAGAATAGAGTCTGTGCCTGCAGTACTGCGTGCAAGGACGGGCAGCATGTCATACTTAGCTTGCAAACCTCTTTCTGAGCAGAAACAGGATGAAGAACAACGCTGCAGCGATGAGCACGATGGTCGCACCCGAGGCAGTATTCCAATAGTAGGACATTATGAGGCCCGCGATGCCTGAAAGCATGGACACTCCTACCGATACGGCGTGATATTGCCGAACATTGTTTGTCACGTTCCGCGAAGCTGCGGCAGGTAATACCAGAAGTGAGTTGATGATTAAAAGTCCAACCCATTGGATCGTTATTGTCACAATAACCGCAATAGCCACGGTAAACAGAATCTCGACCAGCAGAGTATTAACACCGCGGCTGGCAGCCAGCGACTGATTGATACTGATCAGCAGCACCCGGTTGAAAATCAGCAGCCACAGCAGGATGATCACTATGAATGCAATAAGAAGCAGCAATATTTCAAACGGAGCAATACTGAGAAGATCGCCCACCAGATAGGAGGAGTATTGATTGATATTCCCGCCGGAGGACATGATTACCAGGCCTACAGCTACAGCAGTAGAGGAAAACACACCGATGATCGTATCTGTTGAAGCCCGGCTTTTATTTTTTATGATTGTGATTGTAATTGCAAACAGGGTAGAAAACAGAACTGCACCCCAAATCGGCCGTATTCCGGCGAGCAACGCTCCCAGCGCTATGCCTGTGAAGGCACCGTGGCCGATGGAGTCGGAGAAGAAAGCCATCCTGTTGCTTACCACCATCGTACCCAGAAGTCCGAACAAGGGGGTCAGCAAAAGGATCGCAAGAAGGGCGTTTTTCATAAATTCGTGATTTGTCCACTCAAAGGGAAGCAGGATATCGACGATTTTATACCAAAACTCCAGCATCAGGCCTTCCCCCCTTCATGATCCATATTGCCGTCTTCATTCGAACCAGGGAAATCTTCCGGAATTGGGATGCTCGCTTTATTATCTGAATTCTGTCTGGTGTTTTCCACAATTTCATCCGGCAGCAAGCATGATATCCCAAAGGATTTCAACGTGCGCTCATCACTGAACACCTGCTTGGGCGTGCCGCTGCTGATCACGGTTTTGTTGAGCAGCACCACACGGTCGGCATACTTTGCGACAAGATCAAGATCATGGGAAATGAGGATGATGGAAAGATCATAATTCTGTCTCAGTTCCGATACGGTATTGTAAAACAACTCAAGTCCCCCCTGGTCAATGCCCGAAACAGGCTCATCCATTAACAGCAGATTCGGTACGGGGTCAAGCGCCAGCGCCAGCAGAACCCTTTGCAGTTCCCCTCCGGACAAAGCGCCGAGCCTGCGGTCCGTCAAATGCTCCGCCTTTACTTTTGAGAGACCTTCCATGGCTCTTTTCTTTACACTTGCAGGCTTGAATATCCATGCAGGCATTCTTGAGCGGCTCGCTATAAACAAGTCTAGTACGCTTGTCGGTGAACCGCGGTCAAAACTGAGCTGCTGAGGTACATACCCTATCAGCGGCCTGTCACTTTTGGAGCCTTTCGAGTCAAGATATTTTAGTTCACCCGTATGCGGCACTTCCCCGAGCAGTGCTTTCAGGAGCGTACTTTTGCCCGCTCCGTTCGGACCGATGATCGCAGTAAGTTCACCACAGTGTATATGTATATTCACATTTTCAAGAATGACCATCGGTCCCCTTGCCACCCCGAAGTTTTCGATCTTCGTGCAGCACAGTCCGCAGCATTCGCCTTCACATTTCATATGTTTCGGATTCGCCATATCCACCCTCCGGTTGCATGGGAATATACTGTCCCAGTCAACGTCCTGCTTCAGGAATCGCCGGTATCAAGTCTACTTCAGAGCTTCCTGCAGCGTCTTTTTGTTTTTTTGCATCGCATTTATATAGGCATCATAGGAATCTGTGCTCACATCTCCCGTTACGACAGGATCGAGTTCGTATACTTTTGCTCCCGTTTCACGCGCAATCGCATCCGCAGCTTTTGAGGAATACTGCGGTTCTGCAAACAGGGCCTTTAACCCTGACTTCCTAATCGTCTCAATCATACCGCCCAATTCTTTTGGCGTCGGCTCGGAACCCGGTTCCCGTTCAATGACCGCTGCAATATGCAGGTTGAATTCCTGTGCAAAGTACGGAAACGCTTCATGGAATGTAATAATATGCCTGGTCTTCAATCCATCAATCGCATCGTGCATTTCCTTCTTCAGTGCTGCAAGCTTTTGCACATAAGCGGAAGCATTTGCCTTGTAAGCGTCCGCATGGACTTTGTCAATCTCAGATAGCTGAGAGGCGATACTGTTGACGTAAGTGACTGCATTTGTAATGCTGACCCATACGTGAGGATTATCTGCACCATTCCCATCCTTTAAAAGTCTGATCCCCCTGCTGGCTTCAATGATTTTCAAGTTCTTCTGCTGCTTGATCACCCTGTCAAGGAAAGCTTCCATACCGGCTCCGTTTATTACGAAGACATCAGCCTTCTCAAGTGTTTTCAGATCATCTGGTTTCAGCGAATAGTCATGCAGACATCCGGTCTGCGGTTTTGTCATATCTTTGACTGTGACACCAGGGATGCCTTTCGTTATATTTATTGTAGCTACATAAACCGGATAAAAGGATGCAACGATATTAAATTCTGCACTGCCGGACCCAGGTGATCCTGCCGTTTCACCAACGATGTTGCCTGTTGTCCTTCCGCACCCGGTTAATATGGCAATGGTTATAAAAACAACGGCCCCCAGCCGCCTTTTCTTGGTATGCATCCTGTTCCTCCAGAGTCAGCCAAGCATTTTATGCTTAACAAAAAAGTATAATATACACTCAAAAAATGATTTGCTTATATATTATACTCAAAATCTGGTCGTATTAACAGATATTTATTTCAACCGAACCGGCCTCTTCAATTTTTTCGCCAATCTTGCCCGATCACAGCTCTTTTTAGAGGGTTACCCCATTTTTTCTTCCTGAAGCAATTGCCTTTACTGCAGCCTTTACCGCCTCTTTTTTGTAATCATTGTTCCATCTGTTGACCCCAATATAGTCAAAAATAATTGCACCCGTATGTCTGCAGAACCGGTCCATTTGGTCCAGACAGGTCAGCAGTCCGTTTCCGGTACCTCCCGGACATGCTATGATCAAAACTTGCTTGTCGCGCAGTGTTCCTGTATTATTGAATTCACACCTGCGCAATCTGTCCATAAAGCTTTTAAGCGCCTCCGAGGTTTCGCCCCAGTAGACAGGCGTTGCAAGGATGATCGCATCACTTGCCGCAAGACGTGCCTTAGCCCCGTCAAATCCGTCCGAACCAAAGGCACAATAGTTCTCGGAACGGCAGGGTCCCCATCCGTCGCCGCAAACCTTGCAGCGGTTTATTTCAAAATCGCAAAGCCTGATTTCGTCAACTTCCGCACCGACTGCGACGGCAGCGTCTGCGGCTGTATGGATTACCGACTGGCAAAGGCCGTCATTTTTAGGATTGCCTGATAAAATAGCTATTTTCATTGTCATGATCCTTTCATCGAATATGTAGTATAATATTATACCATTTCTCAGAAGATGAATCATCTGTTTGGCAAAATGATGCCGGGTAATCTCGTCAGAACGCTTTGCTGAATCGCTCGGCGATATCGCGGCTATCATTTTTTACTTCCGCCATTCTTCCGGTTGACAACCCCTTTTTCTGCAAGAATGGCACCTCTTGTCCGGTGATTCTTCCAGTATGTTTCCAGTCGCCGATCAGCCTCACCAAAGCTTTTTCCGGCCTATTGTCCTAAGCCGACACCTCATCGGATATTCAGCTGGTCACCTGGTCAGCCATCCACCGTCAATTGCAACGGTATAACCGTTCACATAATCGGATGCGCTGGAAGCCAGGAATACAACCGGTCCCATGACATCATCGGGGGTTCCCCATCTTCCAGCCGGAATTCTTTCCAGGATTGCTGCGCTTCTTTCCTCATCTGCACGGATCGGTGCCGTATTGTTTGTAGTCATGTATCCGGGTGCTATCGCGTTTACACTTATATGATGCTTTGCCCATTCATTCGCCATAGCTCTTGTGATCCCCATGACACCACTTTTGCTCGCCGTATAGGAGGGTACTCTGATACCTCCCTGGAAAGACAGCATGGAAGCGACACTGATGATCTTTCCACCGGTGCCTTGCTTTATGTATTGCTTTGCGGCAGCCTGACTAAAGAAGAAAACGGTTTTAACATTAATATTCATGACGTCATCCCAGTTCTTTTCCGAGAACTCAATAGCGTCTTCCCTTCGAATGATCCCCGCATTATTAATCAGTATGTCAATTCTTCCGAATTTCTTCACCGCTGCTTCAATAATTCCATCGACAGGCTCAATCGTCATCAGGTTTGCCACAATTCCGAGAAATCCTTTTCCAAGTGTTTCAATCCTTGCCTGCGTGTCCGGCATATTGACATAATCAACGCCTGCGATGTTTGCTCCGGCTTCGGCAAGCGCGATGCACATCCCCTGTCCAAGACCCGTACTGGCTCCTGTTACTATTGCAACTTTCCCGTCAAGCTTGAAACTATCCAGTATCATAATCATTGCCTCCGTATGTACGGTTTATTTAAGGTCTTTCGTGATTCCCGGTTTGAATGGCCTTTTTATTTCACAGCGGTCATCGCTACTGCGTCCATGTCCGCAAACACCTGATTCTCACCGGCCATTCCCCAGATAAAGGTGTAATTCCTTGTTCCGCAGCCGGAATGTATGGACCAGCTTGGAGAGATGACAGCCTCTTCATTCCGGACTATGATGTGCCTGGTTTCTGCAGGTTCGCCCATAAAGTGGAATATAGCCGCATTCTCCGGGATGTTGAAATACATGTATACTTCCATCCGCCTTTCATGCGTGTGGCATGGCATCGTATTCCATACGCTTCCCGGTTCCAGTTCGGTCATCCCCATGACAAGCTGGCAACTTCTGACACCCTTTAGATGAATATACCTGTGAATCGTTCTCGCATTGGACTGCTCCAGTAAACCCAGCTTCTCTGTTTCCGCTTCAGCAACTCCTATTTTAGCCGTCGGGTAGGTCTTGTGTGCAGGTGTACTGTTGAAATAAAATCTTGCTGGGTTTTGGGCATCGATGCTTTCAAATGTGATGTGCTTTGTTCCCATTCCTATATACAGTCCGTCTTTAGTGTCAAGGACATATTCAATTCCGTCCGCGGTAACCTTTCCCTTTGCACCGATATTGATGATGCCGATTTCACGCCTCTCCAGGAAATACTCAGCTCTCAGCCCGCTGCCGGCTTCCAGAGTGACAGGCTCTGCCGGTACGACACCGCCGGTGATGATCCGGTCGATATGACTATAGACCATTTTCACTTCATTCCGGACAAAAAGGTCCTGAATCAGGAAATCCGCACGCAGCCTCTCAGTTGAATAAGTTTTAAAATCCAATGGATTGCATGCATTTCTTACTTCTATTTCAATACCTCCTATAATTTTTCTCCCTAATACCTTCCAGTGTTTTTCATACGCTGCTTTATACGATCAATTTTTTGCGTTATCGCTGTACCCGTCCGGAACCGTCTCCGCCCATAAGTGCCTTGACCTCCGGGAGCGTGGCATGGTTAAAGTCGCCTTCTATGGAGTGTTTCAGACAGGAAGCTGCTGTTGCGAATTCAATGGCGTCTGCAGATGAATATCCGTTTGAAAGCGCATATATGAGTCCGCCGCCAAAGGAATCTCCGCCGCCGACCCTGTCTATAATATGAACCGGGTAACTCTTTGAGAAATAATAATCGGTCCCGTCATAAAGCATGGCAGCCCATATATTATCCGATGCGGATATGCTGCCTCTGAGTGTGATGGCAACTTTTTCAAAGCCAAATTTGCTTCCTAGCTCCGCCGCTACTTTTTTATAACCTGCATGACTGAGTTTGCCGCCTGATATGTCGGTATCATCAGCTTTTATTCCGAATACCTTCTCTGCATCCTCTTCATTGGCAATACATACATCAACATATTGCATCAACTCGCCCATGACCTTGCCGGCCTTCACGGAAGTCCAAAGGTTTTTGCGGAAATTCAGGTCGCAGCTTACCTTAAGGCCCATTTCCTTTGCACATTTCAACGCCTCCAATGCCAGCGCTGCAGGCTTGTCGCCCAGTGCAGGAGTGATCCCGGTGAAATGAAACCAGGAAGCATCTCTGAAAATAGCTTTCCAGTCAAAGTCTCCCGGTTTTGCTTCTGATATGGCGGAATATTTTCTGTCGTAAACAACCTTGGACGCCCTCTGGGACGCACCTTTTTCAAGAAAATAGATTCCAAGCCTGTCTCCGCCTCTCGCAATGAACTGCGTATCAACGCCAAATCTCCGCAACTCGTTCACTGCGCTATCTCCGATCGGATTGTCCGGGACCATGGTGACAAATGCGGCCTCCATGTTGTAATTGGCCAGTGATACGCTTACGTTGGCCTCTCCTCCGCCATATACCGCATCAAAAGAGTTTGCCTGCACAAATCTCATATAACCGGGTGGGGAGAGTCTAAGCATGATCTCCCCAAAACATACAATTCTCGACATAACAATTCCTCCAACTATTTAAATTATTTATAACCCATTCGTTTCGAGATATCCCGGGCGGTTTCCACAAGGATTCTTGCCGTTTCGTCGTCTTTCTGCGGTACAATTGCCGCTGATGAGCCGGCTATGCTCACAGCCGCTATGACCTTACCCCTGTAATCCAGGACAGGTGCGGCAATGCACCGTATTCCTTCGTCATGCTCCTCATCGTCTATTGCATAGCCGTTGACTCGTGCCGCTCTGATCTGGAGCAGAAGTTCTTTTTTTTCCAATGTTTTGGCCGTAAGCTTTTTAAAGCTGCACCGGTTTACAATTTCTTCAATTTCAACCTCATAAAGGCCGGATAGAAGGCATTTGCCCAGTGCCGAGCAATAGACGGGAATCCTGCGGCCGATTTGGGAATATAGCCTTATATTGCTTAAGGTGTCAACCTTGTCAATATATACGGCATCGGTGCCATCAAGAATGGCAAGATGGGCCGGCTGTCCGAATTTTGCCGCAAGCCCTCGCAGATAGGGAGTCGCCTCGGTTTTAAGTTCTACACTGTTAAGGTATACACTGCTGATATCCACCAGTTTAAGTCCTATTTTGTATACGCTCCGCTCCGGAACCTTTTCTATGTAGCCGCGTTCCGCCAGTGCGCTTACAATCCTGTGAACCGTGCTCTTGTGAAGACCCGTTCTGTTTCCGATTTCGGTGACGCCAAGGCCGTCCTTTTCAAGAGAGAGTAACTCCAATATATCAAGCAGCCTGTCAATGAGTTGTGCGCCTTTTTCCGACATATGCACCTCGTTTTACATTATGAAACATTGTATCATAATATGATTTTATCATAAGAATTTTATTGAAGCAAGCAGAAAATAAGATTTTTATTCATCCATCCTAATTACCGGCCTGTTTGAATTCATCCAGCTGCCTCTGTATCTCATCAACCAGCCTTTGGACTCCATTATCCTTCTGTTCCTTTATAATATCTTCAATATCATTCTCTACAAATGTCCCATTGTAGACCATCTTGTCCATATTGGAATAGTCAATCTTTCTCAGGGCAACTATTTCCTGCACGGATGAATAATCAGGTAAAAATCCAACGGCAGGAGGGTACTTGGTCTTCTCCTCTATCCCCTTGTTGTAGTTCTCAACCTTCTCATTCAATCCAGGAAAATTGGCACGTTCATATGCAATATTTCTGAAAGGTACCCTCCATCCCCAATTAAAGAAGGAATTCTGTTCACTTTCCACATCAGCCGGAACGATATAATCCCCTCTATCGATGTAATTCCTGCCTTTTACCCCATACATCAGTAAATCGTAATTTTCTGGTTTTGACTGAAGCCAGTTAATGAACATCAACACTCTATCTGACTGTTCTGATTTTGCATTGATTACCAGCGAGGATTCAAGTGGGGAATTTCTCGGTGAAATTCCGTCATTTAGCGGATATGCCTTAAATTTATAATCTTTAATGCCGGCTGATGCCAGAATTGAATTGTACCCAAACTCGTCGCCCCAGTTGCTTATGAAAGACGCCCATTTCCCGCTGGAAATTATATTATTATCTATTGATGTAATACCGACATTCTTAGTCAGATATTCCTTGTCATACCATTCTTTTATCTTATGAATGCCTTCGACAAATTCCGGTGTCTGTTCCCACGCCATCACTTTTATGGCGGGATCATTCCACTTGTAAACCAGTCCTATATCATAATCCAGCACGGCATAACCATTGACTTCAGAAAACAGTCCAAGGGTCGTGTCCCAATAGTCCAGCGGAATCAAATCCGGCTCATTCTTTTTTACAGTATCGAGATAGACTTCAAAGTCCTCATAATTTTTGATTTCCGGTATTTTATATTTCTCCATCAGATCATCTCTTACCATAACGCACTTTCTCTGAGCCGTTGGTATTCTGTAGGGAATTGCATAGTTCTTACCGTCCGTGCACATCGCCTTCCTCTCATCATTTGAGAATTGGCTGATATAATCTGGCGCATACGTGGTCAGATCCTCGGTCAGGTCCTTGATCAGTCCTTCCTTTGCCAATTGCCGAAAAGATTCCGGGAAGTTTGAGGAAGAATAGAAAAAAGCGTCACAAGGTTTACCTGCTGCAATGTCCGCTTTTATTTTGGCCAAATACTGTTCAGGGTACTCCCAAATCATTTCAAGTGCCAGTTTCGTCTTTAATTCCGCGTGGAGCTTCCCGTTAACTGCAGCAAGCACATCAGGCATTACAGCGTTGGATCTGCCTTCCATATATATTGTAATTTTCGCCTCTTTCAGATTACTGACATCTGCCTTTCCACCGACAGATGGAACAAATGCATCATCTTCGCCGGCCTGCATTCCCCGGTTTACCAGATAAACTGCAAGAGCGCAGGCAATTGCTGCCGTAATAATAATTCCCGTGATAATTAGTAAGGACTTTTTTTTCATATAACGATTCCTCCTAAAAAAAATACTGTTCACATAATGATTATACCTAAAAGAAAACATTTGTGGAATAAATTATTTTATTTTCAAGATACCTTTCAAGGAGTGTGCACAGATTCATAAGTATTTTCATAGTATGAATGAAATTATCCTATTGGATGGTGACCCTCATATGCCGTTTTCGAACATGCCAGAATCTGCAACGCAAGCCATGCATCAGCCTCTCAATCCAAATGCCGGCCAGCGGCAGGCGATGGAGCTGAACGCTCTTGTAAGGAACGGACACCCTGAAGATTTTGTGAATATCACTTCTATATTAGCTCCGCCTCCCGATATAAGCAACATCCTCAGGCCCGGGAGCTGCCTTGGCAGGAAAATCGGCATTATAGGCGGCGGACTGGCTGGAATGGCAGCTGCATTCGAGTTGAGGAAAGCGGGGTTCGACATCACCATATTTGAAGCGGATCCGGAACGGATCGGCGGCAGGATCTATACATACTACTTTGATCCCGAAAAAAGGCTTTATGGAGAATTCGGTGCCATGCGTCTGCCGGTGGGCCATGAAGCAGTCTGGCACTATATCGACCTTTTTTCCTTGAATACCAGGCCGTTTATCCAGACAAACCCTGCCGCTTTCATCTATCTGCAGAAAATACGGGTCCGTAATGACCCGGACGGAGAGAATGTCAGAAAGTATATCTATCCCACTTATGCGATGACTCCATGGGAAACGGCGCAATCCTGGCAACAGCTCGGATTTTACGGGATCGAGGCTCCCGTGCTTCAGGTCCCGCCCAATGTCCGGAGAGAAATTCTTGAGGTTTTGCCGGCATATTCACCTCAAACAATATACTGGGACGGACTGGATACAAGACAGACAATGGAACGTCAGCGTTTAAGCCAGGGGGCTGTAAATCTCCTTTCAAATCTGTTCCCGATCGGTGGGAGATTCTTGTATAACAATTATCTCGACTTTGTTCAGGAATATTTCCCTGCCAATTTTACATATATGTACGAAATCAACGGAGGTATGGTCAAGCTTCCGGAAGCCTTCCATCATTCCTTTATCAGCAGGAATCCGGAGAAATACTACCCGCAGATTCCTGAAAACCTGCTCGGAAAAGTCCTGTGGAAAAATGGCTGTGCGGTAAGCGGTATTTATCTGAATACAGGTACATCCGGTGTAACTCTTGCTTACAGTGAAAATGGCGGTGCCCGGCAGGCCTTTGGTCAATTTGATTATGTTATTTGTACAATACCGTTCTCTGTTCTCAGGATGCTGGATATTCATCCGTTATTTTCCTCGTTCAAGATGCAGGCTATCAGAGAGGTCACATATTCACCCGCTCAGAAAACACTCTTCCGCTGCTGCAGGCGTTTCTGGGAGGAGCAGGGAATCTACGGCGGCGGTTCTTATACAGACCTCCCCGCCAATACGATATGGTATCCGAATGCCGACATTGAAGGCAACTCATACGCAGATGCCAATAAATATGCGGCGGACGGGAAAAGCAATCTTCAGGCAGGCGGCAGCCGCACTGAAGGTGTGTTGCTGACTTCATACAACTTTAATCTGGATGCTGTCAGAGTTGGGAATCTGCCGGACACAGAGCGTTTCAGGAAATTAAAAGAGGATGTGGAAGAGGTTCACGGTCTCAACCCCGGATGGCTTGATTCAGTCGTAACACAATATAAAACGCAGTTCTGGGACAGAGATCCTTTTTTCAGGGGAAGCTTCTGCTATTTTACTCCACAGCAGAAGAAACTGTTTTCATGGACGATGATACAGCCTGAATACGGCGGCAGGGTATTTTTTGCGGGAGAGCATACCTCTGCATTACACCGCTGGATGCAGGGTGCATTGAAAAGCGGAATGACATCGGCGAATGCTGTTGCCTTTAGCGTGTCTCGAAATTGGAATGAAAAATAGGATAATCCTTTATTGGCTCACATAGATTGGAATACGTGGTCCTATCTGTGTTATAGGCCTATATTCTCATTTATTTCATGTAAATATTCATGTTACAATAAAGAAAAAGGTGGAGAAATGGTTTCAAGGAGGTGTCCGGATGGAGATCAACAATATCATGCAGAACGACATTACCGGCATAAGGCAGGCAATAGGCGTATCTCTCCTTAAGAAATCGATGAATCAGGATGCTCAATCCATGTCTGCACTACTTGAAGGAATGCAGGCTGCAAATGTAAAGACGCTGGAGAATTCCGTAACACCTCACAAGGGCGGAAGTATAGACGTTAGGGTCTGAGATTCCAGTCAACTTCCCTGTAAATATTAAAGGGCCGTCTCAAAACCGGTATATGGTTTGGGACGCCTATTTTTGTGCATTGGCGTTTTCCGAATCCGTCTGCTGTGCTTTTTTGATAAAAAGCTGTCTTAAGCTTCAGCTTTCTTGCCCGCATTCCCGAAGAAAATCATCCAGGATGTAACAAACATCCATAACTGCAGGGTTCCAATATTGATCCGCTCAGCAAGACCGAAGTACGGCAGTTTTTGAGCGAAAAGCATGGCTGAAGTCCCACCCGCAAGAAATAGAATGATACCTGTCACGATCGAGTATGCGGAAAACCTTTCATAGCCACTGAGCTGCCTGATTCCCAATCCGACAAATATTGGAAAGAGTATCGTCAGCGGTACGATTGCAAAAGTCACCACCAGGTGCATACTCCCTGTGAAACTCGCTTTCGAGCCTGAAAAATCCTCCGGGAAAAATGCATACGACAGGGAAACAATATGCATGCACAGAAACAATACGAGTCCTGCCTTCAATAACCCCGAGGGAGCCTTCTTAAAGTACATGAGGATACCTATGGCAAACAGGATGGAGAAAAGGCTGTACAGATTGGTGATATGAACCAGCAAAGCTCTATCCGGGGCACCCTGTCCTGTCAGGTCACTGATGGGTTGATGCAGGTGGTTATACCCCTTCCATAAAAATCCTCCCAGCACAACGTGAAAAACGTATGCAAAAGCTCCAGGCATTCCGAAAAACGATAACTTTTTCCACATAGTAGTCTCCTTTTGCTGAGTGACTTTCGATATACGCTATCTGGCGCGGATCTCCAGCTGTGCCTTGAATACAGTCTTTCCGCCAGATTCGTCAATACCGTCTATATAGATCAAATTTGCGTCTGCTGCGGAAATATCCGTCCGAAGTACCAATATTTCACCCGGCAGTGCTTCATTCATATAATTGACTTCAATTGATTTAACAGCATACTGTTTGTGGTTCGCCATTGAGAAACAGTCCATAATAAAATCCACATATTTTGAATTATTGAGATGCCCGTTGAAATCAACATCACTGTAGCCAATGATCCTTTTGTATGCGACTTCAGGCTGTTTAGCGGGTTTAAGCCTGCCAAGCCTGCAGTCCAAAGCTCTCTCCTTTTTGTAAGATGGATATTCGAAACCGATCAGCCCGCTCTTTCTGACTTCCCTGGTATCCATATCAATAATCACCCACGTCGATACCGCTTTCATAATAGGTTCGCCCGACTTGTCCATCACAACAAAATCCCTCTCAAACTCAAACTTTTTGGGTTCCTGAGGCCAGGTCTCGATGGTTATCTCTTCATTCCATTCCGGATTCCTGACAATATCGACTCTTATCCGCATCAGAATCCAGGCAACATTGAACTTTTGGGCCAATTCATTAATACCGATATTCAGATTTTCCACCGCCAGGCTTGCGATATCCTGGAAATATCCAAAAAGTGTACTTTGTTTCAACTTCTGTGTAAAATCCACATCGCTAAAGCCGATAACATACTTCCTTTTATATATAGAAACAGGTTCCATAATCATGCCTTTCCTGCCGTCATCCCAATGTCCGGCTACTGTCCTGTGAAATATCTTACCATAACGGTGCCGTAAATTAAAGCTTGTATGTATTGATATCAGAGCGGCATTTATTTTACAATGAGAACTCAAACCCGGAAGAAGACATAGTATATAAGGAGTACCATGATGGTTGACTATTTCTGCTGGTATAGATCAAGGAGGTCTGGAAATGCCATACTATAATCCGTATCAAGGCATGCCTGCAATGCGGCAGTACGTTCAGCAAGGCCAATATGCGCCGATGCAGGGGATGCCCATGCAGGAAGCCGTAATGCAGGGAACACCGACACAGGAGATGTCTTCTCCATGGGTACAGGTTCAAGGAGCGCCCATCGTGAGCGACCTGCAGCAGTACATCTACCCCGTCAATCTTCCGGAAGCACTGCGATTGATTGTGGGCGCGGTGGCCGGAGAGCAGGAAGACAAATTGTTCTATGAATATTTGATCAATTCTGCCTCGTCAAATGAAGACAAAGAAATCATCAGTGGAATACGGGATAATGAGGTGCACCATTTTGCACTATTCAGGCTGATCTATTACCAACTGACCGGTCAAATCCTGCCTCCACAGGAAAAAACACCTTTTACACGGCCGGCCTCCTATTGTGCAGGACTGGCGAAAGCGCTTCAAGGCGAGGAAGGTGCCGTAATCCGGTATCGCAAAATACTCTTTGCGCTGCAGAACAGAATTCACATCAATATGCTTACGGAAATCATCACGGATGAACTTCGGCACGGGACACTGTATGGCTACCTGTATTCAAAGAATTACTGCAGAGTTTGATTTTATAAAGAATGTGGATTGCAGCGGACTATTCACCGATCCCGAAATAAAGAAGAAAGGGATTCATAAAACTCAAATGGATGCCGGAATCGCAATGTTTTTTGCATCTATGACTTTGCAGATCATTGGAAGGATCTGCAACAGTGGTTTTGGTAACCGAGGATGACACCGCAGGGTTCAGATGGTGCGGGTTGCCATTTTTTCTGCCTCTCACGTCAAATTTTATCAGCGTTGCCCAGCAAATACCTTTCAGCATCCGCACACCATAAGCCTGCATTTCTTTCAACAATATCCGCGAGTCCGGCAAACAACCGGCTATCTTTGCCCTTTTCCCTGAAACTGTCTATCGCAGTCAGTTTCATCCGAATATTGGTATAAATCAGTTTCTTGCCCCCGGCTAACCCGGGCAGATTCATTGTGGTTTCAACCACACAGTCAAGTCCGCCTATATGGGTAATCATGGATGCCGGGTTAATCAGGCCAGAACTCATCATTTCAAGCGATTCCAGCATGTCTTCGGTATTTCCGCCGCTGGTACCCACAACATGTGTGGACCCGTAATGCACATTATAGAAGTTGAACTCCGCTGAAAAAGCGGTATTGCTTGGTCCGGCAAAAAAATTGAGACAGCCGTCGTATGCCAGCAATTTATCTCCCATTTCTACTAATGGCTTTATCGGTGCAAATACGAGAACATCATCAAACCCTTTTCCTTTTGTCAGACTCATAATATAGTCCGTTCCGGTATCCGGATCTGAAGTATTCACGTAGATCAGCTTTACACCAAAACGTGCAGCGTCTTCTACGGTATAAATTCTGGCTGCACGTTTTAATCTGGTCTCGTCAATATCCGTCACCACCAATAAGCCAGGCCTTCTCGGGCAATGCACGGCATAGTCTATCGCACCAAGGCCCATTGGCCCTACCCCTGCAAGGATGGCCATGCTGCCTCCCTCAAGGATCCCCATTTCATGGACATAACTGCCCTTTTTAGTGTGGTAATTGGCATGGAATGTTCCAACAATGCAGGACATAGGTTCAGCAAGCGATCCCTGGAAAAAAGCCTGTCCGTCATAGGGAAGCAGACACCCGAGTTCCATAACGGCATTGGGAATGACAATATAGGTCGCGCTTCCTCCAATGTATCTGAAGGAATATCCGGGAGCAGCATACGGATCTTCCCTCTGGTTCAGAGCCGGTTGAATGGAGAACCTGCTGCCCGGTTTAAATCTGTCCTTCCACTTGCTGCCGGCTTCTACAATCTCACCGCAGAATTCATGTCCGATGATAACTGGATTTTCCGCAATATCCTCCGGGACCCTTTTGTGCCCGTTCCCTTGAATTGCAGCTTTGTAAGAAGACATGCAGATGCTGTCCGATATGATATGCGCAAGAATTTCATCTTCCCCTATTTCCGGAAGTTCAAATTCATCAAGCCTTAAGTCATTCTTACCATATAATCTGACCGCTGTCGTCTTCATATGGATTCTCCCCGCTGTCGTAATATTCATCATCCTGTTTAGGATGTTTAGCAGATTAATAATAACACATAAAAAAATTAAAATCAACATACTCCAATATAAATATGGTATAATGTAGACACAAAACAACATTTATAATATAATAATGGCAGGCAAATCAATAATTTTTTTACTATTTGTTTTGGATCATACCCGTTAGGCAGGAGGATGCATCATGTACCAGAGACTGAATAGTCAGACAGTGAACCTGTTTAAGGAAATCAGCCTCAATATGGGATAAGTCAAAAGTTACATTTGGAATACGTGCAGGGTACATACACATATGTTTGGCGGTGGAGGTAGATGACAGATGTTTGGTATTGAGAGAAGAAGTAAAATCATGTCCATCATTTATGAAAAGAAGAGTATTCTGGTTCAGGAAACCGCTGTTTCCTTTGGTGTTACCGAAGAAACAATACGCCGGGACCTGAAAGAACTTGAGAGTCAGGGGCTATTGTCCAGGACCTATGGCGGTGCCGTATTATCAGATGACACCAGAGCGGAAGCCCCTCTGGAAATAAGGGAAGGCATCAATATCGCCGGGAAGGATTCTATCGGGAATTTCGCGGCAAGCCTGGTAAATGACGGTGACACCATCCTTCTTGACGCAAGCACCTCATCGCTGTACGCAGCAAAGCATATTAAAAACAAGAAAAGCCTTACGGTCATAACCAACGCAGAAAGTATCATAACCGAACTTTCAACCTGCAGCGACATGACGCTCATATCGACAGGCGGCATACTCAGAAGAAGCAGCTTGTCCTATGTAGGCCGCACAGCAGAAAACGCGGTCAGCAATTACTATGCAGATAAACTGTTTTTTTCCTGTAAGGGGTTTTCGCCAAAGAGTGAATTGACAGATTCCAGCGAACAGGAATCTGAAGTCCGGAAGGCCATGATCCGTTGCTCCAACCAGGTTATATTCCTGTGTGATCACACGAAATTCGACAAGGTCGGGTATGTAAACACCGCCAGATTGTCAGATATCCATAAGATTATTACCGACGTCCCCTTCCCTGAAAGCTGGTCCCCCTATCTGGCCGGATCACCGGTCAGCATTGATCTCGCAAAATAAGACGGATGCCCCTTGGAGGAGCCGTATGGCGGATACCCCTTTGGGAAGCCGTAAGGTGGATGCCTCTTTGGGAAGCCGTAAGGGAGAAGTCTCTTATAAAGGGCGAAAGCATCGAATTCATAACTCTACTCTGTTACGTCCTTTTGATTTTGCCAAATAAAGCTTCTTATCGGCTTTCTCGATCAGATTTTCAAGAGTGACAGAGTCTCCGGCGCTTATCGTACTGATTCCCAGGCTGACTGTGATCTTTATGTCAGCACCATCGTAGTTGATTGTGGTATTCTCTATGGCACTTCTCATCTCTTCAGCAATATTGGCAGCTTTGTCAATTCTGGCGCCGGGAAGGCAGATCAGAAACTCCTCACCGCCAAATCTGGCGATCCAGTCAATTCCTCTTTTTAGGCACTGCCTTAATGTCGAAGAGAAAACCTTCAGTACTTTATCACCTGCCAGGTGTCCATACGTATCATTTACAGTTTTAAAAAAATCAATATCCGCAAGAATAATTGACAGGCCATGTTTCGAAAGAGCCGCATTCAGCATGTCAACAGGCAGTTTTTCATTGATGTATCTCCTGTTGTACACTTCGGTAAGGGCATCCATAAAAGCCAGACTATTTATACTGTCGATCTTCTCCTGATACATGGCCGAAGCATAATCGTTCCCGTGCTCAATAATAAGACTATCGGTGGTGTCTTTCATAAGTTCAACAACAATTCGGCCTTTGCTGGATTCGACCGGTATCGCAAGGACCGTCAAGATCCTGTTTCCCGAATATTCCACTTTAACAAAGGATTTGTTTTCATTATACGCGCGCATCGAAATACAGTTATCACAGATCTTATTCTTGCCCCAGTAAGCAAAACATCTTTCGGAAAATTCACTCACATTTCCGTCGTTATACAACAGGATCTGCTTTCCCAGAGGTTCTACGAGCCTTACCACATCATACATCTTTTCAAATAATTGAAGATTGCTGACGATTTCATTTTCGTTATATGCACTTCCCACCTTGCTACCTCCAAAAACACATCACTGAATCATGCAAAAATAATTTTCCTGCCTTCAATCATTTCTGCATATTCCATATCGAAGTACATTATATATGAAATCACATTATTTTTCTATAATTTTACTGATTTTTCATAAAATTGAGGATCAAGTTGCCTGGATCGCTCTCATCGGGCAAAACATAATACATTTTTTACACTTGATACATTTTTCCTGGTCTATTTCGGGCAGTCCATGTCCGTTCTGCTTGATCGCATTGGCCGGACAAACCCTTATAGCCGGGCAGGAATGATTTTGAGGACATTTCTTCTTATCAACAGTAATATTCATTAGCAATAATTCCTTTCTTTCCCTGTATACTATAAAATATATTCATAAACATAATATACCCCAGTAGGGTATATTGTAAACAAGTTTCATCTGCAATTATTAGCTTGACAAATTTATAACAATATCATAAAATCTAGATATATAAATATAAACAAATTATTATGGGGGAGGTAAATATATGGGAATAAAGGTTGTTGTTATCGGCGGTGTTGCCGGAGGAGCAAGTGCAGCAGCCAGGCTCCGCAGACTTGATGAAAACGCTGAAATCATATTGCTGGAAAAAGGTGAACATATTTCCTATGCAAACTGTGGACTCCCGTATTATATAGGAGAAGTCATCAAGGAAAAAGAGAAGCTGCTCGTACAAACACCTGAGAAAATGCGCGAAAGATTCAGGATAGATGTAAGAGTAAATAGTGAAGCAATAAAAATCGATCCTCAGAATAAAATAGTTTCGATATTGAACAAGACGGAAAACAAGGTGTATACGGAAACTTATGACAAACTCTTGTTATCGCCGGGCGCTGAGCCAGTAAAACCAAAGCTTGCAGGAATTGACTCCGGAAGGATCTTTACCTTGAGGAATATCCCCGATACTTACAGGATCAAGGATTATGTCGACAGCATGAATCCCAGAAGAGCTGTTGTCGTTGGCGCCGGTTTTATCGGCCTTGAAGTAACGGAAAATCTTCACTTGCGCGGTGTAAAGGTCACTGTTGTGGAACTGGCCGATCATGTGATCGGACCGCTTGACTTTGATATGGCAACTCTGGTCCATCAACATATGAAGGCAAAGGATGTCGAATTTTACCTGAAGGATGCCGTGGAGGCTTTTCAGGACGATGATGCCGGTATCAGCGTGAAACTCAGCAGCGGAAGAACACTCAAAGCTGACATGGTCATTATGGGCATCGGCGTGAAGCCCGAAACAAAACTGGCTGCAGAAGCCGGCCTGGCCATCGGAAAAAGCGGAGGCATTCGTGTTAACCAATATCTGCAGACATCAAACGCAGATATCTTCGCAGTAGGCGATGCGATAGAGGTGAAGGATTTTGTCAGCGGAAATGAAGCACTGATTCCATTGGCCGGCCCGGCAAACAAGCAGGGGCGTATTGCTGCCAACAACATCTGCGGCTTGCAGGAGAAATTTGAAGGGACCCAGGGTACTTCAATCGTGAAGATATTCGATATCACTGTTGCAGTCACAGGCAACAATGAAAGGATCCTGAAGAAGAACGGGATAGAATACGAGAAGTCCTTTACCCATTCCGCCTCCCACGCAGGCTATTATCCTGGCGCCATCCCGATGTCCATCAAGCTGCTCTTCAAAAAAGAGGACGGCAGGATTCTGGGAGCGCAAATCGTGGGTTACGGAGGTGTCGACAAGAGGATGGATGTACTCTCTACCGCAATACGTGCAGGCATGACAGTATTTGATCTCGAAAAACTTGAGTTCGCCTACGCTCCTCCCTATTCATCGGCCAAGGATCCGGTAAATATCGCAGGCTTCACTGCCTCCAACATTCTTAAGAAGGATTGCCGCATATTCCATTGGGACGAGGTTGAAAGCATCAATAGCGAATCCGCCCTGCTGATAGATGTAAGAGCCCCGGAGGAATTCAATCTCGGATCAATCAAAGGCGCAGTGAATATTCCGCTGGACGAACTGAGGGATCGCCTTTCAGAGGTTCCAAAAGACAAGGAAATAAATATATTTTGCCAGGTTGGTCTCAGAGGTTATCTGGCCTGCAGGATATTGATGCAAAACGGCTATCAGAATGTGAGAAACTTGAGCGGAGGCTACAAGACTTATCATATGGCTGTTCAGAAGCAGTCAAATGAAGATCTCTATGAAAACGACAGAATTATGAAGAATGACGGCATCCATCCGGCAGACAACAGTGATGCCGCAGGTACAGCCGATGCAAGGATTCAACTGGATGCCTGCGGGCTGCAGTGCCCCGGGCCCATCATGAAGGTATATGAAACAATCAACTCCATGGATTTTAACCAGATCTTGGAGGTCAAGGCTACCGACCCGGCATTCCATGAGGATATCAAAACCTGGTGCAAAAGCACCGGGAACAAGTTGGTCGGCGTGGGGTTCGAGGATAATACCTTTTCAGCTGCCATTCGGAAGGAAAGGAAACCAGCGGAAGCGATCTGCAGTCAAAAAAAGCATGACAAGTCCCTGATCGTGTTCAGCAATGACCTGGATAAGACCATTGCCTCGTTCATCATTGCAAACGGTGCTGCTGCCATGGGCAGGAAAGTGACGATGTTCTTCACCTTCTGGGGGTTGAACATTCTTCGGAAGCCGGAAGGCACAGGAGTGAAAAAGGATCTCCTCTCAAAGATGTTCGGAAAGATGATGCCAAAAGGTTCGGGAAAACTGAGCCTGTCAAGGATGAACATGGCCGGGATGGGACCAAAGCTGATCCGGTATCTGATGAATAAGAAGAACATCTCCTCCCTGGAAGAGCTGATGGATCAGGCGAAAAAGAACGAAGTCAGTTTCGTAGCTTGCAATATGTCAATGGATATCATGGGTATTAAAAGAGAAGAGCTCATTGAAGGGGTCACCATTGGAGGGGTTGCTTCTTTTCTGGGCTCGGCAGAGGACTCCGATATGAGTCTGTTCATCTAGCGCAGAAAACATCATCTATATACAATGGGAAAATGGAATCACCCGTTTTCTCGCTTGTATTATATTTGCTGTTTTGATGATGATCATTATTGCTTGTACAAATTTTTTTCAACATATCCGGTCACAAAAGATTTCAACAATTGCGGCCGGATATAAAAAGAAACAGCAACCGTTTACATCTCATTCCGGCTGCTGTTTCTTTTTGTACATAAGTTCATTTATGAGCGGATCAATGTGTCGATCGTTGCCTGATTGAACCCTACAATGATGCTTCCGTTAATATCAAGTACCGGTACACCTCTCTGACCCGATTTCTGAACCATTTCCATTGCCGCTTCCCTGTTTTTGGATACATCAACATCCTCAAACTGTACATTCTTCGATTTGAGATAGTTCTTTGCCACTGTGCACCACGGACATGACGGCGTCGAATATACTTTAACTGCCATAAAACAGCCCTCCCTTATTTAAGTTTATCCTATATTTGCTTAGATTATTTATGTTGACTATTATATACCCCACACGGGTATATAATAACAAATGTTTTTAGTAAATGCAAATAATAATGCAAGCCTGTTTTAACCGGCCAAAGCAGGCAAAATGCACCGTTCAGGCCGCAGAGGCTGTCCAGGCTCTATAGAAATGGTTCCGTAATGCACCAACGGTTTGATGTGGCTATTTATGGAATAAAATCTATTACCATAAAAGTCCATCAAACCGGGTGCATTAGTGAACCATTTTTAAACACCAATTAGCGGCTTCGGAAATCTAAAAGGGGGAGAATCCAAACTGCTTCAAATTCCGGTACATAGAGGCCTCCCCTGCCTCACAGCCGCCATGGCATTGGCCAGAACATTTTGTCCATTCCTGGCGGTAAATCCGGCCCGTACTTTTTTAAACGACCCCATTTATCCCTGTCTTGCGATAAAGGCGGCGAGATCGGCGCATCTGCTGGAATAGCCCCATTCATTGTCATACCAGGAAAGGACCTTCACCATGTTGTTACCGATAACCATTGTTGATAATGCATCTACAATGGATGAGGCGTCATCGCCTTTGAAATCCACTGATACCAGAGGTTCCTCCGTATATCCGAGCAAGCCTTGCAGTTCACCCGCTGCAGCCGTCTTCAGCACAGCGTTCACCTCTTCCCGGGTGACACCCTTCTCCGTCTCTACAACCAAATCGACTACAGATACTGCTGGCGTCGGTACCCTCAGTGAAAATCCGCTCAATTTACCGTCAAGTTCAGGAATGACAAGCCCTATTGCCTTCGCTGCCCCTGTTTTGGTCGGGATGATGGATAATCCGGCAGCTCTGGCCCGTCGGATATCCTTGTGCGGCAAGTCCAGAATGTTTTGGTCGTTTGTATAGGAGTGGATCGTTGTCATCAAGCCTTTTTTGATGCCGAAATTCTCATGCAGAACCTTGGCGACAGGCGCAAGACAGTTGGTCGTGCAGGAAGCGTTTGAAATGATATTATGCTTTTGGGGATCATATTTATTCTCATTGACGCCAAGAACCAGGGTAAGGTCTTCCCCGGTCGCAGGGGCTGAAATGATCACCTTCCTTGCGCCGCCCTTTGTGATATGGACCTCTGCCTTTTCTCTTTTTGTAAATAGCCCGGTAGATTCCAGAACGATCTCAACACCAAATGCCCCCCAATTAATATTCCCGGGATCTCTCTCAGCCAGGATTCTGATTTCCTTTCCGTTAACCAGCAGTGAATCTTCCAAAGCCTCCACATTTCCATTGAATCTGCCGAATACGGAATCATGCTTCAGCAGATGTGCCAGAGTCTTCGCATCCGTCAAATCGTTAATGGCTGCTACCTCAAGTTCTTTTTCGTATTTCTCGGTGATGACCTTTAAAGTATTTCTGCCGATCCTGCCAAAACCGTTTATGCCTATCTTTGTTTTCATCCTAAATCCCTCCTTAATATGTTTTGTACATTTTCTATAATTTGATTATAATAGAGTGTGTGATATAAATGAAATGCATATTATTGATATCTGATATAAAGGTAGGTTATATCAATGAACATGGAATTATACAGGATCTTCTGTTATGTCGCAAAAAGCAGCAGCATTTCCAAGGCCTCGGAACAACTGTACATTACCCAGCCTGCCGTGAGCAGATCAATCCGGCAGCTGGAGGAAGCATTGGGCTGCCAACTGTTTGTCAGAACATCAAAAGGTGTTAAGCTGACACAGGAAGGTGAACTATTATCCAATTACGTAGAACAGGCTTTCAACTTCATAGCCCTTGGGGAGAGGAAGGTCAACGATGTCAGAAATCTTCTGAGCGGAGAAGTACGGATCGGTGCAGGAGACACGATATGCAAACACTATCTGATCCCATTTCTGAAGTTGTTCAATACGCTCCATCCTCAAATAAGGATTCATGTGATTTGTCCGACGACCCCTGCGATTATCGCTCTTCTGAAAGCCGGGAAAATAGATATCGGGATCATCAACATGCCTTACGAAGATGAGAGCCTGAACTCAAAAAGCATTATGGAAATCCAGGACTGTTTCATCACAGGGCAGAAATACAGGCATATGGCTAATAAGTTGCTGCCTGTAAAGGAAATTGTGCAACCGCCCCTCCTTCTGCTCGAAAAAAGCAGCAATTCGCGAAAATACATCGATCAGTATTTTAAAGATCATGATATATCGGTCAACCCGGACTTCGAGCTCGGGAACATGGATTTATTGATTAACTTTGTCAAATTTGATTTTGGTATTGCCTGTGTGATCAGAAACTTCGTCGAGGAAGACATTGAGAGCGGTAAACTATTTGAAGTCAAACCAATTGAAAAAATCCCGTCCAGAAATATCGGTGTCGTATGGCTGAAGGATTCACCGCTCTCCAAAGCGTCGGAGGAATTGATAAGCTATTTCGGCGATAATAAAGTACCAGAAATTTAGAAGGGATATTTCAATTATCCCTTTGCAAAAAGCACGAGCGGGCAGTTCAATTATTTTAAGAGCGGTCTGAAACAGTTTCAAGGGCCGGCAAGAGCCCGGCCCTTGTTTCCTCAACGGACTTCCACCTTATACAAGCAGGAGTCCTGGGGCCTGATATAAACAGGCGGTTTATAACGTTGTTCCGAGTGCAAATGCAGCCGGACGCTCGCATGGGCTCTTCAGTTCATAATGCCTTCCTTCGTTTGAAGCATCATGGAAGCCCTGCATGATATCCAGCACATGGTACGCAACTTCCCCGTTCGCCCTGTGTTTTCCGCCATTTACTATTGCATTGGCCATATCTGCAACGCCAAGTCCGCGGCTGTTTTCATTATAGCCGTAAACAAGCGGTATCTCCTTCCACTCCTCCTGTCCGTGCATGCGGAAAGATACGGGACCACCGAAGGTATTGGGGTCGGGTACCATCAGAGAACCTTCGCTGCCATATATCTCGATCCTTGGCAGATTGGCATTCCAAACATCAAAGCTTGTGATAATGCTTGCAACCGCACCATTTTCAAAATCCAGGATTCCGGCCACATGCGTCGGCACTTCCACATCAATCTTTTGACCGGATTTCGGCTGGCTTGTTATGGTCCTCTGCGGAAATGAGATCCTCGCCGAGCCTGTTACCCTCCTTACAGGTCCCAGCAATGATACCAGCGCGGTCAGATAATACGGACCCATATCAAACATCGGGCCGCCACCGGCCTGATAGTAGAATTCCGGAGCCGGATGCCAGCTCTCGTGGCCATGGCAGGTCATAAACGCCGTAGCCGCGACAGGAGAGCCTATCCAGCCGTCATCAATCAGTTTTCTGCAGGTCTGGAGCCCGCCACCCAGGAAGGTATCGGGAGCACAGCCTACAAACAGCCCTTTTTCCTGTGCTGCTGCGAGAACCTTTTTGCCGTCTTCCCGGTTCACTGCCAATGGTTTTTCATTATAGACATGCTTTCCCGCCTTTAAAGCAGCAAGACTCACTTCCGCATGTGCCGCAGGGATCGTCAGATTCAGCACGATTTCAACCTCGGGATCGGCCAGGAGTTCTTCAACTGTGCAGGCCTTTGGAATGTTGAATTCATTTGCCCTCGCTTCCGCATTGGCCATGACAATGTCCGCACAGGCAACGACCTCTGTGTTCTGAAATAGCTGGGTCAGATTCTTCAAATAAATTCCGCTGATAAACCCGCAGCCTATAACACCTATTTTTATCCTTCTCATGCAATCACCGCTTTCATTAATATGATAATATCCCAGAAATCACTGTTAAAACATTTTTGCACTACTCCTGAGTACATCGGCGCTAAGGCCATCACGTACGGCTATATCCTTGCCTTCCGCCGCCCAGAGGAACCCTCTTCGCATCATCTCCAATGCAGATGGTATCTCGAATATATCCGCATGATGTCCGAGTGAATTATAAAAAACGCGTCCATGCCCCCATCTTTTAGTCCATGCAACAGGCACGTCCACCTGTCCATTCGTCGAATGATACCATTTCACCACCGGGAATCGCGTCGTAGCCAGAACCTCTATCGATGGATCGACATGCACGTAATATTGTTCACTTTTTACAGTAAAATCATCAATTCCTTCCACAATCGGACCGGATGCCCTGCGAATATCGACTCTGTACTCCACTCCATCGCCACCCGGATGGGCAACCCATTGCCCTCCGGTCATAAATTGCCATTCAACGCACTCACGGAAAGAATCGCACATACCACCATGACATCCGGCTATGCCGACTCCCGAAGCAACTGCTTCAATGACCGGCGTTACCTGCTCTGTTGTAATTTTGCCCATTGTCCACACCGGAACAATCAGATGCAACGACTTCAGTTTATCCACATCAAGAAATGAATCCAGCGTATCACTGACTTCAACTTCAAAATTCTCCCCCACCAGGACTTTGCGAAACACCTCGGTCACAAGTACCGGTTCATGTCCGTCCCAGCCGCCATGCACAATCAATGCCTTCTTCATCGTAAAATTCCTCCTTGTATCGGCAAATGCTTTCTTGCAATCTATTTATAATTATATATAAAGTGAAATCAGGAAGTCTCGCCACTTTCAACTTTCGCATGGACATTTTTTGCTCTATTTGTATGATATAATGTTAGTGGACAGCTTAAAAGGGGGTACGCGGCTCATATGAAAGCTTTTTTTGAAAGCAGGACGTATAATGCGCAAGTTCCGGTAATGGCAACGTTGATCAAAGACCTTGATTTTGTTGCCCACTGGCATACCGACATAGAATTGCTCTATGTCTGCTCAGGCAGCATCGGTGCGGGCATCAACAGCGAATACAGGATCCTGAAGACCGGTGATATCTCGATATGCGCAAGTAATGACATTCATTATTATGACAGCGAGGGAATGACATCCACCGTCGCGCTGATCATCTTCCGCCCGGATATCCTCAACGCCTTCAGATATTGGCATTCCAACCTGCAACCGTGTTCAACATTTATTGAGCGGAATTTGCCGGCATCTGAGAATATCAATGAAAATTTTCCAGACAAAATAAGACCTGTTATTAATAGCATTATGAACGAAATGGACCAGAAGAATGATTTGTACCCTCAGTTTACAAACCTGCGGATATTTGAACTGTTTCTGATGCTTTTCAGAAACCTTCCGTCCTATTTTACCGATTCCATGAAAAGTCCTGATGAATTTCAGACACCCTTTGACATTAAACCGATGCAAAAGGCCCTCAAATACCTTGAAGAGTATTATACCCAAGATATCACCCTGGATCAGATATCCTGTGAAGTCAATCTCAGCCGGTTCTATTTTTCGCGTCTCTTTCGCAAAACCACAGGCATGAACTTCAATACCTACCTGAACCGGATTCGGGCAGATAAAGCCGAAGAACTGATCCGGGACACCAGAAAGTCCATCCTCGAAATTGCCTATGAAACCGGATTTGTCAGCATCAGAACCTTTAATCGATCGTTCAAGGCAATCAAGGGCATCACACCCCACAGCCTCAGGCAGGCTTAGACAGGTCCTATCAGGTTCGGTTCAGGTCCGGGCAGGTTTATTAAGGTTTGGTTCAAGTTCATTCAACATAGTCAGGCTTATTCAGGCATGGATTACCGGTTCTGTCCCATTGCAGCATTATTCGTACAAGTGCTTACCCATCATTGACATGCCATCCCATAGCTGATATCCGTTTTTCTCATAGAATCGGCTTGTTCTGCTGCCTCTGGCTGTTAAGAGGTAAACAGCTGCTGCTTTATTCTTTTTCAAGACATCTTCGAAACAACTAATTAATTTGCTTCCGATTCCCATACCCTGGGAATCGTTTGAAACGAACATTTCCTTGATGTAATAATGGATTCCGTTATAATACTGTTCATAGTTTCCGAATAGCGCACCTTTTACCGCATCATTGTCCATATATATCATGCCTTCAAAATTAGGTGAATTGCAGATGTCGCGCAATCTTTTGCCGGCAGATTCCAAATTCCAGTTATCATTCCAGGGGGTATCGTTAAAAACTCTTATATAAAGTTTTGTACACTCCATAATGTGTTCCTCTTTTAAACTTAAGATATTTTCCATAGAGGCTCCCTCCACGCCTTATAAAAACCTATGACACTATTTGCCTAAGTCTTTCTTTAAATAAACCATGTCAACCAAATGGATGCCGTTTTCATAAATGGGATGATCATAATGATCTGTAAAGAAATTTTTTACCCTATGAGATAGTTCAAACCCACAATGCTCATAAAAAGAGAGAATCATTGGGGTATCCCCTGTGCCAACTAACATTGTACTACACCTATCTTTAAAATAATCGAACAGGTACTTGACCAAAATACTTCCATATCCTTGTTTCTGATAGTTGGGACAGGTTGCCAGATTTTTAATCTCACAGGTATCCTCCTTTTCCTTTGTTACTACAGCTAAGCTTTTTAAATCCCCATCATCATATAGTGCGAACATTTCCCCTCTTTCCAAATATCTGTCTATCATACTTTCCTGTTCATCCGCCAAGAGTAACAGATCCAGAAAGCTTTTCTTATTTGATAAAATTTTTATGATTTCCATGCAAACCTCCTATGCCCACGCGCGGGCTGATTTGTGATGTGGCCTCATCTGTCCGCGGCATCAGAAGCTGCCACAGACGGCAGTCTCCTAAAAAGTTCTAATCCATCAACATTTCATAAAGCGCATAATCCTTAGCATGAACTGTTTTCTCCCCAACCTTTATAAATCCTAATTTTTCATAATGATTACAAAGCTTTGGTCTATTCCGGCCGGTATCCAATCGCAAATACCTTATCCCTTTTTTCCCGCACTCCTCTTTTGCATACTCAACCATTTTGCTTGATACCCCTAGTCCGGCATACTTTCTATTCACACATAATTTGTGAATAAAACCAGACTCATTCTCTCCTATATCCGGCCAAAACAGGGGATCATACCACTGAAGGATCATAGCCGACACTTCCTCCTCCCGAATCTTTCCGATGCAAAAGTTCTGAGGAGTTAATCCCTTCATCAATTTTTCCTTTGATAAATCGTCCAGAATCCACATACTCTTTCCTGTTTCCTCACACCATTGAGCTACATCTCTGATTATATCAATTGCCTTATTTACCTCACCAGAAATGACAGTAAAACCATCAGTCATATAAATCACTCCAATGTTTTTATCCGGATTACTGTTAATGAATATACCTTTGCTCCGTTTTATGTTTTAAAAAGCTGTAATCTCATCGCAGTACATTTAGGTTCGGTAGCAAAGAGGTCAATAGAAGACACCCCATATTTTTTTGCCTCTTCTAGTAATTGAGATATCACTTTTGTTGCAATTCCCATCCTACGATATTCAGGATAGGTATATACATTTAGCAAAGTCGCTGTAATCCCATTAATGAATGATGGGTTTGCGGGTTTTTCCGTTATTGCAAGAAATGCTGCAGACACCACATTACCATCTTTTTCAGCTAGTGTTGCTATGAAGTCGCGATTGATATGCTTTTCAAAATAGATTAGCAATTGTGCATAAATTGCAGTTTCTTGATCATGTGATAAATAACCCCTGTCATCTATCAGAAAATCAAGCCTAAGTTTTATAAGAATATCCATATCCTCAATAACAGCCTTACGAATGTTCATTTTTGCACACCACCTGTTATAGAATTACTTGGTTTATCCTCTTAAGTAAACGTATATATCTTGTCTAATTCAACCGAAGACTGGAAGGCAAAGTGACTTCGACAGGCGATATGTCGTCTGAGGTCTCAACAGTCTAGGCCGGATTTCTTTTTTTGCCTTTCACTTTTCAATATATCCATATAAACATCATCATAAAATTTTCCTTTAAGATAATAGGATTGTCTTCTTCTTCCTATTTCTCTAAATCCAACTTTTTTATAGCACTTAATTGCCCTTTCATTAAATGAAAAAACTTTTAACATGATATTGTTCAAATTCAAATAGTTAAAGCCATAATCCAGTAATAAGTTAAGAACTTCCTCACCATACCCTTTATTCCGGTTTTCTTCATCCCCGATAAATAAGCCTACTTCAGCGCACTGCCGTATTTGATCCATTCGTTGAATCCCGCAATTACCAATTAACAGATCATCTTCCAGTCTGATTATTGCAAATTGATATTGATCGGAGTTGTGCTTCAACCATTCTTTTTCGCCGTCCAACGATGTTATTCTAGAAGAATATCCCAAGCCATCTGTAACATTAAAATCATTTAGCCATTTAACATAAATTTCTGTGTCTTCGGCATTCAAAGGAGATAAATTAACTCTTTCCCCTACAAGTTTTTTAAAATACTTCATATCACATCACTCCCTCAATTATATATTGCACAGAGCGCCTATCATCGTTCGAACAGCGGAGTCAAAGCAGGATTTCTTATTCTCCCCACATAAAATAAGCAGAACTTTTATTTTCATATACTCCTTAATGTACATCCATTTATAAACTTTTTCTAGCTTCACATATTTTCCAAGTCCGTCTTTCAAAACATGTGCCGCTACTTATTCATTATTATAAACGTCAAACAGCCCTATATATATTTGATAAAATTCTATATTGTGTAAGTCGATAAGTCAAGTAGATAGGATTCCGGTGTTACAGATGTGAAAATTAAAATTTGCGGCTTGTACTTTTTGACATTGCATAAAACACCCTGCATGGCCGCCATCACTTTGCCGCTTATTCTTCAAGCATTCAAGCATTCATAGTGATTTACTACTTAGATTTTATACGGATCATCATCAATCAGATAGGCTAACATTTCACCTTTCTGGTTGTTTTTACAGATCCATTCTCTGATTTCCTTAATTCTTGCATAATGATCTTCACCAAATTTTTTCCGGTAGCTTTCCTCGAATCTCTGCGCAGTCATTTCATCCCTGATCTTTTTCTGCCAGGTGGAAGTGAAAAAGTCATTGACCTGATATTGAAGATTGTTTGCGGCAATAGCTTCCCACTCACTATTATCCAACCATAAGCCATTGCAATAAGCACAATGGTCAACATAAAACGGTATCGCACCCGATACTTTATATTTGATTAAGATCCTTCCACAGTCAGGACAAAAGTTAGCCTTCCTATTGTCGTACTCCAGATTGTAATTGGAATCCGTGACAGATACATTAACGGTTTTATCACTCTCTTCCTTCCACAGCATATAATCATGAAATCTTACCCAGTTACCCGAGCACTGTTTACAAGTATGGCCTTTCAAACCCAATTCCAGTTCCTTATCCAGCAAAACCGCATTTTTACAAACGGGGCAAAGCATTCGTATTCCAACCTTCCTTTAATATTGCTGAAATAGCCGTGACAAAGTATATAAATTAGCATTCCAATAGATTTTTTACATTATACAATTGAAAATTCAAATGAAGAAAAGAGCTGCTATCCTGCCCAATAAATTGGAGAATCCGGCTTTTAAAGGGTTCGCCCCGTGCCGGAAATAATACTTGCAGCCTTTTTCGAGCCATCCGTTGTCATACCAGTATTTATAATCCACCGAATTCTTATCGATTCCTTCTCTCAGCCAACAGGCCTGCTGGACGGTAAATGCGATCAGGGAGAAAACAGAGGGCTTGGCAGAACTGCCATTGCTGATGGCATGGATAAGTTTGCCGGCTGTTTTTTTGATCACCCTGCCATACTTTTCTTCCATATCATCCGTCTTCATCAGCGCACCCGTCCTGAACCGGTGCGATCCTATATTGTGACAGCCCCATGTGCCGAAAGCGGTTTTCATTGTGCGAATGGAATGATTTGACGAGCCTGCCCCGGAAGTGGTATAAAAAAATACGACCTTTCCTGTCAGACCGGGCCTGTGGCAATTGAACGCCAGGCGGTCAATCAGGTTTTTCATGGCACCGTTCACATCTTCTACATATACCGGACTGCCCGCAATAATACCGTCCGCATCCACGAACTTGTCCCTCAGGCTGAGCAGATCGTCCTTCAGCGGGCAGAAATCCTCCCCCTTGTTGAAACAGGCCCTGCAACCCAGGCACATCCGGATATCCAGGAGTCCGGGCACTACTCTTTCTATCTTCACTTCAATGTTTTTCAGTTTGCCTGCGGATATAAGTTCGTTTTCCAGAATTGCAGCTATTCTGGCAGTGTTGCCGTCTTTCCGGCAACTGCTGACCAGTGAGACGATTTTCATAACGACCCACCCCCTTCCCTGCAGTAGTTTTAAATCATTCCCAGCATCCGTCCCTTTTCGACAGCCTCCACCCGGTTGCCTACCTGAAGCTTTGAATAGATGTTAATGATATGCGTTTTTACAGTTGAAATGGAAATACAAAGGTGCTCGCCGATCTCTTTGTTCTGTGCTCCGGTGGCCAGTTCACGAAGCACCTCTGCTTCTCTTTCACTTAACAGGACATCTGCAGCATTTTTTTCTGCGTCGCACCTGCCGTCCGTTCCCCTTGCGACCAGCCTTCTGATTTCCCGAAGAAACTCTTTCTCCTTGCTGTTCAGGTCATTCCATCTTTCATCCCTGAGCAGGTCCAGGTGCTTTACCAAACCTTCGCCGGCCAGGACATACGGAGAAAGAATCCTGTTCTCAAAGCTGAAATACAAAGCTTCCCGCAGCAGGTTCAATATTTCCTTTTGATTGCGCGGCAGAATATCCCGCAATATGGCCACTTTATGAAGGATTGCCTCTACCAGTTTGAATTTGGTCTTTGTCATTCTGGCAGACTGAAGCACCTTATCCATCTCCTCCAGTGCTTCCGCTTCCCTGCCTTTCATATGCAGCGCCCTGGCGAACATCACCGTATCATCGGACCGCGCATATTTTTTGTCAAATTCCTCATATGCCGTAAAAAATGTATCCAGCAACTGCTGGTCAATGTTCCCGAGGTATAACCTGTATTTCAGGAGACTGGAAGAGTAAACGGATTTATAATAAGCTGTGGATACCGTCAGTTTCCGGATCAGATCCAGCGCCTCACGCTTCTCGCCTTTGAGTACTTTTAATTCCATAAGATTGAAAAGATATCCTATGTCATTTGACAAATAACTTTCAGTTGCGTATTGGGAGACCTTGTTCAATGCCTGTTCCGCCTGGCCCAGTTCCATCTTTTTCAGATAAATGCCCGTAATCCCAATACAGTAGTTTTCCATCAGGGAGGCCAGAAAAGAATGCTTTTCAATCATTCTCAGGCTCTCCCGGTAGATCTCCTCGCATTCGTTCAGATCCCCAAGATCCTCCTTGGCCTGACACTTCATTGACAATATGAAATATTGAATAAAAGGATTCCCGAGTCTGGCTTCAAGACTGTCCGCCCTGGCGATAAACTCCAGCGCTTCGCGGTTCTTATCCTGCAAATGAAGAAAGGCGGCAGACTTTAAGTAGATGATGACTTTTGTGATATCACTGAACTTCATTTCTTCGATTTCGTCGAAGGAGAGCGTCTCCATCTCCAGATTCATATCATATAAAAAATTACGTGCAAAATAGAAAGCTTTCCACGAGGCTTCCTTCTCGACTTTTTCCTTAATGGCCTCCAGTAATTCCCTGCACTGATCCCATTCCATATTACAGTAATGGTAAAAGAATTTCTGAAAAGCCAGATCCCTATCGTCTTTGACATACTCAAGCGGAATCCGGCTTAAAAGGAAGAGTCCGCGGGGTCCCTGCCCGAACCTGGAAATCAGTCCGAGGGCTTCCCTGTACTTCTCAATCGTCAGCCAATGGCGTATGCTTTCTTCGATATCACCCTGCTTTTCGAACAACAAAGCCGCCTTTCGGTGATACTCTCTTTTTTCCTCCTGCTCCAACCGCGAAAACTGAAGTTTCAGGAACTCCCCGAAAATGGTATGGTACCGATAAATCCCGTGTTCATCATCAATCTGTATGATAAAAAGGTTCCGGTCCATGAAGGAGTCAATCAGTTCTCTGCTGTTATCAAGATCAAGAAGTTCGTTACAAATGTCGGCAGTAAAATAGCTTAGTACAGAGGTCTTTATCAAAAAATCTCTTTCCGGAGGCTGAAGTGAATTATGAATCTCCTTGGAAAGATATTCGACAGTCTGTTTGCTTAATACCTTGATCCCTCCGGACAGGCGAACCTTTCCTGCAATGGCAAGCACAACGAGTTGGATCCCTCCGATCCAGCCTTCCGCTGCACGTTGTATTTTCTCCAGAGCCTCCTGGTTCAGACCGGATTGAAGGGTTTCCTTCAGAAACCGCATACTCTCCGCCTCCGTAAGCTTCAAATCCTCATCTTTTATTTCAAGCAGATTCCCGGCTATAGCCAGGTCACCGGTATACAAGGGCGTTTCTTCTCTGGTCAGAATGACTAGATGTATATTGTCGGAACTGTTGCGGATAAAGAATTCTATGCTTTGAATCAGTGTTTCGTCCTGAATCTTATGAAAATCATCCAATACAACAACAATTTCATCCGGAATATTGAGACGGTTGATGAGCAATGCAACCAGATGATCCATGTCCTCCTTCTGGAACGCCGCATTATAGGAGGATTCTAAATCCTCCCTGCTCTCCCCCAGGTAACACCCGATTGCTTTCAGAAAGTAAAACCAGAATGAAAAAACATTATTGTGTTCATCATCCAGTGTAATCCAGTTGAAGCCAACCTTTGCCCTCTCCTTGATGAACGTCGTCACCAGTGTTGTCTTCCCGCTGCCTGCAGAACCTTTTACAAGGGTAAGCTTGAATTGCAAAAGCCCCTCAAGTTTTTCCCACAGCTGCGGCCTGATCATATAATTTCTGCGGGGAGCAGGCATTTTCAATTTTGTAGAAATGAATTCAAAGCGCTCCATTAAATCACCATTGTTTTAGCGTTAAAATGAGATCGTCCAAAACTGCAGAGAATAGAAACCATTTACGGGAGAACAGACTTGGATACTGCTTCATAGGAAGGCTTAAATCTGGTTTCTGGTTTCTGGTTTCTGTTTTCCGGTTTCCGATCTCTTGCCCCTGGTCTCTTATCTCTAGTCTCTGGTTTTTAGTCTCTGGTTTTTAGTCTCTGGTCTCTGGTCTCTGGTCTCCGGTCTAATTATACTACAGTCCGGCCCGTTATCCAACTCTGCCTGACAAAAGGATCAGTATCTCCCTTCCTTAAAACGCCCGGTACATACCAGGAATGCCGTTCCGGTCATCAGTACCATCAACAGAAGCAGATATCCCGCATGGGGCAGATAATAGTTCAAATTCCTTCCGGTTTCGATCCCTCTTGCCAGCATCAGGTAGCTGTTCTGCGGCAGAAGTTTCAGCAGGTTGTTGAATACACCGCTTCCTGTTCTCATCGCTCCGAAGCTTCCCGACAAGATGGACGTAAAAACGACAATTGTACCGGCTCCCGTCATGACATTGTCCGATTTCTCAATCAAGGACGACATGAACAGCGCAAATATCGAAGAGAATAGTGCCAGAACTGTTACAAGACCGGCATATTGCAAGTAGGTAAATTCGATATCAACACGGAGTAATTCCTTGCAGACCGTCAATACCAGCATGGTGGGGACAACGATCATAAAAACGTTGAACACGACATGTGCAGAGAAATAGCTTGCAGCAGATGCCGGTGAGGTGACAATTCTTTTAAAGTTGCCACTCTCCTTATCCTGGGTGAAATAGGTCATGAAGAACAGTCCCTGCATCAGCAGAAACAACGTCAGGTATCCCAGAATGTTGGCGCCGGCTTTCCTTTCAGCTTCTGCCGCAGGCTTGAATGCGGCAGGATTGCCAAGCATGCGGCGCAGGTTGTCTTCAAACTCTGCATTCCGGATCGTATTGATGCGGTATTGACCTTTCTCCTCCTCCACCACGATTGCATCGTATTTATTCATGACCAACTGGGATTTTGGGGGCTCTTCCGCAAGCTGAGTCACGTGAAAATAGTTTGATTGTATTGCAGAACCGGTTTGATTCGTTACCAGGGCAATATTGCCCTTCACTTCAAATTTCGAAGTGAAAAAGATTGCCAGAAGGATCATTGCAAAGGTTATTCCCAGTGATACAGCGATATATCCCTTGTTTACGCCTGCTCTTCTGAAATCGTTTCTCAGTATGGTCAGTATTCTCATGATACATAATCCTCCGTTCTAAAGGTCCATTTGCAAATCATCAGCATAAGGAGACTTAATGCAATAAAAGCGGCGCAAATAGGAAGAAAGCTGCCGGTATCGCCGTCATAGACAATTTTGAAGATACCGTCCAGGATCCATTTTACCGGAGAAACACTTGAGATAATTGCAGCTGCCTTGCCAAGGCCATCCAATTGAAAAAACAGACCGCCAAACAGAGCAAGCAGGGTGTTGACCAGACTCAGGAGCTTGTTGGTGGACTCCTCGCTTTTGAAAATGCAGCACAGCATGACACCGGCCACGGAAGACAGCAGGTTGAACAGGAACACCAGGCAAAGGACATAGCCGGTATGTCTTCCGCCGTAATTCACGCCCAGCACCTTGTTTGCCAGCAGCATCATGACGGAAAAGCAGGCCGAGGTGAAGACAAAGGTTGCTAAAATCTTAGAAAGGTATATAAAGGAAAGCCGGATCGGCGTAAACATCACCCTCATATTCGTCGTTTTCAGCGACTTTTCCATAAAGCTGTTTGCAGAGGAGGTGGAAACATTGAGGATGATATAGAGCAGGATCGTAATACCGTAATAATCATAGGAATCAATCCCCGTGTTTCCATAGTTCCCTCTGTTGAGGAAACCCAATGCCAGTATCATCAGCACCGGAAAGAATGTGTTATAAAACAGGAGCATCGGGTTGATCACGATGTTGACCAGATCCCGCTTAAACAATGACATAAACTTATTCATAACCTTCACCCCCTAATCCCTTAATGATCTGCCGGTCAGCTTCAGGAAAACCGTTTCAAGGCTTGCTTCCTCGCAGACAAGGTTGTTGATTCTCAAGCCTCTTTCCACAGCAAATGCAATCAGCCTGTCCAGATTCTCAACGCCCTTCATCGTAGTTATTTTGAGTTTGTTTTCCTCCAACTCCACATTCTTGACACCTTCAATCCGGTAAAACTCCTCTTTTTGAAAATGCTTGACTTCCTGTAGTCCCATGGAGTAAATTTTTTCGTTCTGCAGGCTTTCTTTGAGTTGCTCATTCGTCCCTTCGGCAATCAGCCTGCCATGATCCATAATGAGGATCCGGGTGGAAATTTCTTCGACCTCTTCCATGTAATGCGTAGTGTAAAGGATGGTCGCTCCGTTTTTTCTTAATTTCACGATGGATTCCTGGATATGATTCCTGGACTGCGGATCGATTCCGACCGTCGGCTCATCCATGATGATCAGCCTCGGCTTGTGTGTGATGGCACAGGCAATGTTCAAGCGACGCTTCATCCCACCTGAAAATGTCTTTACCTTATCTTTTCTTTTGTCTTTCAAGCCGGCAAATTCCAGTGCTTCCTCAACCCGCTGCTTCAGAAGACCTCCTTTCAGGCCATACAGCGATGCAAAGAACCGGATGTTAGCTTCCGCGGACAGTTCCTCGTAAATTGCAAGATCCTGCGGCACGATCCCCATATTCTCTTTCAGGAAATTACTGCTCCTGCTGTTGTTCTTCCCGATCCTTTTTCCGTCGAAATAAATTTCGCCACCATCATATCCAAGCGCAGTGGATAGAATATTTATCACAGTGCTTTTACCTGCCCCATTGGGTCCAAGCAGGCAAAGCAGTTCTCCCTCAAAGATTTGAAAGGATATCCCGTCAAGTGCCTTTTTACCTTTAAAACTTTTTTCCAGATTTCTGATTTCCAAAATGGATTTCAATATAATCATCTCCTATCTGAGACAATTATACTTTCCGGACACAAAAACAGAATCAACCGAACGGTTGATTCTGTCGGTTGATTTTTCTGTAAAAGCAACATTGGAGAATGGAGATAACATTTGTAAAGCAAAGCATTCCGCATATAACACAAATGGCCAGTTTTTGTTTCTGTCATTTATTTTATCGTATATTGCCGGTATAAATTGAGCAGCTGTATATTAGTATAATACTTGTTATCGGACTGGAGCAGTGCATATTTCCCATCTTTCGTATCCCCTATGAAGGAATTTTTGAAATCATTTTTTCGAAAACAATATGCTGTCCTGCCTCAAAAGACTCTGGTGGCACCATTCGACCCTGAGCTTCGAAAATCCGGCGGGCATCATCCCTTTATATTTCAGTCGCGAATCGGAAACGGGTCCCAAAGGCCCCCATTCCATGACCATGAAGCCGACATTGCGCTTTCTTATCAGTTCTGCACTACTGGGGATGTTGTTTCGTATAAAGTGTTTTTCAACAAAAACAAAAGAGAAAGACTTCAAGAATAATGAAGTCTTATCAACACATAATTATAAAAATAAAAAGATAATACTATTCCTTACTGCTTGATTTAACATTCGTATAGCTAAAATTAGGGGATATAATCATTGGAATAGACAAAAGTTTTTCACTAAGGAAACCAGTTATTAAGGAAAATGTATTCCCACAGGGAGATAGGATATCATCAATATTCTTTGATATTTGTGTCTTTGATATTGATTCCTGTAACCTATATATTAATCTAAACTCAGCGATTATCGTAAATGGAGATGAAGGTTCAAAACTAATCTCCATTTTGGTATCAATTACTAATTCCTTATCAACTAGCTCAGAAATTTCGTAAAAAGCTACCTTTTTCATTTCTACTTTTTCACCAGTAATATCATTACTAGTTACATTTAACGTCTTTAATTGTATACTAAGTGACTGAACAAACTTATCAATATTGAATTCTTCACTCTTTTTGCTTTTTTTAGTTTGAGCCATTAATTACCATCTCCTTTAAGTGCAAGTCTACGATTTGATAAACTTAAAATCTTATTACTTTCGGTTTGTTCCCAATTTGTATTAGCTACATTCAAAAAAGGTGATAAATTTAGTAAACTTCCGCTGGTGTCCTCATTATCGTATAATCCCTTCGTTAAAAGAAATATTACATATTCATTTAGATTTAATCGTTCGTGTTCACTTTTTGAAAGCAACTCTTGATAAAGCCTTTTAGGAATAGTGATTGCTAAATTACCTTTGAATTCGTCTTCTACTTTTTTAATCTTATTTTTAGGTAGTTCTTTACCCTTTTTCTTAGCAGATGTAATCCAAGATTCAATAGTGCTTTCTAAGTTACGAAAAGCTTCTTCAAGAGTTTTTCCTAAAGAAACGCATCCATCCAATTCAGGCACTTTAATCAACCATTTAAGTTCGGTATCTCCACTTAATTCTTCTAAGCTAATTCGATAACCATAATTATTAAGTAGGTATTTTGATACACTTTTAATATCATTAGATTCGCTATTTTCTAATAATAAATCAATCTCTTTTTGAATACTCAATTCTAATTTCTTGGATGCAATTTCGGTTAATATATCTTTCCTAGCTTGAAAGAGTTCATACATTTTGTAAGGGTTGAATAATTCTTTAAGCCTATCGCTATATCCTTTTGATGGCATTAATCCCGAACAATATCTTGTAATAGTTTTTACTCCCCAACCTAATAATTCAGCCAATGGGTCTTTACCAATGTTGTATTTTTTTAGCAGGTCAAAAATTTCTTGTACTTTAATTATGCCTATCTTATCTCTATATACTTCATTCCCTTTCTTAATGTTTTCATCATCTAACTCAGATAAATAAACTTCGCTTCCACATTCTTCACAAAATGCAATGTTTCCGACATAGCTAAACATTACACCTTTGATATCCATCTGGATTTTTTCCTCTTTAATTGTTACACTAACTTCCTTATCGCACTCGTAACAATAGACTTTTTTCGCCATAACTCTCTCCCCCTCACAACCTTTATACTTACACTATCCCCCTTTTCTTATAGATATGGATATTTGATTTCATCCTCTTTGGGATGAAACGATAAACAGATAATGTTATTTCGCAATTTCAATTTTATATATATTTCAAAGTATAACTCCGCATCTGCAATGTGTAATATTTGACCGAATATCCATACATTCTCTGGTGGTCTTTTCTCATCTCTTTCTTTATCTGTATATGAATAATTCGTTACATCCAGTGTTTTACACTCACATAAGCTGTTATACATTTGTTTCCCACCTTCATAAATCAAGTAAGATTGGATATATACTTCAGTATATTCCTGCACATACAAAATGTCAATTATTTTGTATCAAATGATACACTTTTTATATATCAATAAGTTAGCCATTTCCCGACAGAATTATTCCAGAAAATAAAAGAAAATAGTTGCACTATATACTTGGGATTGTTTATAATGCAATTAGGTTTTTAATGCCATTTAGTTAATCATGTGCTGTATATAAAGATAAATAGTCCGAAACGCTTATAAACAGAGGGTTTGATGGTGTTGGTAGTAAATTACCGACTGAAAATCGTGTGAACGTTAAACATCACACATTTTCATCGGCATATTGAGCTTTTCCAGGTGTTCTGAATGACCATTTCAGCCTCTAGCCAATTTCATTACTTTTCCCCAGTTCGCCAAGATACCTCTTGACATAGTCCACGTCCGTAGACACAGGCACATACTCCCTGCCTATCTTCTGGCGTGTTTCATTGCCCTTGCCCGTTATCAGGATCACTGTAGCGGGTTCGGATGTCAGGATCGATTCCCTGATCGCCTCTCCCCTGTCGTCTATAAGCTCACAGTTCCGGTTGTTCTGCCGGACATACTGAGCGATGTCTTCACTGATGTCCCTTACATTTTCAGGGCCGGGATCCTCCGCCGTCAGAAATACCCTGTCGGAATGGAGACCCGCCAGCAGCCCGAGGTCTTTTCTGCGCACAAAAGCCTTGCCTCCGGGGCAGCCGAACACAGTATAGACCTTCCTGCCCGGAAATTCGGCGCTGACCGCTTCGTACAATTTAGTAAAACTCAGCTTGTTGTGAGCATAGTCTACAATGACGATCCTGTCCTTGTTTTCATTCGTATAGACCTCCATCCGCCCACTTGAACGCGCTCTGCGAAGGCCGGAATAGATGTATTGTTCGGGGATTCTCAGGGAATAGGCGACAGCGATTGCGGCAAGAGCGTTTTCTACATTAAAAAGCCCCGGCATCGTCAGAATGAAGTCCCTCTCAAACCTGTCACATTTGACGCTGAATATCGTATCAAAGCCTTCCTTCCTGATATTGCTGCCGAAGATATCTGCGTCCCCGGATGTTCCGAAGGTCATCACTTTTTTTGCCTCTCCGGCGGCTTCCAGGATCCTTGGAAGGTTATCCGAATCTAGGTTCACACAAGCCGTCCTGCAGTGCCTGAACATCGTAAGCTTGGAGGTAATGTAATCTTCCATATCGCTGTGCTCGATCGGGCTGATATGATCTTCCGAAATATTCAGAAATACGCCGACATCAAATTCAACTCCATGCAGCCTGCCATATTTAAGAGCCTGACTGGAGGCTTCCATAATCATGTACTGAAGACCGCTCTCTGCGGCATTGCTGAAATGCATCTGCAATTCCAGGGATTCGGGCGTGGTCAGATGGGATTCTTCGTTGATTACCCCATCAAAAGTGTTTATGGAGGAAATGATACCGGCCTCCGGCTTTCCCTCGGCCCGAAGAGCCTCGTCAAGGATGTATTTCACATAATAAGCCGTAGTCGACTTTCCCTTTGTGCCGGTGATGCCCACCAGCTTCAGCTTGTCTGCCGGATGGTTGTAATAAATGGTCGCTGCAAGCGACAATGCTTTTTTTACGTCGCTAACCAGAAGGCAGGGTATGCTTTTCCCATAATCCTTCTCGCTGATGTAGGCAATTGCACCCTTTTCAATCGCCGAATCCAGATAAACCTCCTTGAAATTTGTGCCCTTGCAGACGAACAGCGTGCTCTGCATAGTTTTGCTGGAGTCGTATGCGATATTCCGTATAGTCTTAACACCGGTTTTACGTGTGCAATTGTGGTGAAGCAGCAGATTCTTTTCCTGCAACTGCTGCATATATTCTTCCAGTGCGTATCTTTCCATCTTTCCCTCGTACCTTCATCCATGCATTTTTTCCGGATATCCAATTGCCGGCCCGTTTGTTATTTATCAGCCTTGTATACTGTTAGTCCTCCAGGTATGTTATTTGCAAACCGGGTATCTGTTTTTATCGTATATGCTGTTTCCTTAAGGATAAACTGTCAGTACGCTATAGTTCTTATATTCACTGTCGTCGAAATGCCACCATTCATTCTGATATGGCAGGAAACCTACACTTTTCATGGCGTTCTCGAGGATCAATGCGTTTTGCTTCTGCTCTTTGGTGCACTTCGTATATTTACGGTATGCCAGATCCGACCCATCATCAAAGTCGCTGGGCATATCAACAGCCTTGTCATCCAGAGTAACAAGCGTGCAGTCAACCGCGGCACCCCTTGTATGGTTTGAGTAGCCTTTCTTGGGGTCCAGGAAAACGGACTTGTTGGGTGCGTTATTATACAGAAACAGCTGGTATTTCTGTGCTCTGTAGGCATCCCAGACTTTTATCCTGTAGCCCTGTTTCAGAAGCAGCTGGTTTGCCTTGTTCAGCTTGTCCGCCGTGCCCTTTCTGAGATAGGCCGTATTGGATTCGTAAACCGGTTTTTCAACAATATTATTAGAGGATGCATATCTAAGATCGATCACTATGTCCTTCACCACGTCATCCAGCTTTACCATAGACTTTTTGTCATCCTTTCCAGCAGATGTAGAGTTTACTGCAGCAGCTGGCGTGAACTTCAGTTTCCCCAGCACGCTGCTGATTTGTGGTTCTACTGCGATAGCCGGCTTGTAATTGTTGACCCCTTTTACCGATGAAACGGAACAGGGAATAATCGTCGGTTCCTTGACCGGCTGCAGCACCTTGTCGGAATCAAATATGAAAGACTGCTGGTATATGGCCGTATCATAGTCATCAGGCTTCTTGACCCCTCCAAAGCAGAAGTTTCCAAGGCTGTATGCGATATATTTCCCCTTGTATTTTTCAATCGGCTCCAGAACATGCGGGTGATTCCCTATGACGAGATCGGCTCCCGAGTCTATTACCAGAGTCGCCAACTCCTTTTGCATTGCATTGTACTGATACTGGTATTCCTTGCCCCAGTGGAAATTGGCAATCAGAAGGTCGCACTCTCCCCTTAGTTTCCTGGTCATATCGGCGACTTCCTTTTTAAACACGTTCATATCCAGGCCTTGTTCCACATTCCCAAGCTGGTTGAAACCGACCATTCCGACTCTGATGCCTTTCACTTCCCTGATCAGCACATCGGAATACCCGAAATAATCAATACCGGCTGTCTTCAGAGCCTTGCGCGTGGAATCGTAGCCCTTCTGTCCGTAATCATATGTATGGTTGTTGGCCAGGTTTGCAACCTCTACGCTGCCTGCCTTGAGGATGTTCGCATATAAGGGATTGCCATTGAACCAGTAATTGTTACCGATATCATATTTTTCAGCCTTTTTCGTCTCCGTGCTCAGCGTTGTCTCGAGATTGGCAATGGTCAGGTCATCTCCGGACAGGATACCGACGACATTTGAGAAGAAATAGCTATAGTCGCCCTTTTTCTTGTCAAAAACATAATTGAACGAATCCGTATTGTTATACCGTATGTCCTGCCCGAGCGCGACATCCCCAAGTGCACTGATTTTTACAACCGTTGCCTCTTTGACATAGCTGCGACTTGTATTGCTTTTCTGTCCGACCGCTTTTTTTGAAGCTCCCTTTGCCTGTGCAGCAACTGCAATTTCATCACTTCTTTGTTGCTGTCCGGCATCCATTGAGGTTTTAGTATTATCAACAGCAGTTTGTCCGGTGTCTATGCTGTCAACCACGGCCTTCCCGTCCGGAACCGCCACATTTGCATATACGGTGAAGGCAACTGCTGCCAGGATTACAACAAAAAAAAGTGTTCTGACAAATACTCGAAAGTTCATTTGTAAAATATTCCCTTCATTAAAGTGCCGATCCCGAAAGTACCGATCCGGAATCTTCCTGTCTTTTCAATCCGTAACTTTATTGTACTACAATTATCCTGCAAACGCACGCGCTACCTGATATTTGTCCACAAAATTATTTTACCCTTTCCTTGACTTTTAGACTCCATCCGCATTGAAATGTTGCTAAAAACTTCTTTTGACAAATGTGGCAATTTGATAAATGAAAGTCCGAAATACCTTTTGTACAGCGATAACGGTTGCAGCTTTTCAAAAAGTGGGCTTGATGAGGGGTATAAAAAATGTTAAAATACACAAAACAAAACGTTCTGTATTTAGAAATAGAATAAGAATATTTCCCCACTTGCAGGT
>JAEWQC010000084.1 GCA_023399355.1 Bacillota bacterium | reverse complement strand
GCACTGTATGGTATGGAAAAACGGGTCCGGCAGAAGAACTTTGACCCCTCCCCATGACATTCTTGAAAAGAATATTGCAGCTTATCTTCCAACAGGAGACTTCGGAGAGATGTTTTTAGCCATGCAGAAAAAGAGCTATGAAATATTAAGGGATCATCCGGTCAACCGCTCAAGGATCGCTAGAAAACTGCGTCCTGCCAATTCCATATGGCTCTGGGGTGAAGGCAGAAAGCCAGCCATTCCAAAATTTATTGATAAATACGGAATTGAAGGTTCCGTCGTTTCCGCAGTGGATCTGATCAAGGGGATCGGCCTTTGCGCAGGATTGGATTCTATCGACGTGGAAGGATCAACAGGAAATATACATACGAATTTTAAAGGTAAAGCAGAGGCGGCCCTGCAAGAGCTGAAAAGAGGCAAGGATTTTGTATATGTCCATATTGAGGCACCGGATGAATGCGGACATCGATTTGAAATTGAAAACAAGGTAAAATCCATAGAATACATCGACAATCTTATAGTCGGTACACTTCTGGAAGGTCTTGCAGCATTTGAAGACTACAGCATACTGGTACTGCCGGATCACCCGACTCCCTTGTCCCTGAGGACACACACCTCCGAACCCGTACCATACATCCTCTATAGAAAAAGCCTTGAAAAGCTTTCGGGTGTCAATGGTTACGATGAATTTCAGGCACAAAGGACAGGTGTCTATATCGAGGATGGTTACACGCTGATGGACAGATTTTTAGGAAGAACTTAATCCAGCTTCATTGGATGCTTGAAGCAGTTGAAGAGGAATACCGGTCCAATGTCCTTGGCGTATGAAGAGTGTCGGAAGATGTTGCATTACAGTACAGTATTGTAAGCAGTGATCCTGTTACAGAAACGAGCCAGGTTGATTGTAAAATTCTATCAACCTGGCTTTTTATGAAGATTAAACTTTGTTCTCTTTTTTCAAATCATTGTATATTGTAAATAGAACTGCCAGAACAACCGGTATGATAATGGTCTGATAAGCCAGTGACACAATATAGAGCGGCGATTCGAGGATGGAATACCTGTTTCCGCTTACGATGTAAAGGACAGTGTAAGGTAAAAATATTATTGCTGATACTGCGACTAACAGAAGGTATTTTTGCCTGCCTGCCCTGATGCCTTTTTTAAAGCAGGAAATAACGCCCTCTTTTCTTTCGATAAAAGTTGCCGGAAGCCACAATTCAACAAATGGATAAAGGAAAACAGATATTGTAAGTACAATGATTTGAATAATTATTTGCATCGCGGATATTTTCTCCGGATCAAAATTGTTTGCCGCTATCCCGGCAAAGGTAAACGGCAATGTACAAATGGAAATGACAATGGCAAATCCGATGCTTATTGCAGCAAATAATAAAGCAGATAAGATAATCTTCCCGAAATATTTACGGATGCCGAAAGTGAATATTTTAAATGAAGCCTTTCCATCGTTCACCGCTGCAGCCAGCATATTGCCATAGCCGGATATATACAGCAGACTTAGGATGCCAAGTATGAATATGAACAGATACAATTTCATTATTGACGATATCATTGCGATCATTTGCTTCAAATCCACCGCTGACGGATTTGAAGGGTTTTCGGTAATTTCTTTCGAAATATCAATAATCTTCTTGATAGCAGGCATAAAAAGAAACATGGGTATTAGGTATATCAAGATTGCCAAAAGAAACATTAAAATCAATAAAGGGTTGTTTTTCAGCATTAAAAGCGATTTTTTGAGCATAACTTCCTCCTGTTCTAATACATGAAGTTTTACATATGGGCTGAATAGAAAATTTTAGTAATATTCTAACATTAATCAGAACAGTTTACAAATTCATTTATAAATAGCAGTGCCCCGCATAACAAATGGGATTATGTATGAAGCTGGCCAAAAAAACAGCTTCTATAGCTTTTTATCTGTATTGTTCATCCTTTTAACAATGCCCGAAGCTTCTTCATATGAAACCGCCTTTTTAAAATTGATAGATGTCCCGTCAACGATCCATCCCTTATTCTTTTGATTTTGTTCCGGACAATGGTCATTCGTACATTTATCGTTAATTAAAATAGATCCGCATTTGCAAAAATTCATATTCTTCACTCCTTCAACGATATTCTCCCCAAATTCGACTTAAGTAATAGTAACAAGTTCCTGGTTGTTCTGTAAATCTTTTGTTGCAGTACTGTAAGTACAAATACTTACCGCCATAATTACTTTCCGCAATATTGCAGTTGAGCACCACTTTAATCAAGTATAACTTTCAGTTTCAGACTGCATAATAAATATATGCAGTTTAAATTGAGATTGCCAATCCATAGAACCATTTTAGGAGGTGTATTTTTCATGAAAGGTAAAGTAAAATGGTTTAATGCCGAAAAAGGTTTCGGATTTATTGAAAGAGAAGGTGGAGATGATGTTTTTGTTCATTTCTCCGCAGTCCAGGGTGAGGGCTATAAATCGCTTGATGAAGGCCAGGATGTTCAATTTGACATTGAGCAGGGTCAGCGCGGTCCGCAGGCTATAAACGTTATTCCTTCCTGAATTTGATTGAAATAATGGTACTGGTAAATACCAGTACCATTATTTTTTCAAATCATCTCTTCTGATAGGTGTCGGCAGCATTGTCAAGTGCCTGAATTGCCTGCTCTGCAGGAATCTTCGCCAGTGTAAGTGCACATTTGTTGCAGAGAATCTTCCCCCTGCCTTTTAAAGAACTGCTGCTGCGGATATCCGTGCAGGGGTTCCGGAATATGGGGACATTGCATAGATCGCATCGCTGATGCTGCTCAAATTGGCCATTGCCCTTCAGGTTGCTCTGATCATTCATACTTCCGATTCTTGTAGGTTTCATTCCTTCACATCCTTGTAAGTTCGTTTCTATTCCTATTTTGTCCTGATAATAGATTTCATATTGCTACCAAATACTATTTTTCTCAGCCAAATGTTTCATAATGCCAAGGTACGGCATTGACTCCGATAAAGCGTGCAGGACTCACACCCTTCTATGTTATCACATTAACTTTCTTTCCGCTATTTTATTTACGATAGCGATCATTATTCACAATAATATAATAGACGTTTGTATGCTGTCGATGTCGATTGAAGGAAGATGAGCGATGGAAAAATCGGGTCCCCTGCTCTTCCTGTCTTCCTGTCTTCCTGTCTTCCTGTCTTCCTGTCTGTCTATCACCTATCCTGAGCAATTGTGATTCTATTCTGGCAGCTTGAGAAAGATTGGCCTATTG
>JAEWQC010000341.1 GCA_023399355.1 Bacillota bacterium | reverse complement strand
GCCCCGCCAATATCTGTATAAGTCGTCCCGTCACTGGATATTCTCCACTGATAGGATGCTGTTGCTCCCGCCGGTGTCAATGCGCCTGCTGTTAACTGAACTCCGACTTGAGCCGTACCGCTTATTGCGGCAATACCGCTTAAAGCTATTGTTGATGGACCACTGTTGTATACAGGCGCCGGGGCTTGTGTTGGAGTCGGCGCGAGCGGTATAATTACAGTTTCACCGGTTGAAACGGATTCCGTCCCCGCGGTAATTTTGCTGGACCCTGTTTCAGCAGTAACTTTCGCACCTGGATTTGTCACTATTGTCCCGCTTGCTGCAGTTTCAACCGTTCCTACTGTTCCTGTTCCTCCAACATTTGCATTGTCTCCTTTTATAGCTATATCTGTAACTGCAGATCCAGCCGAAACGGTAACCTGAGCATTGTCGCCATTTATTGCAAGTCCTTTTACCGTGGAATTTGATGAAAATACAAATTTTGAATTATCCCCGTCTATGACAGCTGAAGTAATTTCAGCGCTGATTGCTGTTACTATAATATTGGGAGAAGAAATAATTACCGTCCCCATATTACCCTCCAGTATAACATCATCGCTGCCATCTGCAGTGACTTCGCCAACCTGAGTGCCATCATCCTTATATACTCTGACCTGTCCGTCCACACGGGCAATGACTATGTTATGAATATCTGAATTTCCCAGGATTTTAATGGAGTTGACGCCGCCGCCGCGAATGACGGTTCTGCCGGTTATAGTTACACCGTCAAGTGTAACATTCCCATCACCTACTCCATCGCCTATAATCAAGTCTCCTGTGATCTTAATATTTTTCAATGTTATATTTGGTACATTGATCATAACATTACCAGTATAACTGGTTGTATAAACTCCGGCTTTTTTAATATAATTCTTTAATAGATTGTCCATCACTACCGCAAACTCTGCTCTGGTCATATTCTGTTTTGGATTAATCCGGCCATTTGAACCCGAAATATAGCCTGCTGCGACAAGAGCTGCCACACTATCTTTTGCCCATTGACTTATGGAAGCTTTGTCAGAAAACTTGTCAAGAGTGCTATCTGGCGCTCTTGAGAGTTTAAATGCTCTTGCAATGACTGCAAAAGCCTCCTCACGGGTAATATTTCTGTTTGGATTGAGTACACTCCCGCTGCCTGCTAATGTTTTCATTTGTACAGCTTTAGCCATATCATCATAGTACCATGCCCCTTCTGTTACGTCTGTATAGCTGCTTAGGGATACCATTTGATATGTGCCGAAGGCACGATTGATAACAGCTGCCATTTGAGCTCTTGTCAGATTATTATCCGGCATAACCTTACCGTTTTCTCCAACTAAAAGGCCATTTTTAACGGCAGATTGAAGGGCTGTCGTTGACCAGTTATCGGGCATGTCGGAAATTTGTGCCGTTTCAGCTGCAAATACCGGTAACGGCATAATAGATAGAACCATTGCAAGGGTAATTAAAATTGCCAGACCTCTTCTTTTCATAATCGCACTCCTCCGAATAATTATATTTTGAATCCTGTATACTACTTTTCCTTCCAGCTTTGGTTTAGCGGGCAGCGGCACACGCTGCGCTCCCGATGCTCGCTGGTGTCTTTTCTGAAATCCGAATATTTGCAGTACCAGCACTCATGCATGGTGGCAAGGCTATCGCCTCCTGTACATTCCCAGTGAGCACAGGTATCATCTTCTCTTACCTTGTGACTGGTGTCGTTCGACATCCCCTCGTCGTTATACCGTATATTTCCGGTATCCAGCTTAAGTCACCCCTTCTCATGATAAATGTTTTAACAAATCCCCGGGTTGGAATATACTATTCTTTCATTTTGTCTATAGATTAGCACAAAAAAAAACACACTTTAGCATTCCTGCATGAAATGTTACTTTTTCGTTATGTAATGTAATTCTACTAACTTTTTTTGCAATATTTCTGTTATACTGAATATTGTTTACATAACGAAAGGGATAGTATGAGAATCGCTATTTGCGATGACAACAAGCAGGAACTTTTACAAATCAATCAACTTATGGATGAATATGCGGGAAACGGCTCTTCTGAAAATAAATTAGAAGTTCAAAGTTTTGGATGCAGTCTGGACTTGGTCGCACAGTTGGAAAAATGCAAACCTTTTGATATTTTTCTTCTGGATGTGGTTATGCCTGGCATGAACGGCATTGAGCTTGCCGCCGAGATAAGAAGCAAGGATCAGGTTGCAAAAATCATATTTTTGACTTCAAGCGCGGAATTTGCGGTAGAGTCTTATTCTGTTGGCGCTTTTAATTATCTGCTAAAGCCCATTCAAAAGGACAAGCTTTTTTCTGCTCTGGAAAAAATCGAAAACAAAATTTGCAGTAGCTTGAAGCAATATATAGTGGTAAAAACGCTGACCGGCCTGGACAAGATATTTAAACATGATCTGACATACATTGAAGCTTTACACGCAAGCATATAGAGATTCTTTGTATACTCTAATCGATGAAGGGATGAAAGGCGGCCTATTCAAAAGCAATTTGGATAGGGATATGATTCTCCATTATATCGATATGGGTATTGTCTATTATCAACAAAGCCCTGAGTATCGACATAAATTACTGAATGACAGCAATTTCAAGCAACGTTTTTTACTATTCCATATCAGTAATATTTTCATCGACGGTGAAAATATGATATCGGTTCCCTATGAGGTGATTTGATGGGAGAAACCATATTACAATACTATATCCGCTTGGCGAAAGAGGGCACAAAAGCATCCATTGATGAAATCATGAAGCATCTTAATAAAAACATGACTTTGGCTGAATCAAAGTTTATCGATTTTGCACTGGGACATGTTGAAAGTGATGAAGGTTTGAAAATCATGGAGTATTATTTATTCCACGGTACACAGATACAAAGGAATTATTGCACCTTATATTTTGGCAGACGAGGTGAATACCTTATTACTCAACTTTCGCACATTGCTAATTTGCTATGAACATTGAAAAATCAATAGTTTTAGGCAATAAAAAAGTCCAAGAAGCCCCTTCTTTGTGATATAATAGAAGTGACCAAACCCC
>JAEWQC010000336.1 GCA_023399355.1 Bacillota bacterium | reverse complement strand
CCCTGCACGAATAATTCCATTTTTCTAAGGAACCGGGTGTGCTATAATATGATATGGGAATCTCCTGCAAAGAGTAAAACTCTGAATGTACATAGATATGTGAGGTTATTGCATGGTTTTTGACACCAACTTGTCCATTTTGTATTCCGACAGTCCGGTACCGGATATTTTCATTTCTGAATACATGCCTTCCCTGGAAAGCGATTTCGTGAAGGTTTATATCTATTGCACTTTCCTCAGCAAGCATAAAAAAAACCTGTCCTCACCGGATATCGCCAAAAAGCTTGAATTGCAGACAGCACGCGTAAAAGAGGCCCTGGTCAAACTCGAGGAGATCGGCCTGATAACAAGGAGCACGAATGAGAACGTCCTAAACATGGTTGACCTGAAGGAGAAGGAGATCAAAAAGCTTTACCGTCCCAAAACCACCTCCACTCCCGATGAAGCAGCACTGAGCAGCGACAGAAGTAAAAGCCGGAGCAAATTCATCTCCAGTATTAACAACGCTTTTTTCCAGGGTATGATGTCCCCTTCCTGGTATATGGATATAGACGCCTGGTTTGACAAGTACCAGTTCGAAGAGGACGTCATGTACGCGTTATTCAGGCACTGCCTGGATTATAAGGGCCTTTCCCGCCAGTATATCATGAAGGTCGCCGATAACTGGCACAGCAAGAATATCCGCAACGGCTTTGACCTGGACAAATATTCCATTGAATATCAGCAGCTCAAGGACATACGCGGCAAAATATGCAAAAAGCTGAGGAAACAAGGTTATTTGACAGAGTATGAGGATGCCTACGTTGAAAAATGGGTAGTGGAATTCGGATATGATTTTGAAATTATAGAGCTTGCCTTAAAACGCACCACATCGGCCGTCAACCCGAGCTTCGAATACATAAACAGTATCCTGACGGACTGGCACAACAAGGGCTACAAAACAAAAGACGAAATTCTCGCTGCCGAAGGCAGCAAAAAGACGGCAGATGCTCTTAAAAAAACAGCAGACGGGAAACCTGCCGGCAGGTCCAACGCCGCACCGCAAAAGGGCAATTTTGAACAGCGCAAGTATGAAGATGAATACTTCGACAAGCTTTTCAAAAACGTTTAGTCTGCCTGGAATACAATGCAAGCTGTGAAAATTTTCGATGGAAGGGAAGATATAAGCTGGTATGGATTCAAGTATACATCAAAAAATAAAAATCGAATATGACAATAGACGCAGAAATGCTTATACCGAACTGGAAATCAGAAAATCCGATCTTTATTATCGTATTCCCCGGCTTGAAGAAATTGAAGATGAAATACGCCGGGCAGGTTTAAAATACAATAAAATGATCCTCGCAAACTTATTGTCCTCGGACGGTTCCGCTCAAGAGCTGTCAAAAACCATTGACTTGCTTAAAGAAGAGAAAGTAAGGTTATTGGTCAGATATGGATATTCTCCTGATTACCTCAATCCGGTTTATACCTGTGAAAAATGTTGTGACACCGGTATTATCAGGTCTGCAACCAATACAATTGACACTGTATGCGCGTGTTATAAGCAACAGCTTATTGATTACATTTACGATCAGTCAAATCTGGCAATTGCTGATAACGCTGGTTTTAAGAGTTTTAATGCAGACTATTACTCCGATATTCCCAATGAAGAAAAGTATAAGGTTAAAAACTCGCCGCGTCAATTAATCCTTGACCTATTGGAAAACTGCAGAAGGTTTGTCGATCATTTTGATAAAGCTGAGATTAAAAACATGCTTTTTTGTGGTCCTACAGGCGTCGGTAAAACATATATGGCCGGCTCCATTGCCATTGAATTGATGAACCGCGGATACACTGTAATTTATCAGACTGCCCCCGCACTTTTTAATATCATTTATGAATATCGCTATAAATCCTCCAATGATGATATTTATGAAAACTCTATTTATAAGAGCATTCTTGAAGCTGATCTGCTAATTATAGACGATCTGGGTACAGAGTCACCCAGCGCTATGAGATATGCTGAACTGCTGAGCATAATAGATACCCGGAATTCAAATGATAAGAAAAAGCATTGCAAGACCATTATTGCCACGAATATACATCCCAAACAGCTATTTAATTATTACGATGAAAGAGTTGTCTCACGTATAATGGGCAGCTATGACTTATTCTGGTTTGCCGGCGACGATATTAGAGGAATTAAAAAAACCACCTGAAAAAGCAGGCTGTACTAGCTTCCCAGAAGTCGCTTTGCAACTTCAACAAGTCCATTGCTTACCCCTTTGAACTTCAATACTTCAAAATAATATAGACTTGCTATTAGCAATACGCCCGGTAAAAGCCATGCCAGGCTTTTTGCACTTGTCCTGAATGCTCCGGGATCGGCAGAGACTCCTGTTGTTGTCTCATCAGACTTATTGACAGGATTCAGCTTGATCAGTGCAACAAGCAGCAAGATAAAAAAAGAAATGATAAAGAGAAACAAGAAGCCATATACATAAAATGCAATTGCAAGCTGTTGGGAGGACAGGCTGCCGAAGGCTGCAAAGACACTGCTCAGGTCTGTCTCTTCCGCTATCTTAAGTGCGGATCCTCCTTGCGCTGTTGTGAATTTTGTAAACAGGAAACTTACCAGCACTGCCATCGCATTATTTGTAAAGTGCGCAAACATGCCGCAAAATAATGAATCCGTCCTGTAAACTATAAAACCGATCAAGGCGCCAAGCAGAAATGTACCGAAAATCTTCTGGAAATCCATATGGGTCAGGCTGAAAAGGAAGGCTGCCAGAAGGATTGCCCTCGCAACACCAAAACGCCGCTCAAAACTTCTCTGAACGACTCCCCTGAAAAGGAATTCCTCACATATTCCTGCACTGCCTGCGATCACCAGAATGTTGACCAGCAGACTCCATGCACCGGTTGAGGCTGGAATCTGCCCAACAATGACTTTCCCGAATATGAAATTTACGATAACCAGATTTAGGAGGTTAAAAACACCTGCTACCGGAATGGCAGTCAGCATAAGCACAAAGGTAATAAGAAAGTTCAGCGTCTTTGTCCCCTTAAGCCTCAGCACCGACCTCAGGTCATACCTGAACAGCAGCAGGAAGATCAGGGCCGGCAGCATAATCAGGCCAAATTCCGAAATCAGTACGCCGGAATAGAATTCTGAATGCTGAACCCTGTATCCGATGAAAAGAAACAGGATAATCGTAACGGAGAACAAGATGCACACTTGTGCAACCCCAGGCCTCCTGCCACCTATAGTCCTGTCAGTTTCAACTGCTTTTTCCGCTTTATCGTTCAAAACAACCCCCATATCCCAATCGCCATTTATAATATCATTATCATTAATATATCGTCTGCCGGTGCAATATGCAACAAAATATTCTAACGCCGCCTTATTGTTGCTACATGGTAAGCACTCCGCTGGGCGTATTGACGATCATCAATATATCTTCCTCCTCACCGGTTTCTGCATTGATATATACGATAAAGTCGCTATTGTTCAACTTGCCCTTAAATTCATAACAAAAAATCTCCTTCTTGTAAGTCGTCGGTATAATCGCCAGTCCTGAGCCGTGCAGTTGCAGTTTCGTATTTACCTTCTTTTTGGCATCGGCGGCGGTAATTTTGGGGGTCGGTATTTTCCGGTCGGTGTGATTCGATAAGTAAGTATTGGATTCGATCCCGACAATCTCGCCATTATCAAGTGCAACCTTCAGCTTGATCAGATCCGGATAAACAGTGACGTCATTCTGCCTGTAAGCATAATTGATCGTAGCAACATTATCCTGGGTAAGATAATAGGTGTCCTCCATATTTTTATAACCTTTGCTGTCGAGAAAATCCCTACCGATCTGCTTGGCTTTGTTCATATCGATTTTGCTTTCCCTGACAGGTCTGTTATAGAGCATCCATATGATATGTCCGCCCTTTTGAGAGACACCCATATCGGCTTTTTGATCCTTTGTAGCACCCTTGAAAGTGACTGTGTAGCTAAAGCTCTTTATCGGACCGCTGTCATTTTTGCCTGCGTCTGTGATGTCCTGTACCTTATCTTCTCCCAGGAATTTTTTGATGTTCTTTTTTGCATCATCAGATTTAACTATATCCCCGGTCAATCCTTTTGCTTCGGAAGAAGACATATGGTCTGAGAAAGGCCCGTCATAAATCAGAGTGGGATAGTCCTGGAAGGTTGAACTGATGGATTCCATCTTTTTCATCGAATTATTAGCTGATGTTTTATTAAACAGTGAGGTCCCTTTTCTGGCAAGCTCTCCCCATTTCAGTCTCCCGGTACCAAGATCATTCTGCAGTTCACCAAGGCTTTTTTTCAATGAATTGGCCAACTTGTAAAGCTGGTCTACTGTTTTATACTGGTCTTCGCTAAGTGCCTTGCCTCTGATATTCTGATTGTCCAGAGAGTAGCTCAGGTCCCCGACCTGTGTCAGGAACTTGGATGTACTGGCTAGTACCGGCTGCGAAACAGGCAGTTGTCCAAGATTTGTCTGTGCCAGGTTTGCCTGCCTCCACGCTTCCTGAAGCGTGCCGGCGGTTTTTGCCGTAGTTGTGCTGATCATTGATTTAGCAAGAAGTGTATCCACGTTATTTACATAACCCACCATGTCGTAAAATGCCCGGTTGTACTGATTGTCCAACTCCTGTCGCAGATTGGCGGCATGTTTGTATTGATAGATCCCCCAGATGGAAACTGCTCCTATCAGTACGATGACAATACTATACATTCTTCTGTCCGACAACCTTCTTTTAAAATCCAGAAGTTTATCCCTGATTCCCAAAGTATTTCCTCCAATCCATTCTTTTATGAAGTATAAATGATCAAGTGCATGCTTTACTTTGCAAAGTTATGCTTGCCTATCTTCAAAACCACCTGCCTGCTCCAGATCCATGAGCTTGTTGCCGTAGCAGGGTTATAATAGTAAATGCATCCATTTGTCGGATCCCAGCCATTCAGGGCGTCCTGGGCAGCCCTGACAACACTGGAGCCGGAATCTATCGGCACATTTATCTGCCCGTCATCTACAGCAGTAAATGCTCCGGGTTGATAAATAACCCCTGCAATGGTTTTCGGGAAGTTGGAATCCTTGGTCCTGTTTAAAATGACTGCGCCGACTGCAACCTGTCCCTCATATGGTTCGCCCCGCGCCTCCCCGTTTATGGCTCTGGCCAGAAGCTGTGTCTCACTGATGCTGCTGTTCTGTGCATACACATTGCCCAGTTTAAATAGGGCATCCGGTCCCAACAGAATACCAGCGAATAAAACTGCAGCAGACAGTATAAATATGATCTTCTTCTTCCTTTTCAAAATAAGCCCTCCTTCCTGAAAACCTGAGGGGATCTCTTTTTTTCTCAATAATATTCTCTGCAACTGACAAAAAAATATTCCAAAACGGATTTGCTTTTACGTTTATGTAATAATGTAGTCCGCATTTGTTAATAATGATTACAGCATATCTTGAAAAGGCTTGCAAAGCTTGGAGGAGAAACCGGATGAACATACTTTTCCTGTCCGCTGCGACCGGCGGAGGTCACATTAAAGCTGCCCAGGCTCTGATGCAGCAAATGGAGAGACAGCGTCCAGACTGCGGAACAGCCCTTGTAGATTCCTTGAAATTTATTAGCCCGTTGCTTGACAGTCTGGTAACAGGGACGTACCTGCGAACTATCAGAACCATCCCCGGCATGTACGGCTGGTTCTATGACCTGTCCGAAAATGATGAACTGATCACGGACCTTGTTAAAAGCTTTAACCGGCTGCTGTCCCGCAAGCTCTTCAGACTGCTCGAATCATATAAACCGGATGCCGTGGTATGTGTACATACCATCCCTCTTCAAATGCTATCCTGCCTTAAGGAAAAAGGATTGTTGAATATTCCCGTGATAGGAATCGTTACAGACTATACACACCATACATTCTGGAAGCTCGATGGTGTTGATGCTTTTGTTGTGGCTCATGAGCATATTAAAAAGAACATGGTTGCAATGGGTATAAGGGAAGACCGGGTTTATGCCTGCGGGATTCCAGTAACGGAGCGTTTTCTATCAAAAATTGACCGGCGTCTCGTTCTTGAAGGTATGGGACTGGAGCTAAAACCGACAATCCTTTTAATGGGAGGAAGTCTTGGCTTTGGGGGATTGGAACCTGCTTTTTCTTCTTTGCTCAAACTAACCCGGGATATCCAAATCGTCGCCGTCACCGGCCGCAATAACAAGCTGCAGGCCCGTCTGCAAAGCCTTGCACAAAATGCACGAGGAAAAATACGCATCCTTGGCTATTCGGATAAAATAAACGAATTAATGGACGCCTGTGACCTGTTGGTAACAAAACCCGGCGGTATAACAGTTTCCGAAGCACTGGTCAAAAGACTCCCGCTTCTGATTACCTCACCGATACCGGGGCAGGAGGAAAGAAACGCTCGCTTTCTGGTTGAATCTGGAGCTGCCGTGCGTTTGGAACCGCACAGAAATATAGAAATAGTTCTTGAGAATATTATCAGCAGGCCCGGCGTATTGAAGAAAATGTCCGATGCTGCAGGAAAGCTCGCCACTCCTCATGCCAGCGAAGACATTGCAGGGCTGGTTGAAGAGCTGGTGCTGAAAAAATCCACCGCATTTTGCATTAATCAAAGTTAAAGTGCACAATACTATTCGCCGGGATAATCGACCCGTTCGACAGCCTGGTACCAGTATTCACGCAAACTGCTATCGAAATATCCTATGTGGTAATGGATATGTCTGACCTGTATGAATACCATATCCATGTTGGTGATCTAGTTATGCAAGCTGGACATAGAATTCAGCAGGTATCATCTTTGCCCTGAAAATGCAACGCAAAAGACTTTATTTACTCCCCGTAATGAGATATATCCCCCCATTTAACAACGTTCCACCGGTCGTTTTCATACTCAATCACACTAAGGCTTGTCGGATGAACATAGGCTCCGCTCCAAAAATCCTTCAATTCTTTATTTTCTACGATCATCATGATGGTTTTCAATGAGACTGTATGCGTCACTAGCATGATATTCTTGCCGTCATGCCGCTTTATAAGAGTTTGCAGGATATCGCCGATCCTTTTTTTAATATCAGCAAACTCCTCGCCACCGGCTGGAATATATAGATGAGGTGATTTCCAAAAATTTTCGTATTGTTCCGGATCATTTTTCTCCACCTCGATAAAGACCTTCCCTTCCCATTCGCCGAGGTTGATTTCTCTCAGGATGTCCATCGGGATGATTGGGATATCGCGTTTTCCGGCAACGATGTGTGCCGTTTGCAGTGTCCTTCCGCTTGAACTTGAATAGATTGCTTCGAACTCAACACCTTCCAATGCCTTTGATAGCAGCTGTGCCTGCCTTTTACCGGTATCTGTCAGCGGCGAGTCCAGATGTCCCTGCATTCTTTTTTGTGTGTTCCAAAGTGTCTCCCCATGCCTTATTATGTATAGTCTGGTCATCTCTACCTCACCTGTTTATAATACCGCTGCAAGCTTTAAAAAATCAGTTTTCTGACTTGCGGCACAGTCAGTGACCAGTCTTCCTGTCTTTTTCCTAAGTCCATACAGGTATATCTAATTAAAAATCCTTCTGGCTGCAATGATGGTGCCCTCGGAATTATCTTTTTTAATATCTCCAATAGCCACGTAGCCGATCGTTCTTCCGGCATAGAGATAAGTACCGTCACCGGTGCATATGCCTACACTGGTAACCTTCCCGGTTTCGCCTTCTCCTACCCCGGCAAGAAACACCAGATCTCCGGCCTTTGTTTCCTCCGGCTTGATTTCCGTACCCGAAGCCAGCTGCCCGGCAAGACTTCTCGGGAGGTCAACTCCGTTAATATGTGCACAAACATATACAAGGCCGGGCGCATCGATCCCCATTGTACCAAGACCGTTCAAAAGATAGCTGGAGCCCTTGAGCCTAAGTGCGGTTGCTGCAAAATCATCCGCATTCGTAACAGGAATCATCTCATTGAGTTCGACATGAATCGTGCCGCTTCTGCTAAGCCAGCCGGTTTTATTGCCTGGCAGAAATACTTCATCCGAATCCCCTGAACTGTTAAAAGAATAAAATTCGGAACCCATAGGTGCACTCATCTGTGTAATACCGCCGGAAGGATTGGAGGTAATTACTTTTTCTCTGCTGGTAATGATAATCCTGTACTTGTAGGTTCTTCCGTAAATGCTTGAAACGTCGCTGTCTAAATATTTCTGCTTTATCCAGCCGGTACTGCCGTCAACAGCCGACACCTCGGCCCATCCCTGTTCCTTTTGCAGTATGCTTACCGGTTGGTTGTACAAAGCCTGTGTGATACGATTTGATTTTACATCAGGTTTGGTATAAATATCGGCAACGTTATCTATGATGACAGCCGCATTTTTATCCATTGGGATACCGGATACATATCCGACATCCTCTTCCGTCGAAGATCCCATTGCAGAGCCGGTTCTATCCCCCCCCGAGACTGCACGGGATCTGAACCCGCAGCCGGAGAGAACTGAACCTGCCACAGCCAGCAGCAGCAAAAACAATATGCTAAATCGCATTAACCTCATACATTTAACCCCATATCCCATATCACAACTCCACCAAATTCAGATTATACCCGCATATTTCCCTTGCCAGTTCAACCTCGCGCTGCTTGCAGGTGAAAATAAGAACCTGTTTGTTTTCATATGTTTTATTTAAATATCTTAGCGCAAGCGCCGTTCTGTTGTCATCAAATTGTGAAAACACTTCATCCATTATCAAGGGCAGGCTTTCACCACCTGCTGTCAGTATGCACGCCATTGCAAGTCTCAACGCCAGGTACATCTGGTCTGCCGCAGCTCCGCTGAGCCACAGAACATTTTTAACATCTCCGCTTTCAGGTATGGCAACCTTAAGAGCAAGTTTGTCGTCTCCCTTGAGATCTGCATACTTTCCATCTGTCAGCCCGGTTATAATCGAACTCAACTTGCTGTCAAGACCTGGTGCGAATGTACGCCGGATCTCGAGACCTGCTTCCGTTAGAACTTCATGAGCCAGTTTTAGGGCATCGCCCCTATGTTTAAGATACTCGATTTTGTCCTTTACTGCAACGGTTTCTTCTTCCACGTGCTGCGGCTCATCATTGTCTCCCTGGCTGTCCTCCAGAAGACCTTCGTAGTATTTTTCCTTCATAGCGGTATCAAACAGCCTCTTCCCGACAACGTCCATATCGCTTTTCCATGCTTGCGTCAGGCCCTCCAAAGTAGTATCGTAAAGGATCTTGTCCAACTCTTCCTGACAAAAGAAGCCGTCCGTTTCATGACCTGTCCCGGAACCAGCGGCTTCTTCAATACCGGCTTCAAGTCTGCTGCTAAGCTCTTCAAGCCTCAGCGAAACCTTTTTCAGTTCCTGTCTGACAGCGTCGGAATCGCTCAGCATTCTACCGCACAGCAAAGAGGCCTCGCTGCATACGTTCTTTATCCCAACCATAAACTCTGTAGATCTTCCCATTCGTACACCACTACTCAATCCGGCGGGCTCTGTTCCTCCGTTAAAATCATCCTTGTACGACCGGCGGGATACTTGTTCCTTTTTTATTGTCAAAGCAGCCGCTGCTCCGGCGGCAATTACTCCTGCTCCGCAAATGAGAATAAAAACCCGGGAAAAGTCTAAACTCCTTGAAACTGCAGTAAATACCAGCATAATCGCAAAAAGTATTGCAGCCGCCAGGTAAAAAAATGGTGCAGGATTTCGTTTCCTGAGGTCATCTGTCTTTTGCGCCGCATCAGTGAAACGTCTCCCGGAAGTATGACCGGGTTCAGAGCCGGTATGGGCAGCACCGCCATCCGTTAATGCAATTTCCAGATTCTTCAGCCGTCTCGCGGCTTCTCTGAGTCCGATCTCCTGTTGCAAATTCAGATCGAGCGACCTTCTGATTTCAATAAGTTCGCCCACTTTTTCCAGGTATCGGTTTTCAGCTTCCAATCTACTGAGGCTGTTCCTGGTCTCCAACAGGTCGTTCCACACAGAATTCCTCTGCTCCTGCTGCTTCTGCAACCTTGTACGTTCGCTATCCAGCTGTCTGAGCCGGGCCTCCAGCCTATCCATCGGTTGTGTGGTAGTCCTTCCCGTACCGACATTATTTTTTAATGCCTCCATCAGTGCTTTCTCAGCCCTGCTGAAGGAGATATCCTCAAATCCTGTATCACCTGCATTGGCAAGTCTGCCTGCAAGTGCAGCCGCACTGTCCCCGTCGAGTCTTACCTCCAGCTGTTTGATGAAAACTGTTTTTTCGAAAACTGTCTCATCCATTCCCAATTGCCTCTCTGCAAATGCCGGCTGCTTGTCCCTGCCTTTGTCGAACAAATCCGTAATATCATTAAAATGGCTGTCAAACAGATTCATCCTGTCCTTTTCAAAATCACGCTCCACTCTGCAGATGCTTCCATCCTCCAGCACATACACAAGAGCGCCGCCAAACCGACCGCCGTCCCAGGGCATGAAACGTTTCCGGGGCTGCATCCACCCTGTCCTTGGCTGGCCGGGCCCTTTCAAGCCATAGAGCATGGCCTTGATGAACCATTGAAGTGTAGATTTTCCCGCTTCATTACTGCCGTATATGATGTTAATACCCTTTTTCAGAGTAATCGTTTGACTTGTCAGTTTCCCGAACCCTTTGATCTCCAGCTTGTCTATATGCATACGCTGCCCTCGTCTATCGCCTCCAACCCATAGTATAACGCCCTCATGACAAGCTGACGCCCGTCCTCGCCGGAAGCTTTCGAAGCCCTGTCAAGCATTTTTCTCACGAAGAGGCCTCTTAATCCGGGCTCAAGGGCAATCGATCCAAAATCATAATCCGGCAGAGTCCTGTCATTAATTTTTATGTAGAAAGCCTTATCTTTCAACAGTTCCAAAATATATGCGGTGTCCACCCTGAAGTTCCGGTTCACATAACCCTGAAGAGTTACATTATACAGATCCCCGACGCTGCCCGTTCCTTCAACGACTGAAGTAACAGCCGATGCCGCCTGCTCATCGTTATAACAGTCTCCGGCCTGTACTTCCAGATTGATAAACCGCCTCTGCCCAATTCTCCTGAAATTCACATCAATCTGGCTTTCCTTTTCTTCCTTCTCTATCGTAACAATAAATACACCATGCTCACCCGCTTCGTCAAATCCCAAAGGCTCAGGGCTGCCGGCATTATATATTCGCTTTGTACGTCCAGCGCCCCGTATTATGGAATGGAAATGTCCGAGCGCACAGTAATCAAACCCCCATGAATCAATCTCAGCGCTGGTAACAGGTTGGTATGCGGCAGAATTGAAAGCCATATCCAATGTTCCGTGATGCATCAGAATATTGATATCTCCGCTTGCTCCAGGTAATGAAAAAGCGCTCGTAGCTCCTGTTATCCCATCCGGGCTCATCATCGGCAACCCGCCGTACACACGCGTACCGGTCGGCACATGTTCATAAACGTCCGTTTTATTTTTGAGAATATGGACATTTTCAGGCCATTCACAGCTTGAATACAGGGAATCCGGAGATAAGGGGTCATGATTGCCCGGAATAACAATCACGGGCATATTTAAATGCTTTCGTAGCTGTTCAGCAATGAAATGAAAGGTGCTCTTCCGCACATAACCGTGTTCATACAAGTCTCCGCATATAAGAAGCATATCGACATTCTCAGAAGCTGCCAGACTGACAATCATACCCAGCATGCGTCTGAGTTCCTGCCGCCTCTGCTCCGGCATACCGTCCCTGTCGGCCAGCGATGTAAACGGCGCATCAAGATGAAGATCTCCGCAGTGAAGCAGTTTTACCCTCTTCAGACCATCCACCCCCTCACGCATCTATAACAACATACGCAATGGCAAGATCCCCGCAGTGGGAAACACTGACATCCATACTTTTCGCACCCATTTCCCGATAAAGCTCCAGCGCCCTTGACGTCAGTACTGCGTGGGGCTTGCCTTTTTCATCGTTTACAATCTCTATTTGTTTCCAGCCAAGTCCTTCCGCCATCCCTGTTCCCAGCGCCTTCATCACTGCTTCCTTCGCTGCGAACCTGGCGGCATAACTCTCATACCTGGCCCTTTTTCTGTTTTCACAATAGGTAGACTCCGCTTCCGTGAAGACTCTTTCTCTGAAACCAATCACGTTGTCTATCGAATTTTTAAGCCGCTCTATTTCTATGATATCAACACCGCAGTATATTGCCATAATAGCACCCGTTAAAGCTCCTTTATCTGACCATCCTGAACATAATAACTTACGCATACGATGGGGGTTGTCACTTCCTTGATCATTTTCTTTATTTCCAGCGTAGTATTCGGATATACCTTTTTCAGTATACTGATTTCCCCTTCACCATGTGTGCGCAAGTATCCCGAAAATGCCTTGCGTTCTTCCTCAAGCTGCTTTACCTTACCCTTTATTTCAAAATACTCGTCTCTTATTTTTTCATAGACTGCTTTCTGTTCCTTTGAAAGACCGGAGGCATTATTGTATACCGAGACCTCCATCTTTGCCTTGGCCAGCTGAACCTTCAACATTTCGACCGCTGCTACGGTATTGTCAAGTGAAAGCTTCAGCTGCCTCCTGTCAAATCCCGAGACGGTTATAACGGTCCTTTTCTCGCTGGTCGAACCTATCGTAGAAGCTACAACTCTTATCTCCGCTTCGATATTGCCGCCGATGATCTGACCCTTGGCAGAGTCCAGTATGACTTCCTTAGCTTTTATATTGCTGTTCAGGCAGTAGAAGCCTATGTGCAGGCTGCCATCACAGATGATGGTGGCATCCGCTACGAATTTCGTATAAATGTTCTTTTTGCTGCGTATGACTGCCTTGTTGTTACCTGCGATCCCACCTTTTATAAAGATACTCCCGCCATTGCTGCTGATATCCTTGACTCCCCCGATACCATAATCCCCGAGAATCTCGATATCTTTGCTTGCAGCTACAGAAAAGCTGTCCTCTATTGTCCCTTTAACCGTTAAAAACCCGTCAAAATCTATATTCCCAGTTTTAAAATCAATGTTTCCCGCAATCTCCAGATGATTTGATACGCTTATCTTTTCCCCATCGTAATGAACAGCCCCGCTTATCATTGAATACAGTGTCGTCACACCATCCTTGTAGACCTCTTTGACTGTATTCTTATCATAAAAAAGAGGCAGGTCTTTTCCTGGAGCAGGCAGCAATATGCTCCCTTTAACCGTCTTGCCGGGAAAGCCTTCCGTAGGATCAGTCTTTTCACCAAGCCATTCACCTGCTGACACCCTGTTAATAAGATTCAATTCATAGTGGTCGACATTTCCGTCTTCTTTGGCTTCCGGCTTTGCTTCCTTGAGATCGTACATCCTGATACTCGAATCTTCCCCGTTGACCGGCATATTGCCTTCAGCTACTAGTACCGGGGTGTTATTGACCATCTTGCTCAATATGACACTGTTTTTTATACCGTACGTGACACCCAGTTCCTTAAGCTTGCGAAGGATTTCCTTGAAAAGGTCCGCCCTGCCAGGACCGGTCAGTTCTTTTTCCTCGACGCACAGCGTCACAGTTGCCTTCAATTCGTCCTCTGAAAGCTCCACTTTTATTCTTTCTTTTTTTTCTGCAAAAAGTTCAGGGGGTCTGGGCGCATTTACTAGTGCGTTCCTAACGGTCATAATACTGGTGACCTTGATCTCAGGATGTTCAAGGAGGATACGGTTGAATTGCTCAAGCGTCATCCCTTTTCTGAAGGATTGTATATGAAAACCATCATCCATATTTATAATTGAAATAAATTCTGATGAATAAATCACATTTCCCTGCATTATTATTCTCCTGAGTGCGGTATCCGCAAACTACGGCTATTTTATAATTTTAGTAAATAATTCGACATTAACTTCCATAATCCTTCTTTTTTAAGTTACTACGTATTCCATAAAAATAAGGCGGTCCCCAATATTGAAACCGCCCGGATTTTAAAAATTGATAATACTGTTATCTCACTTAACGCAAGTATTTGAAGATTTAATGTCTGATCCTGCTCTTGCGCCTGTCCTCAAGAACCGTATCAAGCGCCTCTGCTTCGTTGACCGCAGTTTCAAGCTGTTCAAGCATCTCTTCATTCTCAATGCTGGACATGATCTGGTGCTTGAACATGTTGACCGTACTCTCCATATAATCAAGCTTTGCACTGATCCTTTCAAGCTCCTTCTTTTCATCCTTCATCCTGTTGATAAGCTTTTCGTCCATTTCGATGATTTTCCTGACGTCATCAGCCATGCGTGCATCCCTGGCGAAACTCAGCTTTCTGCTGTTGGTGTTGATTCTGTTGGCCACTGAACTGACATCAACGGCATTCAACTCTCTGCTCCTGATGCAAAAGTTATTCAGCAGCTTAAAGTATGCTGTGACCAAATTGAGTGTCTGTTCGACGATCCTCTCCTTGAGGTAACTGTGCTCCCCTGTCGAATAGGAATTGAAAATATCGTTCTTGTCATCCATCACTTTTTTAAGCTTCTGCAGGTAGGTACTGTTCGTATTTCTCCGTGCTTCACTTGAAAGCCTGTTGGCCTGGCGGTTCAATTCCCGGATCGTCCGTATCTTTTCCTTGCGGTTGAAATCCTCATGAAACTGCTTGCTGGAAAGGGATTGAAGCACAAATGCGATATATACGGCCAGTCCGGCTGGAAATGTTGCCTCAGGCGGCAAAGCGAAATTATTCCCGATCGGGACCACCGTCGGATCGCTCAGCAAAGCAGCCAGTATCATTGCCGCAGCCAGTATGCCAATATTCCTGAATCTAAAAAATGCACTTGTTACCATTCTGCCTCTCATAAGGAACCTTCACCTGTCTCTCAAAAATCCTGATTGCTTCTTATTGATTTACCTTGTTCTCTGTCTTTTCCTTCACTTCAAAGCCCTGTTCACTTGAAAGCATAGCTTCCGCTCTTGCTTTTGCCCTATCCCTGGCGGAATTCATGTCAAGCCGCTTAAGCTTCATTTCCATATTCGTATCACCAAGTGACTCTACGGCGTTTGCACGGGCTGTTTTTTTGTTGACCAGATCTCTTGCCCTGTCCATACTCTCATTAACACTGCCAACCGTATTATTCTTGGAGGTATATTTTGCGTTGACGGAATTGATATTCTCTCTGAGTTGCGCCATCTTGGCCTGGGATTTCAATGTTTTGAGCTCGTTCAGCTTTGCTGTCATTTCAGACTCGAATATCTTGTAATCTTCCCTTATTTTTGCAACTTCGCCCATGGCTGTATCATAGGTCGCCTTATGCGTGTCGAAGGTTGCCTGGTATTCCTCTTCCTGCATGAGAAGCTCGACGAGCACATCCTTGTCTCCCTGCTTCTGTGCGGATTCCACTCTAGCCTTCACTGCTGCGAGGTTTTTCTCCGCATTCTTCATTTCTATCTTTATCATTTCTGCATTTGTTTGAATGTCAAGAATCTGCTGTTCAGCTTCTTTCCTTGCCCTGTCAATCTGCTGTTTGATATCCTCAAATAAAAGTTCGGGGTTTCTCTCCTCAACGCCTCCTACAAAAAGTCCGAAAAATCCTCTGATCAATGCTCCCAATCTACTGAATAAACCCATCTTCATAGCCTCCCCGTATTATAATTAATCCTGCCTGCCCAAAATCTGTATATTAATAATTTATAATAAATACTGTTCAATGTAAAGCTAATTTACTGCATAGCAGCACTATCAGCAAGATAAGTGCAAAACCATGGCTCCCGATCTTTTTGCATTATCGAAGTCTACTGCGTAGCTATCGGTAAGATAAGTGCAAAACAGTGGCTCCCGTTTTTTTGCATTATCGAAGTCTGCTGTATTATCTGTTACTGCCTTTCGTCCGATATGGTGTTATTATCAAGAAGTCCTTTGTACTTGTCAGGCAGAAGATCCTTGTCGTCGCATTCCTCAATAGCCAGCATCGTCATGAACTGTACCTGCTGAGTACTGGGCCGGCAGCGTTTGATCGCTTCGTCAAGTATGGCTGCGGTAAGTGTGGTGTCCTCCAGGTCATCTTCATTGGCAATTTCATATGCCTTCCTTACAACGGTTTCTATCTCTGCCCCGGTATAATTCTCCGTCCCCTCCGCAAAACGCATGAAATCTTCCACATCGGTTTCAAATCCGTACTTCTGTATGATCAATCGGAGTATTTCACTGCGTTCCTGACCGTCCGGAAGCAGAATCGGTATTTTCTTGTCGAACCGTCCCGCCCTCTTCAAAGCCGGGTCAATAAGATCGGGCCTGTTCGTAGCCGCAATGAATATTACTTTCCCTCTATTATTAGTATTACCGGTAAACTGTAAAAATTCACTGAATATATTTCTGCTTACTCCACTGTCGCCGCTTTCACCCCTTCGGAAGGCGGTGTCGATCTCATCGACGAACACAATGACCGGCTGCTGCGACTGTGCGCCAAGCAGACATTTCTTGAAGTTCTTTTCACTCTCTCCCACATACTGTCCCAGGATACGCGACATGTCGATTTTTACGCAATTGAAGCCACTGGCTTTGGCCAATGCATTCACCAGCAGTGTTTTGCCTGTACCCGAAGGTCCGCACAGCAATATGCCCATCGGGACTCTTCTGAGGTCACCCTTCATAATAGGCTGCACAATGTTTTTCAGCAGGAAATTCTTTGCCTTCTCCATACCGCCTATATTCTCAAACCCGATCTCCGGGTAGATGAATTCCAGTACATCCCCATATTCCTTCTGCAAGACGGAATGCTTCTTGTCTTTTATAAAATCAAAGCTTATCGGTACATCCTCCGCTTCCGCCTTCAGCTTGATGTCCTTGATGGACTTCTTGCTGAGCCCGGAAGACAGCTTGGCAAAATCCTCCGTGCTCAGATCGGTCTTCACGACATCATCCTTCAGCAGATACTGTATATATTCCGCGCGTTGGGCTTCATCAGGCAGTCCGACAAGAATGGGCTCTATCCTGTAGGAGGATTTGAGCAACTCCCGGCTTACATCTGCAAGGTTGTCCGCCAGCATAAGAATAGAACTGCCAACGGATGAGATCTTCGCATTCACCGACCATTCACATATCCAGATGAGGGCGACTCTTTCCTCCACCGAAAGGCTTGCTATGTCTCCGGAAGGAATCATTTTTTCAACATGATCTATGAAGAGAACCATTTTGGTATTTTTCAGTGCCTTGTCTATAAAGGGGAATATCCTCGAGGGCATTGAGTTCATCACATTGACCGCTTCATTGGAGGTAATGATGTTGAATTCCTTCTCCATCCCTGCATCAAAAAAAGTCAAGCCTCTGGAAATATCATAAAACGCTACGATCCCAAAGCCCCTCTGCTTGATAAATTCCTCGTAGATATATCTGTCCATGTATCTATAATTGTCAACAAGATCGCGGACATTGAAATAGAACAGGAATTCATGTGAAATCCCCGATTTATATTTGCTTAAGAACCCATCATACCAAAAAGTCCCTGAAGACACTGTTACCCCTCCATTTCAATCACTCATCTGAATTATACGTCAGATTGCGATAAATGTTTATCATTATACTACAAAACATTTTAAAACCCTGTATTATCTTTTTCAAAATAAATTTTTTAAAACAAAACGGATAATAATGCGATAAATATCCGATAATATCTGAAATCCGACTTCATGGAGGTAGCTAAAATGGAAACGACATTCTCTGTCCCCTCAATCACCTGTAGTATTTGCTCAAACAGGATCAGGACCGAATTGGGAGCAATGGCTGGTATTGAAGGTATTGATGTTGATTTGAAATCACAAACAGTAAAGGTTTCCTACAATCCTTCCCAGTACCAGCCCCAGGATATCCGGGGGAAAATTGCAGACATGGGCTACGAAGTACTGCAATAAATGAACATAGGGACATATCCCCGCTGCAATCCCTCATATAGGATGTGTCCCTTTTCCTCCGGCGACATATCCCGGCTGCAATCTCTCATAAGGGCTGTGTCCCTTCTCCTCCGGCAACATCTCTCAACCGCAGCCCATCATAAAGGATGTGTTCCTTTTCCACCGGAGATATTCCGCACTTTCAGGAATACCTCCTCAACGTGAGTCTCTTTACCTTTAGCCCAGTTGGTTCTTCCTGATAGACCTGATAATTGTTTCTTCCTGATTCTTAATATGATTCTGCGCCAATTGCTTGGCAGCATTGGTATCTCTGCGGGATATGGCATCAAAGATCTCGTTGTGCTCCTTTATCAGTTCTCTTGAACTGCTGTAATCCTTGATATAGATCACTCTGAAGCGCTGCACCTGTTCTCTCAGGTTGTTGCTGATCTGGATGAGCTTGTCGTTTCTCGAAGAGCGGTATATGATATCATGAAACTCCACATCTTTCTTGATCAGTCCTTGAACGTTTTCCCTTTCAACATGGTTGGTAAATTGTGAAAGCACATGTTTGAGTTCCCTGATTTCCTCATCTGTTATGCGTTCGGCTGAAAGTAACGAAGCCAGTCCGTCCAGTGTAGATCGAACTTCAAGAACATCCATGATGTCTTTTACGGAAAGATCCGCGACATGGGCACCCTTCCTTGGAAGCATATCCACAAGGCCCTCCAGTTCCAACTTTCTTATTGCTTCCCGCACCGGAGTCCTGCTGACACCCATCTTATCAGCCAGTTGAACTTCCATAAGCCTCTCTCCGGGCTTCAGTTCTCCCACAATGATAGCTTCTCTGAGCGTATTGAAAATAACTTCCCTGAGAGGTTTATAATCGTTCAGATTCACTTTTGATAATTTCCCTGGCATTCTTACACCACTCCTTAATCTGTCTTTTGCATTTCCGTTGTCTGTATCTTATTAATAAAATCATCCTGTCCCGCCAATCGTTTTCGTACGAATGCATTCCCATCTTTTATCGCCAGACAGTTTCCCAAATGCCTCAACTGCACTTTTCTCATCCGGGAATATGCCGAATGAAGTAGGACCGCTGCCACTCATCATACTTCCGAGTGCACCGAACTCCAGCAGTCTGTCCTTGGCATTCTGAACAATAGCATGCTTTGGTATTGTAACACTTTCGAGCACATTCTTCATGTTTTCAGCTACCACCCGAATGTTCCGTTTGTTTAATGCGTCAGACAGCAGTTCTGTATCAGGCCTTTCCCTGTCGCTGATTTCCATAACCTGTAGATTCCCGTACACCCATGAAGTCGCAACACTGATCCTGGGTTTGATAAGTACAATATCTATGCCGCTGAAATCCGGCAATTTGGTAAGTTTCTCGCCAATGCCTTCCGCCAGCATGGACCCTCCGCTGATACAATACGGAACATCCGCCCCTACCTGTTTTCCGAGCTGTCTCAGTTCGTCAGGGCTGAGACCAAGTGCAAACAGTTCGTTGACACCTCTCAGGACAGCCGCCGCATCACTGCTTCCGCCGGCAAGTCCTGCCGCAACAGGTATTCTCTTGATAATTCTGATTTTTATTCCGCTTTTTATGTTAAATTTGCATTTTAGCAGTTCTGCTGCTTTCCAGGCTGTATTTGTTCTATCCACAGGAACCCATCCAGTACTACATTCCAGAACGATCCCGTCAGGAACAGCCTCTAACTGTACGGTATCATGAAGCGCAACGGTTTGCATGATCATCCTGAGTTCATGATATCCATCTTCCCTTTTGCCCAACACGTCCAATGAGAGGTTTATTTTCGCATGCGCCTTTAATTCCAGATACGACATTTTGCACCTCGGTTATGCGCTGCAGTTTTTGGTTCTGCAAATTGTAAATTACTAAAAACCAGATTGATCCTGTTCATCTTGTCCATTCAGTATATTATATACAAAAAACATTTGTATATCAATAAAAAGTGCTTGAAATCAAATCTTCAAGCACTTAATCTATAAACAATTTTCAATTTTAGTACACTCGGATCGTACAAAAGCCATTGGTATAAACCTTGCTTTTGCACTTATCCGGAGATTCCAACTCTTTTCCATTGCATCTATTTACAGCTTCTATCAAATTTTCCTCGGGATTAATATCTGTTCTCCCGGAGGTAATATATCACTACTTGCAAATTCATTTCCCTTCTTTAACTCGTCCATGGTAGTGGAGTATTTTTTGGCAATCTTCCAAAGAGTATCGCCTTGTTGTGTAAAATAGATGATTATACTGGGCTGCGACATTTGACGTTTTTCCTCCAGCGGTTGTTCGGCCGCCTTTGCTATGACCGGTATTGTAACCTGATTGCTAACCCTGGAAAGCAGTCCAAGTACAAAGCGTACCTCGACCTCTTTCGTTGATACCATGCTGTAGCTGTAACTCTCGATATCCATTTCTATATCAAGACCCATACCCGGTTTAACACCTTTTATGTCAAGGGTCTGCTTGAAAGGGATTTCCCTGTCGGTACAGAAAACCGGCTGTTCCTCATCATTCGCCAGGTAAAGAATATTGCAGGCTACGACCCCTTCAAGAACAATACGGTCGTTGGAAACTTCACTGCCGGACAAGGACAGTTTCCCCAGTACATTGAAAATCTCCTGGATATCCGGTGCATCCATATCGATATCAACTATTTCCTTCAATGTAACCTGATTTTTGTTCTCCGCCACCAATTCTTCCACTTTAAGCTGTTCTTTTTCGAGAGTCAGCCTGGTAGCGGGACTATACGCATCTTCAACCAGGTCAATATCCTTCTTTTCGAAGCCTTCTGTATAAATATTCAATAGGACTTCGCTCTTGAGCAGCCTTAATTCACCATCCGCATCTTCCTCAGGTTCGAAGGATAACTCCCTGATTTCATAATCCGTGTTGCAAAAGGAATTCTCATCAATACCCGGCAAATCAATGAACTGGCTGAACGGGATTTCATGTTCCATATACTGGATGCTGCGCGTTTCGTCCTCCCCTATGTAAAGTGTCGAGACATTCAGCTCTCCTTTAGCCACGACTTTATTCTCGGTTAATTTAATATCCTTTCCTGTCACCTTGATGTCATTCCTGAGTATTTCCCTTATTGCCGGTTTTCCTGCGGGCATCTCCAACGTTTCCCTTACAGGAC
>JAEWQC010000324.1 GCA_023399355.1 Bacillota bacterium | reverse complement strand
ACGATTGGGCTTTAGGGACAGGACATATGGAATGCCGTTATTTGCACTGGCACTTAATATCTCCTGGGAGAGTATCCAGTTCTTTATTGATATTTTCAGCAATGCAATAACTGTCCAAACGTGGATAAACCTGGTGTGGTTTCTTTTGGATATTGTAATAACTTATACCTATTTCAAATATGGAAAAGAAGAGTTTCCAAAAAACGTGAACCGGAACTATTTTATACCATGGAGTATTATTGTACTGATAACAGCATTTGTTCTTGAGTATCTTTTCGTCATCCAATTCGGAAGAGATATGGGAACCCGGTACTCGGCATTTATTCAAAACCTTATCATGTCCGTACTATTTATCGGGATGCTCACCCGTCGCACGGATGCAAAAGGGCAGAATCTGAATATCGCTGTCAGCAAATGTGCAGGTACACTAGCGCCTACAATTCTATTCGGTATTATCCTGAGCAATTATTTGATACTCGTTTTAGGGATATTTTGTTTACTATTTGACAGCATCTATATTTACTTGTTGAATGCCGCACTCAGAGCATCCTACAGCCGTAAGGGAACCCTGGACGTATCAGGCTAGGGGTGTATTGCAATGTAGGGGTATAAAGGGAATCTAGTGAATGTTAAGAATGAAAAGCCGCTGGTTTAGGATTTTAATCCAACCGGCGTTTTTTTGTATTCTGAAGCAACCAGTCTTTGCTTGATTTGTCCGGATATCTACTTTACACTAAACACAAGGAAAAGGAGACGTCTTTATGTTTAATACAAAGAGATTCGGGGCGTTTATCTCGAGACTTCGAAAGAATGCGGACATGACACAATCAGAGCTGGCGGAACAACTTAACGAATATTATTTTAAATCCAGTTTTTATTTTTGTATTATGTATGGGTGTCAAGGGTTCGGCAATTGCAACTGTATTGGGTAATGCATCCGGACTTGTTTACTACATCCTTTATTATCTGCGGGGAAAATCAATTGTTAAATTCAAATTGCGATATGTCATTCCTCAAAAAGAGATATTAAAAGAGATATTTACAATCGGTATGCCTGCATCTGTCAGCCAATTTCTGATGGGTGCAGCAGTTATGCTATGCAATAATCTCACTGTCGCTTCCGGCAATAATACTGTTGCCGGAATGGGCGTAGCATCCGAGAACTGCTCTGCAACAGGGGAAAGTCCCCTGTCACGTTAAATCATCGGTTTTGCCAATGCGAAAAAATGGATGCGGATTTTGTCACACGACTGCAAAGCCACCTTGAATCGGGTGGTGCATTGTAAAACTTTTCATAGTGCCGTGCCCCACGCCGCCGAGCGGCGCCCTTTGGCCATTTTCCGGCGGTGGAAAGTGGCGAACTTCTTTTAAACTACAAGAAAATTGAGATCAATGCTTTTAAATATAAAGCAAGAACTTTCCTCTCATTAAATTTCTATAAGACAGCAGCACATACTTAAACTGTTGCGCAATATTCAACAAATGTACGATATTCAACAAGTGTGCAATAAAAACGTATACGCAATATAAACCATAATGTAAAATGCAACTAATAAGCAAAGGTGAATAGAAGTTTCATTCCATGATATGATATAATGCAAGAAATAAGTGCATGAAAATCGTTTTTGGAAACGCCCTTGAACTAATAACTATTTATAAAAAGGAAAATGGAAATGCACAACTTGGAAGATTTTTTTATGCCTGCGGAATGGGAAAAGCATGAAAGAACGTTGATGGAATGGCCGGTAAGGGCTTCATTAATCTGGCCGGAGGATTATTACAAGGTTTGCGCGGGAACTGCCGAGGTGGCGAAGGCCATATCGCAATTTGAAAGCGTCACGATGATTGTAAATGATGATACTGCAAAGGAAGCGGAAGCACTTTGCGGTGATGATGTTGAATACTTGACGATTCCCCATAATGATGCATGGTGCAGGGATAATGGACCGACTTTTCTGGTTGATAAAGAGAAGCGGCTTTCAGCAGTCAACTGGCGGTTCAATGCGTGGGGAGGCAAATATTTTCCGTTCGATTTGGATAATGAGGTTGCACCCGATGTATTAAAGTATTTTCAAATTCCTTATTTTGATGCGCCCATCATCGCAGAGGGAGGTTCCATTCATGTGGACGGGGAGGGGACTCTGCTGACGACGCAGGAATGCCTGCTGAACCCGAACCGTAATGCCCATTTGTCCAAAGGACAGATTGAAGAAGAAATAAAACGCTATCTCAATATATCCAGGATAATTTGGCTGAACAGGGGACTGGACGGTGACGAAACCGACGGCCATGTGGATAATGTGGCATGCTTTGTCAGACCAGGGGTCGTTCTGATACAAACCTGTTACGATCCCACAGATCCCAACTGTGGGATTACAAAAGAAAACATGCAAATTCTAAGAGAGTCTACGGACGCATCCGGGAGAAAGCTGGAAATCATTGAGATACCTCAGCCGCCTAAAAGATATTATCGTGGTGAACGGTTAACTTTAAGTTACTTGAATTTTTACATCGTGAATGGCGGTATTATCCTTCCCGCTTTCGGCGGCGATGCGGAGCAGGCGGATAAAAGAGCGGCGGATGTTATTCGGGAGGTATTTCCTGATCGCAGAATCGTAACGGTGGATGGCATGGCATTGATTACAGAAGGCGGTAATGTCCATTGTATTACGCAGCAGATGCCGGAAAGTGTGCGGCAGTGGAAATCTGTGACACAATCCGGAAGTTGAATCTATGGGTGAATATATTGTACGGAAAATTCTCATATGAGAATATTTTGATGGATAAGCGGCTCAGGTACAGGTGTGGTTTTCAAAAGGTGAAAGGTGCGGATTTTATTGCTGAAGAACGGTATAAATGGGAGGACAGGGTAATGAGAATGGTGAAAGTTGCAGCTATGCAGATGAACTGCACCAATCAGACAGAAGAGAATATCATGAAAGCAGACAGGCTGGTCAGGCAGGCAGCAGCACAGGGAGCGCAAATTATATTGATCCAGGAGCTTTTTGAGACTTTATACTTCTGTCAGAAGCAGAAGCCCGAATATTATAGCCATGCTTCAGAAGTTGCCTGTAACAGGGCGGTGGTTCATTTTAAGAAAGTCGCGAAGGAATTGGGTGTCGTACTTCCGATCAGTTTCTACGAGAAGCTGAACAATGCCAGATACAATGCCATGGCATTGATTGATGCCGACGGCGAAGTATTGGGGGTTTATCGCAAAAGTCATATTCCGGACGGACCCGGATATGAGGAAAAATACTACTTTAATCCGGGAGATACCGGGTTTAAGGTATGGAATACGAAATATGCCAGAATAGGCGTTGGCATCTGTTGGGATCAATGGTATCCGGAGGCGGCAAGATGTATGGTCCTCATGGGCGCGGAGATATTGTTCTATCCCACGGCCATCGGTTCGGAGCCGGAGAATCCGGAGGTGGATTCCAGGGATCACTGGCAGCGCTGCATGATAGGGCATTCCGCGTGTAATCTGGTTCCAGTCGTTGCTTCCAACCGGATTGGGAGCGAGAGGATTGATGATTCCGTGATACACTTTTACGGATCGTCCTTTATCACCAATACTACGGGAGAAAAAGTTGTGGAAGCCGGAAGGACGGAGGAAGCCGTTCTGACTGCGGAATTTGATTTGGACCAGGCTTCGGAGCAGAGGATCGAATGGGGCATTTTCCGTGACCGCAGGCCGGATTTGTACAAAGCAATATTAACCAGTGATGGCATTGTTACATAGCACCATCCTCCCACTCCGGCAGGAGAACAGGACGCAAGCCGGATAATTGTGTTAGGCAGTACCAAAATCCAGGCAAAACCGGTACCAATTCATAAATCATCATGAACACTATATCAGGTAAAGTGAATTTGTTCATTTGTTGATATTGTATACACCCTATGCAGAATAGATAGTATACTATCATTTATAATGATCTTTAAATCCGGCATAGAATCAATTGGCAAATAGGAGTAAATAATGGCTCGGAATTTGCTTTGCACTGCCGGGATGCCGGAAAGCTGCAAAAGAGCATGATACCTGCGGAGGGTGGGAGCCTTTCAGCGGCAATGACAGAGGTAAAATCATGAATGGCTGGTCTGAATGGAATAATACCTTCGATGCTATGATAAACTACTCCGATATAACAGGAACCAATAAAATTATTCTTGATGGAGATGTTATCATTGCCCATTCATTTGAAACCGATTCAGAAGCAGAAGCCGCAGTATCGCTTTCCATCATGGCAGGTGGGGGAGTCGGCATGGCGGACATGCCGGAAAAACTCGCCGACTGGGCTTGGGTCTATAAGAACAGGGAGATACTTGGATTAAATAAAGAGGGCTTGATCGGAAAGCCATTATCAAAAGTTACGGATACTGCGGACAGCCCGCATAGTTCAAGTCAGATATGGATCGGCCGTGTTAAGAGCGGGGACTGGATCGTCGGCCTGTTCAACCGGGAAGATACTGCCGGCGGCAGGACTATTGATTTCAAAACACTGGGTATCAGCGGGAAGGCAAATGTCAGGGACATCTGGATGCATAAAAATCTCGGGAGCATGTCTTCCATCACATTGAGGGTTGAACCTCACGGGGTTGCAATGCTTCGTATTTCTAAATAATGCCGACATTTTCAATGTCAGGAATGGGTATTGAATAAATTCGTACTCAGATATTTTTCTCCACGGTCGGCGAACAGTACAACAACAAGGCCATCCTCCAGTTCCTTGATGCATTCGAGCGCGGCAAGCATGGCGGCTCCGCTGCTCATGCCCACAAAGATGCCTTCCTTAAGAACGATGGCTCTGCTCATCTCAAAAGCAGCCTCGGATTCAATCATTACAGTCCGGTCAATTTTTGCAGGATCGTAGATTTCGGGGACGATTGCTTCCTGCATATTCTTCAGACCCTGGATATAATGTCCCAGAACAGGGTGTGCTTCGATAATCTGGATATCCGGATTTCTGTTTTTCAGTCCCATTCCTACACCCATTATGGTACCGGAGGTGCCGAGTGCCGAGACGAAGTGGGTGACTTTACCCTGGGTGTCGTCCCAGATTTCATTGGCTGTGGTAAAGTAATGCGCGAGCTTGTTGTATTCATTGGAAAACTGGTTTGGCATAAAGTATTTGCCCGGATGGCCAAGGACAAGTTCGTGCGCCTTTCTGATTGCTCCATCCGTTCCAAGCGAGGCATCTGTCAGGATGATTCTTGCTCCGAAAGCCTCAATCATTTTACGGCGTTCAACAGAAACCGCCTCGCTCATGACTATTTCAACCGCATATCCCTTCACTGCACCGATCATGGCCAGGCCAATCCCTGTGTTCCCCGAAGTAGGCTCGATGATTGTTTTCCCGGGGGTAAGCATACCGCTTTCTTCTGCTTGCTCGACCATTTTTAAAGCGATGCGGTCTTTAATGCTTCCGGTCGGGTTGAAGCCCTCAAGCTTTGCATAAAGCAGGACGCGGGGATTGGAGTTGAGTGTGTTGATTCTGACTAATGGAGTATGGCCGATGGTATCAAGAATGTTATTGAACATGTTTTTTATCCTTCCAGTTTTCTACCAATACTATATCATGTATCAGTGACATACTGCAACAAATAATGTGACCAAAAGGAGAGCATGGGAAGTAAGGTACCCTATATTATGGTATAATAAAAGGAAGCGCGAAAGCAGTACCGGCGCTTTCTATCAGGGGCGAAGAAGCCGTAAGGAAATACAGAGGAAGATATGATTAAAATTACTGATTTGGCAATACCACTGATATATGACATGAAGCTGCTGGAAGACATTGCGGCGGAAAGGCTTCGTATTGATCCCAGCCGTATTGCGCGTCTCAGCATTGCAAAGCGTTCTGTGGATTTGCTCAACAAGCAGGATATCCATTTTAAAATAACCGTTCTGGTGCATGTTTCAGGAGATGAAAACGAGGTTGTTTCATTCAGCAGGGGTAAAGGCATATCAATTGAATCAGAATCTGTTTATAGGATCCCCGGCGGGAAAAAGCTGAAAGAACGGCCTGTCGTAGTAGGCTGCGGTCCGGCGGGACTGCTTGCAGCGCTGGTTCTGGCACAGGCAGGTGCAGCGCCGGTCCTGCTGGAACGGGGTGCCGATATCGATCACCGAAGGCAGAGTGTTTTGAAGTTCTGGAGTACGGGGATTCTGGATATCAAAACCAATGTTCAGTTTGGCGAGGGGGGGGCCGGTGCATTTTCCGACGGCAAGCTGAAAACCGGATACAAGGATTTCCGGAAGATGAAAATACTGAACGAGTTCGTAGAAGCCGGTGCACCGCCTGAAATCATCTATCTGGACAAACCGCATATCGGTACAGACCGTTTGGGAGAAATGGTCAGGAACATCAGGACAAGGATATTAAGTCTTGGAGGAGAAGTGCACTTCAATGCGACAGTGACTGAAATACTCCGCAAAAATGGACAGGTAACAGGTGTCGGCTTTATGGAAAACGGAGCTTACAAGGAATTAGCCACGGATAATGCGGTTCTGGCTATCGGACATAGCGCTCGTGACACTTTTGAAAGGCTGCTGGACAGCGGGGTACATATGGAGCAAAAGCCCATTGCTGTCGGGGTTCGTATTGAACATCCCCAGCAGATGATCGACAGGCTAAGATATGGAGATTTTGCCGGACACCCTTCGATTGGTGCGGCTGACTACAGGATGGTGGTGCATTTACAGAACGGAAGGGCAGTATATACTTTTTGCATGTGCCCCGGGGGGACGGTGGTTGCAGCGGCGTCCGAGGAATATGGTCTGGTGACGAACGGAATGAGCGAATATGCACGGGACGGCAGAAATGCAAACAGCGCACTTCTGGTGACTGTGGACAGGAAGGATCTGAGGAGCGATCACCCGCTTGCCGGTGTCGCATTTCAGCGCAGAATAGAAGCGGCGGCATTTGAAGCCGGGGGCGGAGACTATCGTGCGCCGGTACAGAGGTTGGAGGATTTTATTAAAAATCGAAATACATCTGCTTTGGGGGAAGTACTACCCACCTATCTCCCCGGAACCGGGTTCGCCAGAGTGGAGTCCTACTTGCCGGCTGAACTGGCAGATTCCCTGCGGCAGGCTATTATTGAAATGGGCCTGTGGATGCCCGGTTATGCATGTCCGGAAGCGCTTCTTACAGGTGCCGAGACTCGCAGCTCATCCCCTGTACGCATAACCAGAGGGGACAGCCTGGAAGCTGTCGGAATCAAAGGCCTTTACCCCTGTGGCGAAGGAGCAGGATATGCCGGAGGGATCATCTCAGCTGCAGTGGATGGAATGCTGTGTGCAGAGCGGATATTGGGCTGCTGAAAACTTTATTGCTTTTGGTGTATTGATGTCGATTGTTCAAGCAACTAATGTTCAATTCAGAATTGTAATAACAGCACTCATAATACCGTACACTCCTTGATCAGCGGTACTTGGATTAACGGACTTCCTGTTTGGATACTGCCGCTAATTGCACTTATGCCGACTGGCCGGATAGTGTGGTTAAGGTACTGAAATCACTATGCATTAAGGCGAACGAACCCCGTTATGAAAGTTTTCAAGGTAAGCAGGCAAAAGTTCTATGTCTCAAATGATTTTGCTTTAATTTTGATTATATTACTGACGAAGTGGTATCAATTTACTATCGAGAGGGATGAAAGATTTGATTAAGCGTACTAAAATGATTATCTCAGCAATAATGGTTATGCTTCTTGGTTGATTGATCACAGGATGCGGTAATGGTCCGGGCAGTGTGCCTGCAACAAGTCAGGTACAGTCATCCAATATGAATAGTGATACTGCTGCCAACACGAATAGTGATACCGCCGCCAAGACATTTACATTAAAAGATTTACAGAAATATGACTGGCAGAATGGAAATCCTTCTGCATATGTGACAGTAAACGGGAAAGTATATAACGTTACAATTGTACCTCAAAGGCAGAATGGAGTTCATCACGGCTTTAAAGCAGGAAATGATCTTTCGGAAGCGGTTAAATCGGCTCCACATGGATTGTCAGTATTGGATCAGGTACCTGTAATTGGGGAGTTGGTAAACTGATAACGGCGCTATTTTCTATTAAGGAGTAATGATTATGACAAACTCAACGGGGACAGGATGCCGATAGTATTCATAGGACTTGGATCTTCAATGTACGCAACTGTATAACTTGTATTTGAATAGATAATATATGTGGACTTTTTGTCCGGCTAATAAAAAGGAGAACTATGAGTGATATCAGGACTGTACGAAAAACCGTTGCAGGAAAAAATGCGGTAGATGGTGCCGGAGTAAAGCTTGTAAGGGTTATTGGGTACTATGATACAAAGGAATTTGATCCATTCCTGATGCTGGATGCATTTGATTCCAAGGATCCTGGGGACTATGTGAAAGGATTTCCCTGGCACCCGCATAGAGGAATAGAAACGATAACATACCTTGTTGAAGGTGATATAGAACATGGAGACAGCCTGGGGAACAAAGGCAGTATATTGGACGGGCAATGCCAATGGATGACCGCGGGGTCCGGTATTATTCATCAGGAAATGCCAAAGGCCTGTGAAAGGATGCTTGGAGTTCAGTTATGGCTGAATCTGCCTTCCGGAGACAAAATGGCTGATCCGAAGTACAGGGGCATTACAAAAGAAGAAATACCTGTAATTGAAGAGAAGGATAAAACGATACGAATTATTGCTGGAAGATATCAAGGGAAAAAGGGTGCGATAGAAGGGGATTACGTTAAAGCGTTGTATTTGGATGTAGAATTAAATGCAGGTGCCGGGTGGGTCTTGCCTACTGAGAAGGATCACACATTGTTTGTATATATTCTTCGGGGTGCTGCTTCTTTTGGCTCCGAAAGTGATAAGATCATCCGGGAAAAGCATGCGGTATTATTTAATGAAGGAACAAAGTTCATGGTAAAGGCTGAGGAAGAAGGCATAAGATTTCTGCTCATGTCCGGACAACCGCTTAAAGAACCCATAGCTTGGGGAGGACCGATCGTTATGAATACGAAGGAAGAATTGGATCTGGCTTTTAAAGAGCTTGATGAAAATATGTTTATCAAGGTTTAGTTTTGTAATAGGAGACAAAGAGTTGATGATATCACTGGAAGAGATGGAAACAATGCTGGATGGAATAGCGGCTTCGTTTCCGCAGGAGCTATACAGAGGGCTCAACGGGGGGATCATCCTGTTGCCTGAAGAAAAACTGAATCCCATAGGTTCCAAAAACGATCTGTACATATTGGGTGAATATCATAAGGGCGGCAACATGGGCAGGTACATCACCATCTATTACGGATCAATTTTAAAAGTGTATGGGCACCTTGGACAGGATGCAATAAAGGGTCAACTCATACGTGTACTGAAACATGAGTTCACGCATCACGTTGAATCGCTGGCCGGGGAACGGGGTCTGGAAATTAAAGATGCCCAGTTCATTGCAGATTATCTGCACCATAAGGACAACTGATCATTTGCCTTTCTTCAGGCCCTCTATCAATTGAATTCCAGCTTTTGTGATGGATACTTCAAATTTATTCTTATTGATGCTTATTAGATTCATATCAAGCAGTGACATTAAAACATTCATCGGATCAGTTATCTTCAGGACCTGTCCAAAATGTTCCAATGACCCCTTGTAGGAAGCAGGCTGACCTTTTTCGTAACTGCTGTAGAACCAGTGTAGTGCAATAATTTGTGTAGATGCAAGTGCCATTTGTAATTCCTCCGGTTATAGAATACCAGTTTTATTGTTTGTCCATATTATACAGCATTAATCTTTG
>JAEWQC010000290.1 GCA_023399355.1 Bacillota bacterium | reverse complement strand
GGTTCACTGCGCGGGTAGTGGCAAAGGAGCAAGTCGAGAAGTATCCTGGTGGTATTGAAATTCGTCCCCTGTGACCCATTTATTGAAAATCATCCCGTAAAAATCTGGGGGCATGCCCTGCATCCGGCGGCTGCATGAACGTGCAAACTTAGATTCCATGCACCGTCCACGCCCTTTGGTTCAACTTCCGTACCCACCGAACGTAACCACGGCTACTTCGTGCCGGTTACGGTTCGGCTGTAGCTTTTACAGTTTTATACCAGCGATGCTTTTACCAGCAAGTGCATTGCAATGTTTGAACCGGGAATTTCCTAATAAATTCAATCGAGAAACAGAAAAATCAAATTATAAAAAGCATTGCTGGGCTTTCTGACTAAAAAACTATAACTGCCAAGACATCAAGAAAAATCTTGTCACTGCCAACTCTTTTTGTAAAAGTAAATAGCATAAATTATTAATGAAAAGTTACTTATTTTTGCATTACATAAAAACTTTGATATAATATTTACATATTTAGTTATGGGTTAAATTGCTATGTTTAGATATGGAAAACGCGAAGTTGGGTAAACGAGTACTAGTTTATATTGTAGCAATTAGATGAAGTTCATAGAAATATGGCTTGGAGAATAAAAATATGGGATATAGGGTTGAGTTGAAAAAGCTTCGAATTAAAAACTTCAGATCTATTGTTGACGAAACAATCAATCTTGATGACTATAATATCTTTGTAGGATTAAATGATTGTGGCAAGTCTAACGTTCTTAAAGCGTTAAATTTGTTCTTCAATGGCGAAACAGAAAACGGACATAAATTAGATTTTCCACGCGATTATTGTCAACATGGAAAAACAGGTAAAGGAAAAGCCAAGGAGATAGTAATTGAAGTTGATTTGTTTGTTCCTGCGAGTTTTAAAGAAACAGGAGTTAAAACGTGGAAAAAAGTTTGGCGCGATAATGAATTATTCAGCGATAATTTGACAGAAATAGTCAATGAGTATTCAAAATGTGTGACACTGTTTAGAAGAATTAAATTTGAATATATCCCTGCTGTAAAAAGCGAGGATTTTTATCAAGACCTTTTATTAAAGCTATATAATTCAATGATTCATTCTGCAGACAGCGCGTTACTAAAAGCGAACTCGGGATATTCAAAAGCATTATCAGAACTTACTCAAAATTTAAGCGAAAATGTACGAAATCAAATTGGCATTGAATCAACAGTTAAGATGCCAGACAAACTTTCCGTATTATTTAGGAACTTAAAGATTAGTACAAATGATGAAAGCGTTAAAGATATTGATTTAAATCATCGCGGTGATGGAATTAAGGCCAGACACATTCCCTCTATATTATTAACTATTGCCAATAATATAAAAAACGCGCGTAAAAAGAACTCCGTTGAATACACATTCATCTGGGGGTATGAGGAGCCAGAAAATGGCGTTGAATTCTTTGCTTGTTCAAAATTGGCAGAAGAATTGTACTCTTATGCAGCAGATATTCAAATTTTGTTGACTACGCATTCTCCTGCTGTCTATTCAAAAAATAATAACGAACATGCAAGATGTTACTATACATATAAGACGGATCATGGCGACTCAAAATATAACGAAGATTATAGTTTTATTGAACTTAATGAAAACATCGGGTTAATGCCTCTTATTGCGCCCTATATAGAAGATTTTCAAAAGGGCTTGGATGAAAGGACAAAAGAACTTGGTGTATTATCTGACGAACTTAAACGATTAAAAAATACTACTAAGAAGGTCGTTATATATACTGAAGGTAAAACTGATGTAAAATATCTTGAATTAGCATTTGCAAAATTCCATGGATACAAAGTTATCGCTGATAGAATTGAGTATTATGATGTAAAGAATGCGAAGGATACCGGTGATGGCGAATTAAAGAAAATGTTTGACTACATGCAAAAAGGACACGATACGAATATAAAAATATTTATCTTTGATAGAGATGTGACTGATAAGATCATCCCACAAGAATATGAGGCAGTAGTAAATAAAGTATATCGGTTTAATATACCCATTCCACCTCATCGTTCAACTGGCGATAAAATAGCAATAGAGCACTACTTGACAGATGAAAATCTAGCCACTGTTGACAAAGACGGAAAAAGAATCTTTTTGGCAAAAGACTTTGATTCTAAAGGTATAAGTTTAGACGGGAAATACATGCACCAACATGCTAAAGCTCATTACAGTAGCAAATATGATCCTCTTGAAATTATAAACGGAACAGATGAAAAAAGAGTATATAGCCTTGTGCCGGGTGATAATGAAAATTATGCTATGACAAAAGACAATCTCGTAACACGCATTTCAAATGTAGATGAAGGCTTTGATTTTGATTTAAGTGTATTCAAGTTGATACTGGAAGTTATAAAAAAAATCGTTGAACATGCGGATGCAGAAACGGAAAATAGTTAAACGTAAAGCAATGAAGGGCATAAGATAATTTAAGTTTGCAAAAATGAATATAAGGAAATTAATCCCATTAATTAACGAAGGATTCCAGTAGGAAGAATTTTGATGGTTCCGGTGTTAATTTCCTATCCTGTTTATAACGCATAAAAGGATTACTATTTAGTGAGGTATTCTATGAATGAAAATGAAAACACAAATAGTATAAAAGGATTTATATTTGAACATGAATTGTATAAAATGATATGTAAACATCCGGATTTTACTAAAATCAAGGTTGACGATGTTTTTAATGGTATTACCCCTCCTGCAGATATTTTAGTTGAATATAAGAATCAGCCTTATATTATTGAGTGCAATGTTTTACCCGTATTTTCAGGTGATAGATTAGGAGATATTATTATAAATATAACCCAATATAGAAAATATTTGAAGGAACATAGTAATGCCAAACTTGTTCTGGCATTTCCAGGGGAACTTAATAAATACCAACACGAACAATTAAGTGCCAATATGATAGAAGTATGGGATATTAATAAGATAGTAGAAATATTCGCTTGCCAGATTTCAGAGATTCAATCAGTAGAATTAAAGGAATTATTACTTTCTGTTAATAAAAATGTAACCACTATTGAAGAAAATTTATCAAATGAAATAACAACGTGTCCCAAAGGAAATTTGTATTGGGCTAAATATCAAAAAATCTGTACAAATATATTTGAATATCTTTTTTGTCCTCCATTGGGAAGACCTATCACTGAATTATCAGATTATGCTAAGGCTAACAGAAGGGATATTATTTTACCGAATTACTGTGAAAATGGATTTTGGAGTTACCTTCGACAACGGTATAGGGCGGATTATATTATTATTGATGCAAAAAACCACGCTTCAAAAATTGAAAAATCTTTTGTTTTACAAATGGCAAATTATTTAAAAGATTATGGAGCAGGCATGTTTGGTATCATTACATGCAGAAGTAACATTAAGGAATCCACTATTCATACCCAGAGGGAAGTATGGGTTGCTCAACACAAGCTAATTATTTTTCTGAATGATAATGATCTTGAAAATATGCTGAAAGCTAAAAAGAATTCAAATAGCGCTGAAGAAATCATAAAACAGAAAATTGAAGATTTTCGACTTAGTTTATAAACTTGATAAGGAGGAAATGAAGATTGGACGGATTAAACTCTTTGTTTGAAAAATGTAGGAATTCTGTTTTCAATGCAGAAACAGGCCAATTTCTAATATCTAAAATCGGATCGAGCGAGCAAGTAAAAGATTTAAGCGTCCCTCCGAACTGCGATGGTTATGGGAGAATTCGACATTTCAAACGGTTTATTGCAGATGATTGGGGAACAGATCCTCTTCCTATTGACCCTGCAATAAAAGCATTAAGACTTTCATACATTGATATTATCAAAGCACAAGTTTTTCAAATTGCTTCCTGTAACCTACATTGTTGGTATTGTTTTGTGCCTGACTCTTTAAAATGTGCAAACGATAACAACTCAAATTGGTTCACTGCCCAGGGAATAATAGATTTATTTAAAAAAAGTGATTCTGTAGCAAAAGTAATAGATTTATCGGGGGGTAATCCTGAGTTAGTACCTGAATGGGTATTACATACCATGAAAGCACTTGATAAAACTGAATTAACAAACGAGGTATACTTATGGTCAGATGACACGTTAACAACAGATTATACGTTCAAATTTTTAAGTCCTGATGATATCACTTATATGAAGTCTTATAAGAATTATGGGAAGGTCTGTTGCTTTAAAGGATTTGACGCACACTCATTTTCTTTTAACACTAAACTGCCAGAAAATTTTTATAACAGACAGTTTGAGATATTTTCCAAATACTTGGAGCTCGGTTTGGATCTATATGGATACGTTACTTTTACTACAGACAACATAGATGGACTAGAAGATAATATGTGTGCTTTTATCAATAAATTAAGGCAATGCCATCCATTATTGCCGCTCAGAGTTGTACCACTTAAAATTGTGAAATTTTCGCCTACCCAATCAAGAATAAATCCTACATATGAAGAAGCACTAATTAATCAGTTAATTGTTTATAAAGAGTGGAGAAAGCAATTACAAGCAACTTATAGTATTAAACAACTCAACGATAATATATGCGATATACCACTATACTGATAGGAGGCTAATCGTATGATAGACAGTTTTGAACAAGAAATTGACAACCTAACAATTGACACTGCAAAAAGAACTACAGACTTTTGTGAGTTTATTGTTATTATGAAAGGTGTCCATCCTGTTGAAATTATAAATTCTCTTAATCGGATATATAATAGAGGGGGTCTCAGTCAATATGAGTATGAGCAGATAATGTTAAGTGCTCAGTCAAGACGTTTATATGAAGACGATTCAGATAATAGACTTCCTGTTCCTCATATGGTGGACTACGATTGGAGATTCAGCAAACAAGGCATATCATCATTTTCTAGTAGAATCAACTCAATAATTGAAACAACTGATATAAAAACAATAGTATTTATCGGATCACCGTCTTTATTTAAGCATTATAGTAATTCTGGATATACAAATATACAATTTTACTTAATAGACTTCAATGCTAACCAGCATATTAAACAGGGTGAATTAAAAAATAATCAGCACGTTATCGATTGTAACATCCATTATAATATACCAGCAGAGGCAAGTATTGATTCTATAAAAGCCGATATAGTTATTATGGACCCGCCATGGTATCCAGAATATTATGAAAGATTTTTTGAAATATGTAGTAAGGTATCCCAGGTAGGAAGCAAAGTAATTGGAGTATATCCACCTGAAAGGACAAGAAGTACAGTAATTGAAGAGAAGAAAAAGTTATCAGAGTACATAAGAATATTGGGGTTTGATGAAATAGAATATGAACCTAATAGTATAGAATATTCCACTCCTCCATTTGAAAAGAATGTTTTTGTAGCTAATAATATATATAATTACCCCGCCAATTGGAGATTTGGCGATTTAATGCTAACAACTCGAATAAAAGATTCCTCTGAATTTATGATGGAGTATTTGATGGATCAGTGCTTATTTGTCACAAATAGTGGATGGTCAGAAAAAAGATGTGGTATTGTACGAATAAAATTTAAACAAAATATGGAATGCCATTCAGATGACTTATTCAGTATATCAATTTCCCATCTATATAAAGATGATATTTACCCATCAGTAAGTAGAAGATATAATGGACATAAAAGTATCAACGTTTGGACAAGTGGTAATAGGGTATTCAATTGTAGCAATGTACCCTTATTAATCAGGATAATAGAAGGTCTTGATGACTCTGATATTATCAGTTCATTGCAAAACGAATATAGAGTATTTCTTTCACATTCGCAGCAGAAAGAAATAGTTGATGTACATGAGTTTATGAAAAATATTAGTGCTTTGGAGACACAAGAATACGGAATTTGGAGCTGAAAACACATGATAGATGAGACTCTCCTAATTGAACTGCTTCAATTACAGATATATAAAAACGGCAATGATTATTGGAAAGACAAAATTAAGGCAATTGAAAATCGCAAAATACATTTAGCAATAATGGTTGAACCGTATCTGACCCGAATATTGAAAGGTGAAAAGACTATTGAGTCTCGTTTTAGTACCAATAGGATAACTCCTTTTAAAAAGGTGTATGAAGGCGAGATAATTTTACTAAAAAAATCCGGTGGCCCAATTGTGGCATTATTTGAAGCAGGGGTTGTTCATTCTTTTGAATTTAGTAATAAAGGTGAACCGACTGTTAATCTTATTAAGGAAAAATATAATAATCAACTCAAAATTGATGATGATTTCTGGAATGCCAAAAAAGACAGTAAATATGCAACTTTGATTAATGTCAAAAATTTGCTTGTGATCGAACCAATAAGTTTAAAATTTTTGAACCGGCAATCCTGGATACTTTTGGAACGAATAGCTAGAAAGGAAAATAAGCAAATGAGTTTATTTGACAATTACAAAAAGCAAATCATTTGTATAGTTGGAGAAATTGCTAGTGGCAAGACCACTTTATCAAAAGAGTTATCTGCCAGTATGAACTGTTTTCGTTATTCAGTTAGTGACTATCTTAAAGTAGAAGCAAAAAATAGAGGGTATGATTCGATTAGTAGGGAAATCCTTCAGGAAGTTGGGGCAGAGTGCATAGGGGAAGGATGGATTACTTTTTGTAAAAAATTTGTAGATTTTATCGAATGGAATCAAAAACATACAATTATTATTGATGGAATAAGACATAAAGAGTTTTTTGAAGCCTTACAGATAATAACGTCACCATATAAAAATTGGTTGTTCTATTTAGACGTTAATAAAATAAAAATTGAGGAACGATTACTTCAGAGAGGCGAATCTTTAATTAATTATCCACACTTAGCTGAGGGAAACTTGCATGAGTTGAAAGCTATAGCAGACAGTGTTTTAACCGCAGAAAATAAAGCGCCATCGGAATTAGCGGCTGAAATACTTTCAATCATTAGCACCTAATCCTAAATAATTATATGGAATCTTCCCGCAAATGAATCAATCGGGATTAGTGGGCTTTATAGTAACTGTTTTTTAAGGATAGGCACTAAGGGATTAAAAGGAATCAACTTTTTCATTTATGTATGCAATAACAACCTGTTTAAGATAATTGTATTCAGATGATGATATTCCGACATTTGCATTTATACCATACCATTCTTCAAGACAAGACCGGCAACAGGTCCCGGTTGCATGTTGAGCCCAGTGTATTAAGTTGTTAGAATCAAAAGGGGTCTGTCTTCCATCCCAGGCATTCTGATTCCGCGGTTTATTTAAAGTTGAGTGTAGCCTTCTACTTACAACTTCCTCTAATTTACTGGTAGAGTAGTTTTTAATTTTCTCAACCATTTCATTTGTTGGTATCCTGACAGACCAAAAGCAATTTCGAATCATTTCGAACTTTAAAGCACTTTTTGTGTATTCGATATCACTAATGTCTTTATTATGTAATCTGTTCCAATCTATTAAAGACGAATGGCAATATCGGCAGCATCCTTTTTCAATGCCTGCCTTTTCAAGAGTCTTGCTTGACTTAAAGCTATGAAGATCCTTTTCGCAATTATGCATATCACAGGTAATTTTATAGATTGTACCGTCTATTTCGATTTCGGACATTAAAATATCACCCTTTCTATTATTGATTTCTGTAGAACAAATAGATCATTGGCATTTATTGCGTTATAGTCCAATTTTCTTAATAAGTAGTTTCTAGTTATTTCTCTCGCAGAGCGTTTATCGATTTGAATATTTGCGGCTGTTCCCCAAAAACTAATTGAAAATGTACTTATCCGATATGCTACATAATTTGAAAAATCATCAACATTTAATCTGAATTGTTTTGCCACATCTATTATGCTACTCTTTATTAACTCAGCGTTTCCTTTGCTACGATCCAAGACAATTTTAACAAATGATTCGACCTCCTGTCCGAAAATAACAAAACTTGCAAAATCTGATGCGCTTTTTTCTTCTCCCTCATTTTGCTGCATGATATCAATGCGTTCGATATATGCATTATAGTCCATTGTAAGTGCATGATATAATTCATGTAATAAATCGAATTTCCACCTAGATACAGTGTCTGTTTGCTGATTTAAAACAATTACTTTACGATCCTCAAAATCAAAACAAGCACCATGGAATCCACTTTTTATATCTAAAGGAAGTACTGCCAAATTGAGATCCCATATATATTCTAAGCATGACTCAAGAGAAATTTCACCATAATATTTTATAATATTACTTCTTATCGAAATTGGATCAGCCTTTATAGTCAGAGAACTAGCCTTCAGTTGTTTTGAGATAATCAATGCAATATGGGCAGCAAAAGATGTTGTAAAGTTTAAATTGTCAACATTTATGTTAACTCTCCTTTTAAATGCCACTGCAAATGAATTCTCTATTGTTTGCTCAGAAAAACTATTTCTAAGGTCTATGGAAAAGTAATTATTAAATGCTTCAATGAATTTTGAAAACAAGAAATATGCGTCCTGTTTCGCATCCCTTATGGCAGCCTTTACATCTTCGAATGTAATAGGCATGATTTGAGATAATAAAGCTTTATTAATTTTAAGTTGCTGTAAATTAGTTTCAACAGTTTCTATATTTAATTCGGCCTCATTATTGAGTATGTTACCAGTATTTTCAATATCTAAAGTTTTAAAGATTTTATCTAGAAGAGATGATTCTACTCCATAAAAGTCATCATTCTCCAAGTTAATATAATCATCTTCAGAAATTCCAATATCTTGTGCAAGATCACTGGAGCTTAAATTAAGTTGTAATCTTTTTCCGACAATAGCCATGGGAATCTCAGCCAAACTATTAACTGAATTAAAATTATTTCTACCATCTATTGTATCATTATACCATTTGATTTGCATATTTAAGTCGCTTATCATTACCTTGATAGCTAGTATCTCACTGGACACAGCTTCAGAAGGATCTTTAATGGAAGTCAATTGAGCCATTCGATCTTGAAAATTGGAAACCATTTTCTCTGTAATAACTAATTCTTGAGGGCTTTTAATCAATTTATTCCCCCCAATTCTATTTGAATTATTCCTTTGCGATTTCCCGTAACCTTATCAGTTTGGAAAAAATCAAGGAATGTCATTCCAGAATTACTTTCGATACAACCTGCAGGATAGAACTCCCCATAATACTTTATTTTTTGAGGTTTAGTTCCAAATCTTAAATCACGATGGAATACCGGATCAAGAAGCGTAAAATCCACGCCTGTTGAATCCCAACAGGCATCATAATCGCCAGGTTCTGTTTTTTTTGAGACAAAACTTCCATCAATATACACTCGAGAACAACCAGCTTGCTTAAAATGTAACAATGCTCTTTTCATACCCGTAAAAAGATATATTCGTCTGGGTGAAAAGCTATACTCTTCAATAAAATTCCCCCAAGAAATTATATGTATCCCCGGAAATAATAATCCTCGTGTATTAAACGTAAGCATATTATCGTTGACACTCTCCTAGAGGCGCAATATTCTAACTGCGCAGAACTTCTCTGATTACAGTTTACACCATTTATGTTAAAAGCTCAATAATCGAAATGACAAAAAGCACTATATTTTTTGCTATCCTCAATCATGCGAAGTACTTGGCCGGGTAAAGCTGAGCTACTACTAAACCGCAAAACCAACAGCCGGAACCGTAACGGCACATGAAATGGCCGGTTACTGGTTCGGCGGCACGGAAGGAACCAAGGGCGTGGACAGAGCATATGAATCCAAGTATGCCACGATCATGCCAGCCGTCGATGCAGGGCATGCCCCCAGATTTTTACGGGATGATTTTCAATAAATGGGTCACAGGGGACGAATTTCAATACCACCAGGATACTTCTCGACTTGCTCCTTTGCCACTACCCGCGCAGTGAACCAGCCCGGCATGCAGCATCATCCGGCTTGCCGGGCTGCTCGCCTGGATGGGCGGTTCCTGCGCCTGCCACTTCAACGGCAGCTACCCACAGGAATACGGGGGCTCGCTGCTATCGAATGCAGCGGGGGGTTTTAAAAAGGGGGGGGAGAGGGGTTTTTCGCTTGATTTTACGGGACGTCTTTCAATAAAGGGTTACAGGGGACGAATTTCAATGCTTTGCGAATACTCCCGGCTCGCTCACTTGCCGCTACCGGCGCAGGGAAACCAACCCGGCAAGCAGCATCCTTCCAATTTTGAAAGGATGCATTCCGGGATGGAAGCCCCTGCGCCTACCCGCTCCAGAGACGCTCGCCGGAGCAGCCCGTGCCGGAACAGGAACCAAGGAGGGCACGGATGCGACGGGCACTACGGAGGCCGCTACACATGGGAGCATGGGATGAGGCTTCGGAGGAGGACAGCGGGGAAAAACAAAAAGAGGCCGGAATTTGCTCCAAGCCCCTATTTCTTAGATTTAGATTTCTTTGGTACTCAACAGCTTACTTTTTAGATCATTGAGAACACATTTCCTTTTGTTTAGCAATTCTTCTCCTGCTTCTTCCCATCTTTCAAGTCCTTGACCGGAATCTATGATTTTCAGGGCTTTTTGTTTAATTTTTCTTAATACAGTCCCTTTTTCAATTTGCAAAGCCGCAAGAGCAAGATAAACCATAGGGCCTTCGTCTACATCATCAAGTGCATCCTCGTAAGATTCTAAAATCTGCTTTGTAGCTTGTTTTATATTCAATCCTTCAGCAATGGCATCTTCAAATTCAGTTTTGATATCCATTGCTATATCATCTTCAAAAATTCCGGCATCCCAAGTCCCCACAAAATCACTCCCCTTTATTTAAGACTCCAATAGTTCTGGGTTTGCTTTCAATACCTTTTGCACCGAGCGCCCGACTGCTCCATAACTGCCTAACCCATAAAATGAACATACTTCTGGCGTGCGGCTTAATGGATTACCCTTTATATCTACATATTCTTTTGTTATATCATCCCAGAACCCTAAATCAATTTTGCGTTCTTCCGTAGTAACATCTGCATTCCCGATAGTTAAAAAATATCCTTTAATCCAGCCCTGGTTATTGACAATCATAGGTGGAATTAAGAATTCCTTCGAATCTAAAAAGTCAGGAAGTTCTATCTCCTTATTGAACTTTTTAAAAATATATATTAGATTCCATCCGTTCACAAAAGGATCCTTACTTGATATTTTAACTTCTATCACTTTACCGAATATATATATACCCTTCTTTGGTTGGACTACGAATATATCTCCTTTGCTAGGAGATTTTCTTGAAGGGGTAATTTTAATTAATTCCGTAAATTCATCCACTGCATCTTCACTCCTTTTATTTTATAAAACCATGTTCACCTAGCCACTGCCGGCTCCATTGTGTGGCTTCTTGATAAATGGGATTCATTTTACTAATACTATTGATTTTATTGGTAAATTGCGGATTTAACTCAATCAATGCTTGCTCTATTGCACGGGCTTGATTTCTGGTAAGAGGTTCACTTCTATTTATTGTGTTCAGACTATCAAATCTATCTCCATGCTGAGCCGCTCTTCTCTCAACATTATTTGTAATACCCACGTATGTCCTATCTCCGTCTTTCATGCCGAAATAGACATAATTATCGGCTTCGCCCTTTAGCAAGCTCTCGGGCACATTGTCTATTACACTCCATGCTGATTTCAGTGACTTTAATGCTTTCAAGTCTAGTGCTGTAAGCGCAATGTTAAGACCTCGTTGCCATCCGCTTAAGCCCTTGTTTGTAAATATATCTTTCCCCAAAGCACCTTCAATACCAGCCTTTGCAGTATTAAATCCCGGTATGGCATCGACTAAAGAAGACGTGGTTTCTTTAATTTTTCTGTCTTTTTCTACCTGGTAGATTTCATTATATGAATCAACAGATAATAAAGCTTTCTTTAACTCTTCTACTAACCTTGTATCTAGTGGAATGCCATTCGTCATTGCATTTACAAGAGCAGTCGTCAATAAATCATTACCCTGAACTACATTATTGGAAAGCAATAATGATTCAATCCCCACCATTTGGCCATAGGCTTTTGACTGTGCGTAATTCGTAAAGGTTGTAAGTGAACCTGTGAAGCTATTAAGTGTACTGGCCTGACTTTTGATAGTTGAGAGACTATTCGCTGTAACTGATAATGTATCAAGCAGTGAAACGGCCTGGATTACCTGACTCCGATTATTACTAATGGAATTGTTAATCCCACTTACAATACTGTTTTTTGCACTGTCTGGGACCTTATTGAAAGTACCTAAAACAGAATTACTAATAACATTCTTAGCCTCAGATGTTGTTTTACTATTGTTTAAGACCGTGGATATATCTGATTGCAAACTGCTTGTCGAAACTGTATTTGTGGGTTTTACAGCTCCTGTTCTATAATCATTTGCCAGATTATGAATATCATCCTTTTCTTTCTGGGTTTTTGCATTATTATACTGAGCAGTCAAACTAACAATTGCTGCTAGTACATCGGAAGATAATTTTTCATCACCTTTTTGCAAGTGACCTGTCGGGTCTGTGTACTTAATGGGGTTGTTGGAACAATATGCATACAGATTTAGGCTCAGAGGATCATTCGGGTCTCCAGTATATGTATCTTCGTTCAGGAACCTTGCAATCTTGCTGTCGTAATAGCGGGCATTCAAGTAATACAGCCCAGTCTCGCTATCATACTGATACCCCGCATAAGTAACCCCATTATCCACGCTGCCCGTCTGGTCCAATATATTCCCAAAGGCATCATAGAAGTAAGAGCCTCTGACGACTCCTGAATTGTCAATGAGCGATGTTACGTCGGTGTGGCCGTTGTACAGGTAGTATAGTTTGCTGCTTCCGGCTGTCCTGGACAGCAGGTTTGCGCCATATATGTTGCGGGCTGTCTGAGTGCCTGCGCTGTTGGTTTCAAGGATTACCTGGTCGGACTCATACAAGTAATTGGTGATCTGGCCGTTGTCATTCTTTACCACACGGTATCCATCCCCATTATACTTGTATTTCTCGGTCTTGTCACCTGTGGTCGCGGCTATCAGCTGATTCCAGTCGTCATACTTGTACAGGGCAATGGCGGCTTCCGTTGAGGTGCCGGCTTTGTGCAGGCTGAAGGTTCCTGTTTCTGTCGGAGTCACGGGTTTCTTTGTTTCGGTGGATTTGCTGATCATGTTTCCGTTGTTGTCATAGGTATATTTTACAGTCTCTGTTGAAGTGCCGTTGTTTGTGACTGTCTTTACGAGCCGGTTCTGATCGTTGTAGGAATACGTTGTAATTGCGG
>JAEWQC010000205.1 GCA_023399355.1 Bacillota bacterium | reverse complement strand
ATGCATCAGGGACAGGCGGGAAGCCATAAGACATGCAATGCAGGGGGCCGGCACAGGAGATGTTCTGGTACTGGCTGGTAAGGGACATGAGACTTACCAGATATTCAGCGATCGGACGATTCATTTTGATGAACGGGAAGTAGTATGGGAAATTCTTCAGGAAATGAAGTCCAATCAATACGGAGAAATACAAAATACGGGGGAATGAATTTGGAGATCAACTTTTTTACTTCACCACAGGTACTGGCATTCGCAGCTGCATTTCTGCTCTCTTTGGTTGCCGGCCCAATTATAATACCATTGCTGAAACGGTTAAAATTCGGTCAAACAATACGGGACGACGGGCCTTCAACTCATTTGAAGAAAATGGGCATTCCCACGATTGGCGGCTTGATTTTTATTATCCCAATGATTCTTGTTACACTGTATTTTGCACCGAAATATCCGCAAATTCTGCCGATGCTGCTTGTTACAATAGGCTTTGCGCTTATCGGCCTGATAGATGACCTGATAAAAGTGATAAAAAAGAATAAAGACGGATTGAGTGCCAGACAGAAAACAGTCGGACAGATTCTGGTTTCAGCCATTTTTGCATTATATGTCGCTCTGGACCCTTCACTCGGAACGGGTATGATCCTTCCATTCCTCGGCATTGATGCGGTCTGGGAGATTCCCATATGGCTGTATATTCCCTTTATCGTACTTACCATGTATCTGATTACCAATTCTGTTAACATGACAGATGGGATCGATGGTCTGGCTGCCGGTGTCACCCTGATTGTGACAGTTTTCTTCACAATCGTGGCGATGGTCAGAGGGGAGTGGGACTTCGTCAAGCTGTTTTGCTCCATCACGGCAGGCGGGTGTCTTGGCTTTCTGGCCTTCAACATCCATCCTGCAAAGGTCATCATGGGCGATACCGGCTCACTTGCGCTTGGAGGCGTCGTCGGAGCAGCGGCGGTAGTGATGAAGATGCCGTGGATTCTGATGGTAGTCGGGGCAATATACGCGGTGGAAAGCCTATCTGTGTTCATACAGGTGACCTCCTTCAAGCTGAGGGGGAAAAGGGTTTTCAAGATGGCGCCGATCCATCACCACTTTGAACTTTCCGGCTGGAAGGAAACCAAGGTGGTCACGGTATTCTGGCTCATTACAATCGTACTTTGTTTCATTGGCTTTGCAACACTCAGGTTTCGATTTTTTTGAATGTAACAATACACAAGAGTATTACGGTGTCTTGGAGGTAAAACATGAAGGAAAAAAAGCCATTTGACTTTTGGCTTTTCATCACAGTATTGATTCTGCTTTCGCTGGGACTTGTCATGGTTTTCAGCGCAAGCGCGCCAACCTCTCAAAAGGAATACAAAGGCGATACCTACTACATTTTCAGCAAGCAGTTGAAATTTGCTGTAGCCGGTATTGCCGCAATGCTTCTTGCGGCAAACTATGATTACCGCAAATACGGCAAAAAGACTGTAATGGCACTGATGGGCGCAAGCATAATACTACTCGTTGCCGTATTGATCCCTGGCATAGGACATGAAGTGAACGGTTCATGGAGATGGATCAATTTGGGCCCCATACCGTTTCAACCGTCAGAGATGGCAAAACTGGCATTAATACTATATCTGTCATTTAACCTGTCAAAACGCAAGAAACCGCTTGATTCATTTTTTAGTGACTTAATGCCCTATCTGTTTGTGATCGGACTCATTTCGCTGCTGCTGCTTAAAGAAACACATCTGAGTGCGACAATTATTATGATTTTGCTTTCCATGATTATCCTGTTTGTGGCAGGAGCGAAAATCAAGCATTTTCTCATTCTGGTGTTACCGGTTCTGGCAGTAATTACAGCAGTTATTTCATTTACCGATTATATGACTCCGCGTATCAATTCCTATTTGAATCCGTGGAGCAATCCAAGGGGCGAAGGCTGGCAGACAATCCAATCGCTTTATGCAATAGGCTCGGGCGGATTGTTTGGCAGGGGCCTGGGTCAGAGCATGCAAAAATTCCTGTATATACCTGAACCTCAAAATGATTATATCTTTTCGATCCTTGCGGAAGAACTGGGGTACATCGGTGTGGCAGCAGTCCTGCTGCTTTTCATGATATTCATCTGGAGGGGTATAAAGATAGCGGTTCATGCACCGGACACCTTCAGCAGTCTGGTTGCAACGGGTATAACCACTCTTATTGCTGTCCAAAGTCTTTTCAACATTGCTGTTGTAACAAATTCCGTACCGCCAACAGGTGTTTCCCTTCCATTCTTCAGTTCAGGCGGAACGTCATTGATCTTCTTTCTGGTGGAGGTAGGCATCCTCCTGAATATATCGCGGTATTCCAACTATGAAAGAATCTGAACACATTCTTTGGACCTCGCATAAAATATTATGTGTGCGAGGTGTTTTTATGAGCAGATTTGTTATTACAGGTGGCGCCAGGCTCAGCGGTGAAATAGTTGTAGAAGGGTCAAAAAATGCTGTTTTACCAATTTTGGCTGCCTCATTGCTCAACGGCGGTGTCAGTATTATCAAGAACTGTCCCAGATTAAGAGATGTGGAGGTAATGATAGAGATATTAAGAAAAATCGGATGCAAGGTAGAGGTGGAAGAAGATGTTATTTCAATCAATTCGTCTGTCATCAGGGAGACTCAGATCCCGGTAGAGCTTGCCGCGGAAATGCGCTCCTCCATCATATTCATGGGCCCGATGCTGGCCCGATGCGGCAAAGTGACTATTAGCTACCCGGGTGGGTAGATATACAGAGTGTTAAACTAATTATAGGGCAGAAGATAGGCATGTAATAAGGATTATCTCTTTTGATACTCCTTTTTTGTTTGCTTATTTTTATATAAAAATCAGTAAACTGCAAACTAAAAAAGAAATGAAAGGACGATTTAGATGAGAAATAGTGTGTTTGAGATCTACAGTGCAATAGAAAATAACAAAAAAAGGGATAATGAAATGATAATTCGACAGTCGTACTATATAACCATCATACAGCAAAAGGCCGTTGGATATATGTCGGTAGCTGAAGGTATAACAAAAGGTGATGTGGTAAAGAGAGCTCTGGATGCTTATATTATGCAAATCAATGAAATAGAGAGCAATAATGCTGACAAAATAAAAAAACAGGACGAAACCATAACTCGACAAACATATCTGATTACCGAATATCACCGCAAAGCAATTGCTTATTTGTCATATATAAACAACATTTACAAAAGTGATATTGTTAAAAATGCTTTAGACCATTACATACCTGATAAGTATTACCGAATGGCAAAAGAAAATCTTAACCCTTAAAAATACAAAAACAAAACAGGGGGTGTAATTGTAATATGGATAAAATACTTAAGAGAGTTGTACTAAAAGAAGAACTTGTTGCACTTACAGGGTGTCCAATAAAAGCAATAATATTAAGCCAGTTATTATATTGGCAAGAAAGAACAAACGATATCGACAAATACATAATTGAAGAACAGACTAGGGCGAAGTATGCAAGCTCAAAAGTTAATATATCACTTACTAAAGGATGGATTTACAAAGGGGCAGAAGAATTAGCCGAAGAATTGATGAATATTCAAGCTCCTCGTAGCATTACACGAAAATTAAAAGAACTGGTAGAGGTGGGTTACCTTGAATCAAGAAACAATCCCTGTAACAATTGGGATAAAAGACTCCAGTACAGGGTAAACATCATAAAAGTAAAAATTTATCTTTATAAATTGGGATACGCTCTTGAAGGATACAACTTATTAAATAATTCAACTTTCCCAGCCCTGAAATGCTGGGATGAACATTGATAAATTAATACAAATCTGTCATAAAATATATAAAAGTCCCACTCTTTTTGGTATAATAGAATTGTCCAGAAACCACTAATAC